>CALFLO010000019.1 GCA_937880175.1 uncultured Gluconobacter sp.
GGGAGGGGGGGCTGGGCCGGGATGTCGCCTGCGGATCGCAAGGCTGTGCTGCTGCGCTGGGCTCAGCTGCTGCGGGACAATCTTGAAGAACTGGCCCTTCTGGACACGCTGGATGTCGGGAAGCCGATTTCGGACACGCTCACGATTGATGTTCCGGGGGCTGCGGCTATTCTTCAGTGGCACGCCGAAGCCATCGACAAGCTTTACGACGAGATTGCTCCGACGGGTGGGCGGGATCTTGCGATGGTGCGCAGGGTTCCGCTTGGGGTCGTGGGCGTGGTTGTTCCGTGGAATTTTCCGCTTGATCTGGCGATCTGGAAGATTGCGCCGGCTCTGGCCGTGGGCAATTCTGTTGTTCTCAAACCTGCCGAGCAGTCACCGCTTTCCGCGCTGCGTCTTGCGGAACTTGCATCCGAAGCCGGTCTGCCGGCCGGTGTTCTGAATGTGGTGACGGGGTTCGGGCATGAGGCAGGGCGCGCGCTGGGGCTGCATGAGGATGTGGACTGTCTGGCCTTTACCGGCTCGACGGAAATCGGAAAGCTCTTTCAGGGCTATGCTGGCGAAAGCAACATGAAGCAGGTCTGGCCGGAGACGGGGGGGAAGAGCCCGTGTCTGGTGTTCCCGGATGCGGATCTGGATGCTGCGGCGGAAAAGGCAGCCTGGGGGATCTTTTTCAATCAGGGGCAGATCTGTTCGGCAAATTCACGTCTGCTGGTGCATGAGTCGATTGCGCAGGACATGATCGGGCGGCTGAAGGAAAAGGCCGAGGCTCTGGTGCCCGGTAATCCGTTGGATCCGGCAACGCGGCTGGGGCCGATGGCGACGGTGGAACATGCCGACCGCGTTGCGGGTTTTATCGCGGCGGGATGTCGGACCGGAACGCTTGTGACAGGCGGCGGCCAGATCACCTTTGGGGCGTCGCGGGCTTATATCCAGCCGACAATCTTTGCGGATGTTCCCCATGATGCTGAGGTTGTGCGCGAGGAGATCTTCGGGCCGGTTCTGGTTGTGCAGACTTTCCGTGACGAAGAAGAGGCTTTGGCTCTGGCTAATGATACGCCTTATGGGTTGGCGGCTTCCGTCTGGACCAGGGATATCACGCGGGCATTGACGGTCTCGGACAGGCTGAATGCGGGAACCGTGTCGATCAATACGGTCGATGCGCTGTCTCCGATGACGCCGTTCGGGGGCATGAAGCAGTCCGGTTTTGGGCGGGATCTTTCGATTCACAGTTTTGATAAATATTCCGCGCTGAAGACGGTCTGGATAAAATACTGACTGGTCCGGAATCATGATGGAACTGCATCTGTAACGAAACCCTATTGGAGAATTTCATGGTAACGCTTGCAGTCAGTGCTGAAGGTCCCGGTGCCTGGGATGAGTGGCGTAAGGCTTTTCAGGAAGTGGCGCCGCAGATTCAGACGGTCTCGTGGTTTGATCCGGCGTTTGATCCGTCCAAAGCCGATTATGCCCTTGTCTGGGATCCTGCTCCCGGGGAGATGGCGAAAATGGGAAAGATGCGCGCCATTCTGTGTAGTGGGGCCGGGGTCAATCAGTTGGTGGGTCGGGGGGACTTTCCAAAAGACGTTATGCTGGTTCGGATGGGCGGGGATCAGACGGCGGTTCTTATGGCCGATTACGTCTTGTGGGCGATTGTGTCGCTGCTGCGGGATGCGCGAACCTGGGCGTTGCAGCAGGAAAGGAAAATCTGGCGGCGCAACCTCGAATATCGCACGAGTGCTGAGACCACGATCGGTATTCTGGGGTATGGCAATCTGGGTTCGGCGGTTGCGCGGAGATTGTCAAAGGCCGGGTTTCAGGTTTCGGCATGGTGTCGCCGGGTGCGGCCTGTTGAAGATATTCCGCTGTATTTCGGGGAAGACGGTAAGGTTGAGCTTCTCGGGAAGACGGATATTCTGGTCAATCTTCTGCCCAGTACACCTCAGACACGAGGTCTGATTGATGCGGAATTCCTGTCTCATCTGAAGCCGGGGGGGAGCCTGATCAATGTCGGACGTGGAGATCAGGTGGTGGCGGAAGATCTGATTTCGGCTCTGGATAGCGGGCGTATGCCGGGGGCTGTTCTGGATGTTTTTGCGCCGGAACCTCTGCCAGAAGACTCTGCGTTCTGGCAGCATCCGAAGGTTTTTGTGACCCCCCATGTGGCGGCGGAGGCCTCCTGTAAAATGCAGGCGGCATATGTCGCGGGAGCCATTGGGGAAATAGAGGCGGGGAAAGTCCCCGCGCTCACCTATCATCCGGACTGGGGATACTGAGGGGTATTACCGGTCGTTATCGGCAATATTTTGGAAGTTCGTTCATGACCTCCGTGATGCTTTCGCGGAGGATTTCTCCAATCCCCGCGACCTGTGCTTCTGACAGGATCAGAGGGGGGGAGAGGATCAGGATATGTCCCAGTGGTCGTGCGACAAGGCCTTTTTCCTGGGCTTTGCGGGCGACAAGCATTCCGATGTTGAGTTCTGTGTCAAAGAGGCTTTTGCTGGTTTTGTCTTTGACGAATTCTATACCCATCATGAAATGACTGCCCCGCACTTCGCCCACGATGTCGATATCTTCCAGTGTTCGCAGCGTATTCTCGAAAATTTTTCCGGTCACGCGGACCCGCTCAGGAATGTGTTCGGCTTCCATCAGGGCGATGTTTGCTAGGCCGGCGGCGGCGGCGGCGGGATGACCGGCATAGGTCATGCCATGCGTGAACGCACCATCGGGGCCTGAGACTACGTCGTAAATCTCGTCGGACATGATCGTGGCGGCGAGGGGCTGATAGCCGGACGTGACCCCTTTTGCGATGGTGATGATGTCGGGCTGGGTGTCAAAAACGGCTTCGGATGCGAAGAAATGTCCGAGACGTCCGAAAGCGGTGACGACTTCGTCCGCGATAAACTTGATATCGTATTCCCGACACACGTCCTGAACGCGCCTGTGGTATCCGTTGGGCGGAACGATCACTCCGCCCGCTCCCATGATGGGTTCGCCAATGAAACAGGCGATATTGTCGGGGCCGAGGCGTTCGATTTCGTGACGGAGATCGGCGATCAGCAGATCCGTGAATTCCGCTTCCGTCATGCCGTCACCTTCGCGCCAGTAGTGGGGCTTTTTCAGGTGATGCACGATCCCCTCGGCTTTTGACCAGCCCTTCGAGTAGGCAGGTGTTGTCATTGCGATTGAGAGGTAAGTCGAGCCGTGATAGGCGCCGTGGCGGCTCAGGACGAGCTTTTTGGCGGGTTTTCCCAGCCGCTCGTAATAATGATGCAGGATGCGCACGGCCCCGTCATTGGCGTCTGATCCTGAGGTTGAGAAATGTACGCGGTTCAGGTTGCCGGGGGCGAGTTCAGCCAGCTTCCGGGCGAGTGCGGCGGCTGTCGGGTGTGTGAAGGTATAAAAGGTTGAATAAAAATCCAGCGTTGAGAGCTGGGTGGAGATTGCGTCAATGATCTCGGGGCGTCCGTGGCCCACATTGACGCACCACAGGCCACCAATTCCATCGATCAGTTCCTGACCGTTGCTGTCGCGCACCATGGTGCCTTTTGCGGCAACGATCGCGGTGCGGGCATGAGGTTTCTTCAGGCCGTCAAGATCAGCCCAGGATTGAACGAGATGTGCATCGGCTGCGAGAATATCACCGGTGGTCTGGGGTAATGTAGACGACATGTTCATCTCTTCCATCCGTATTCGCTGCGCGGGGTGCAGCCTCTGATGCGTGATGGTAGGGTTTGCGCGAATGGGAAGTATATTGCCCTGAAGGGGTATAAGCCGCGTGTCACATCCGCAGGAACAGCAGCTCGCTTCGGTTATTTCGGCTCTGATGACGCCTGTGTTTGAACGGCAGCTTGTGGCGTGGTTTGAAAGTTGTATTCCAATTGATAACGTGACGATCCTTGCCTATGTGGGAGATGGTCGGCCGAAATGTCTGTTTGCCCATTCAAAGGAAAAAAGCGTTCACGCCAGTTTCGACAGTGCGTATTGCACGGGTATTTATCTGCTTGATCCGTTCTTCGTGGTGGACAGAGCCGGGGCCTGTTCCGGATTGTATCGGCTGGAAGATATTGTTCCGGATTGTTTTTCTTTGTCGGATTATTATCTGAAGTATTACAGGGATACGAATATTCTGGACGAGATGACGTATCTGGTCCGGATTTCTGCGGACGTCTCCATCCACATCTGTCTGGGGCGGGACACGAGTTCTGGCAGGAAATTCGTTACGGCCGAGTGGGAAAATGCTCTGAAAATCCAGCCTGTTGTCGCGGCTCTGGCTGCGCGGCACTGGTCGGATCTTGCGGTTGTTCAGGACGGCGGTGGCCGTGATGGAGAAGACGCCATGACGGAGTTCTGGGATCAGTTCAGAAAGACGTATGGCGTGGTGCTGACGGCACGGCAGTCACAGACGGCATTACTGATTGTGCGCGGACATTCTTCGAGTTCGATTGCACGTTTGATGGGTGTCAGCGTGCAGACGGTGAAGGTGTTTCGCAAGCAGATCCATATGCGGTGTTCCATTTCATCACAGGCAGAGCTTTTTGCGATGATGATGCCAATATTGGTCAAGCTTGGTGGGCGATAAAGGGCTTCTGGATCCCGGCTTAGTATACAAATGGGAGGCAGGCGTATCTTCGGCCCGAGGTGACGGGCTGAACAGCATGGAGCAGCGCGCATGAAAATACGATGGCTCCTCCTGCGGGGGCTCTGAATGTCTGCGGGCCGAATTCCGGAAAGGTCAGCTCTCCTCCCGTGTAGTTGTCATTGAGAGTGAGGGACACGGCGAACTGACGGTGGGCGGAGCTGGGAACCGTATTGTCTCGATGGGCCTCGAAGAAACCGCCATTCGTGGCGTCGTAGGAACTGACCAGCATTCTGTCCATCTGTGTGGCCTTGAAGCGGAACGCGCGGAAGACCTCGGGGACGACGCGACGGATGATGCGGTTCTGAAGGTCGCTGACAATCTGTCGGTCACGCAGGGGCGTATCCAGACGGCGTTTGAAATCCGGGGCGACTGTTCTGATCGGATTTCCGGAGGCATCGGAGGTCAGGATGGGAGAGGGCTGGGGATTGTGGGTCAGGTGATACTGGATCAGGTCGTGGCAGAACTCTGGTTCCAGAATATGTTCCAGCATGAGGACTGGGACGGGCATTGCCTGTTGCGGGGACAGGGCTTTTTGCAACAGTTCGGGAAGCAGGATCTGTTCCAGTTCGGGCTGGTGAAGGCGGGTTTTCACCACATGCATCATCGGATCGAGCTCTATCCAGCTTGGCGGTGTGTTTTCAGCAATCCCGAATGTCTGATGACAGGTGCGATCGGTATCATAAAGAAAGCAGACCGATCTGAGGTCGGACCGGTTTTTGAGGAGTCCCGTATCGGCCGGGTCGAGAGTAACCCCTAAAAACAGACAGTCCCTGCGATTCAGGACGTCTGCATAACGGGAGAGTTTTTGCAGGACGTCTTTGACTGCAGGGTCGGTTGAGGACGAAAAGAAAAACAGCAGGATTCTGCGACCGCCCATCATGTCAAAGGAGAGGGCACCGGAACTGGTGCTGGCTTTCTGCACGAATGGCGAAACGGGGTCGCCTGTTTCAACCCGGGTCCAGGACATGGGCACTCTCATGAAGGGGGGGGAGGTCTGGAAGCATGCCCAAGGCAGGCGGCTATCGCAAGAGCGATTTGCTTATACAAATTTGCGAACAGAAATATTCAGGCGTTTGCGAATCTTGTGCATTGGGATTCTCTTCAGGATCAGGTCAGATAAAATATGAGATAAACATCTGATATATAGATACATTTTCATGATTACCCATTGTGGGTGCTTTCGATGTGCAGCCTGCCGGCCCATGGCAGGTTGTCTGCTGTCACGCATTGGGGAGTGAACCGGAATATTTTTTCAAAGCAAAAATTATTCCTCATAACCTATTGTTAAATAACAATTATATTTCTGTTTTTCCTCGTATCATCGACATGTATCTGTCATGTAAGGAAAAAACAGAGGTTGCATATGCAACTAGGTATGACATTGTGATTTCGATACGAAATGATTTCGAGCAGGTACCATGCCAATTGCCAAACGCCGTCGTGCTTGTGTAGCCCTTTCCACCATGACGTTTCTGGCGTCGACCTCTCTGGCTGGAGCGGCGTCATCGATCCCTTCGCACGCCCGGTTGCAGGCGCATGCCGCTGGAACTCCGGCGAAACGGAAGCCTCATGCTGTCAGCGCGCATGGCCCTGAGGTTATTTCCGTCCATGCTGCGGGTGAAGACGGGGCGTATGGCAAGGTCCGGCATATAGCGGGTGGCGGCCTGATGGCTGTTCAGACGGGCGGAGACATGCGCAGTACCGTGACGTCGGAATATATCAACAAACAGGCTTCGACGACGACGGCCTATCAGGCGGTTTCGCTTGCTCCGGGCGCCAATCTTTCCCAGAGCGATCCTTATGGGTTTGCCGCCAATTCCCTGCTGAGCGTGCGCGGACTTGGCGGGAACGAAATTGGGCAGGTCTGGGAGGGGATGCCCGTCAACGATATCGAGACTTACAATGGCTATCCGACCTACTGGGCAGACGGGGAAGATATTGATTCCGTCAGCCTGACGCAGGGATCGTCATCCATTACCGCTCCTGTGGTCAATGCGTCAGGTGGGCAGGTGACGACCTCAATGCGCGACCCTGCCCATAAAATGGGTGGCCTGATCGACTACAGTTACGGAACGCTGAACTTGCAGCGTTTCTATGGACGTTTTGATACCGGGGATATCGGAAATGCCGGTCTGTCCGCCTATGTTTCGTTTTCCAACGGGACTGCGAAAAATTCGCTTGGCCCGGGGCGGCAGATGCGTCGGCATATTGATTTCGGGTTCAAGAAGGAATTTGCAAACGGGGACCAGATGAAGCTGGTCGGCTCATATGTTGACATGAACTACATGTATAATCCGAACCCGACGCTTGCGGACTGGCAGAGTTCGGGCCGGAGTTATGCGTGGAATGGGACATTTTCACCCGGAAGCTCGGATTACTGGCGCCAGAACCGCTGGAAATGGGAGCAGATCATGATGAGTCTTCCCTCGGATTTTACGCTGCCGGGGAAGGTGAAACTCAATGTCACGCCGTATTTCCTGTATGCGATGCAAAATTCGCCAGCGTCATCCTCATTGTCGTCTGATGGGAATTATTACGGGACACAGCCTGTTTCCGTAAATATTCCTGACGCTCAGGCGTCGGGTGGAAGTGTGAGAAGCGATTACGTGGGCGCGCAGTCTGTTGGCGGGTTCAACGCGTCCCTTTCGCGCCAGTTCGGTGTTCAGAAAGTGACGCTGGGATACTGGTATCAGTACAGCGTTGATGATCTTTCGATGCCGTTTTCGTCGGTTGATTCGCTTGGAAATGCGGCTTCGGCCTGGAGTGTGCAGAATGTGACCATGGGCAATGGTCAGCCATATCTTGCCGAGAAGGAGCATACCGTCACGCAGACGAATGCGCTTTATCTGCAGGACGAAATCTCGCTTCTCAATGATCGCCTGAAAATTGTGGGCGGTATCAAGACGCTGATGATGAGCAAGGCGGGAACCAATGGTCTGCCTGGGACGCAGTATCATGTGGGCGCCAATAATTTTCAGCCGCTGCCGCGTGTTTCGGCCACGTACAAGATTGATTCCCACAATCAGGTCTTCATCAATGCGAGCACCAATACATTGATGCCGATTGATGACACCCTGTATAATTCCTATTCCGGTGGGGCCGTTTCAACCCAAGGCAATCCGGCGATCAAGCCTGAATATTCGATTTCTGAAGAACTGGGCTACCGGTATCAGGACAAAATCGTTCATGCCAGTCTGGCGCTGTTCAATTACAACTTTACGAACCGGCAGGTATCCAGCCTGCGTTACGTCAATAACGTCCCCGTTTATTCGACGATCAATGGTGGGGGGCAGACGTCCCGTGGTGTCGATTTTGAAGCCGGTCTGATGCCGTTCTATGGCTTTTCGCCTTACGTTTCCGTCGAATATCTTCACGCCACCATCGATAACAATATTCAGGTCGGCAACGACTATCTGCCGACGGCGGGGAAAACGGCTGTTCGCAGTCCTTCGTTCCAGGGCTCTTTTGGCCTTGTTTATGACTACAAGAATTTCTTTGGAACATTTTCGTTCAAGTATACTGGATCCCAGTATTCGACCTTCATGAACGACGAGAAAATGCCCGCTTACAAGACATTCAACCTGTCTTTGGGATATCGTTTGCCGAGTGTCGGGTTTGTCAAACATCCGGAAATCCGGGTCGCGTTCATCAATCTGACGGATGAGACAGGTCTGTCCGGTATTGCGTCGCCCCAGCTGAATGCCCAGGCCGCACGCGGCATTTACGGGACTTCGATTGATGGAAGTTCTCCCGGATATTACATCGCGCCGCGATTTACGACTGCGATGACCGTGGCGGCTGGTTTCTGAACCTTTCCAACCCTCTTTCTGTATCTATGAAAATGGAGACCTTACTCATGGTCAATTCTCCTTCCGTGTCTTCCCGCCTGTCGAATGATCGTGTGATCCGTGCCGACCATGGCTCCGAGATCACCGCGAAGTCATGGCAGACTGAAGCGGCCATGCGGATGCTGATGAACAATCTTGATCCGGACGTTGCGGAGAAGCCTTCGGAGCTTGTTGTTTATGGCGGTATTGGTCGGGCGGCACGGAACTGGGACTGCTATGACCGGATCGTGGAATGCCTTAGGGAGCTGGGTGACGAGGAGACGCTGGTTGTGCAGTCCGGCAAGCCGGTTGGGGTGTTCCGGACGCATTCCAATGCGCCGCGTGTGCTGATTGCGAACTCCAACCTCGTGCCGCACTGGGCCACCTGGGAGAAGTTCAACGAACTCGATCGGGCGGGGCTGATGATGTACGGCCAGATGACGGCCGGGTCCTGGATCTATATCGGAAGTCAGGGGATTGTTCAGGGGACGTACGAGACCTTCGTTGAAATGGGTCGCCAGTATTACGGCGGTGACCTCAAGGGCCGCTGGATCCTGACGGGTGGTCTGGGGGGGATGAGCGGTGCGCAGCCGCTGGCCGCCGTGATGGCGGGTGCATCCATGCTCGCGGTGGAATGTGAGCCTTCGCGTCTCCAGAAGCGTCTGGAGACGGGGTATCTGGACCGGCAGGTGCAGGATCTGGATGAGGCGCTGGAAATCATTCATGACGCCTGTGCGAAGGGCGAGGCTGTTTCCGTGGGGCTTCTGGGGAATGCCGCGGAAGTTTTCCCGGAGCTGGTGCGGCGTGGCATTCGTCCGGATGGGGTGACGGACCAGACATCCGCCCATGATCCGCTGAACGGCTATCTGCCTGCGGGCTGGTCGCTGGAGAAAGCTGAGAAGCTGCGGATCACGGATCCGGCAGCGGTTGAGAAGGCTGCGCGGGAGTCCATGCGGCTTCAGGTCGAGGCCATGGTGGCGTTTCACCGGATGGGCGTGCCGACGTTCGATTACGGTAACAATATTCGCCAGATGGCGCTGGAAGAGGGGCTGGAAGATGCCTTTGCCTTCCCGGGTTTCGTGCCTGCCTATATCCGGCCGCTGTTCTGCCGGGGGATTGGTCCGTTCCGCTGGGCGGCGCTGTCGGGTGATCCGGAGGACATCTACAAGACCGATGCGAAGGTCAAGGAGCTGCTGCCGGACGACAAACATCTGCATAACTGGCTCGATATGGCACGGGAAAAAATCCAGTTTCAGGGTCTGCCGTCCCGGATCTGCTGGGTGGGTCTCGGGGACCGTCACCGGCTGGGTCTGGCGTTCAACGAGATGGTGGCCAACGGAGAGCTGAAGGCTCCGATCGTGATCGGGCGCGATCATCTGGACAGTGGTTCGGTGGCCAGTCCCAATCGTGAAACGGAAGCCATGCGGGATGGATCGGACGCCGTTTCCGACTGGCCGTTGCTGAATGCTCTGCTCAATACCGCTTCGGGGGCGACCTGGGTGTCGCTGCATCATGGCGGTGGTGTCGGGATGGGATTTTCCCAGCATTCGGGCATGGTCATTGTTGCAGATGGCACAGAGGATGCCGCAGCCCGTCTGGGGCGTGTGCTGTGGAATGATCCGGCCACGGGTGTGATGCGGCATGCCGATGCCGGCTACGACATTGCTGTTTCCTGTGCGCATGAAAAGGGCTTGAACCTGCCCATGATTACGAACAGGAAATGAGGTCTCAGAGGCGCATTCTTCGGGAATGCGCTTTTTTTTTGATTATGACAGGATAACTGCGATCATCATGACAGGGATACAGGCGACCCGTTATCTTCCGGGGCGGCAGCTTCTGCTGCTGTCTCTGGGGCTCAGCATCTGCTCCGGGTGTGCGTATCTCGGTTCGTCCGTGATGCCCTTTCAGATTGATGCACTGATGTCAGGGCTGCATCAGTCCGCCAGCCGGGCGGGAATGTTCGGTTTTTTCGAAATCATGTCCTTTGCGGTTTTCATGATGGTGCTGTCTCGCCTGAAGGGGCGGGTTTCGGTTGTCATGACGGCTTTTCTGGGGGCCGGTCTGGCTGCCGTTTCGTCTCTTCTGACGGCGGCTGGTCCGTCGTCATCGGTCTGGACCTGGGGGTGTGCCATTCTCTTTGGTCTGGGGGAGGCCCTGCTGGGGCGATCTTATGTCTGCGCGGCTTCGGCGAGCAGGAACCCTGACCGGATGTATGCCATTTCAAATGGTGGGGGGCTGATTGTTCTGGTTGCGGTTATTGATGCCATTCCCCATGCAACACGAAGCTTTGGCGAGCTGGGTGTGTTTGTGGGCATCGCGGCCATTGTGGCGATTATTGCGCCTTTCATGATGACGCTCCGGCATGCGCCGCCGCTGCCCGTCCGGCAGAGTACGGAAAAGATGCGTCTGACGCCCGGTGGGGTGGCTTTGCTGTTTATCTGGGTCGGATCGTCTCTGGGCTCGAGCATGGCATGGTCTTTTGCCGAGCGTGTTGGCCGGGCCATTCATCTGTCGGCCGATTATATTGTTTTTCTCTCGACGGTGGGAATTGTGTCGAGTGTTCTGGTCAGCTTCGTTGTGGGGGCGCTGGCCCGTAGTCTGCGCCGGGAAATCATTCTGCCACTGACGCTTGTGGGAACGGGTGTGGGAGGGCTTCTTGCGTGTTCCGCGTGGGATTCCTGGAGCTATACGGCGGGTGTGATCATCTACTGGAACTGTTCCATGCTATCTTATGCGTGGCTGCTGGGAAGTGCCGCGGCGCTGGACCATACGGGGCGTATCGGGACGTTCTGTGGCGGTATGGACCGCATGGGATATGCTCTGGGGGCACCGCTTGGAGGGCTGATTATTGATCATTCCTCCTTTTCGATGCTGGGAGTGGCAGGGTGTGCAGCCTGTGTTGTCAGCATTCCGTTCGGGCTGCCGGTGCTTCTCAGGGAGATCCGGGCTTCCGGGGTGGAAACCTTGCCCGGCGCCAGTCTTCCCGAGGCCGGCTGAACTTCGGTTTCAAGCTGGAGACTCTTTCAGCATCCACGTCTCAAGGCGCGTGATATCGGTCGCGAGGGGATGATCTTCTTCGTAGAGGGGAATGATGGTCCGGATGCGGTTGTAGAGAGCCCGGGTGCGGGGGGCGATGTCCTGAGCGATGTCTGCGAGGTCTATGGCCTGACAGAGGGCCAGGAGCTCGATGGCGAGGATGGAACGTGTATTGGCGACAACGTCCCGCGCCTTGAGGGCCGCGGGGGTTGCATGCACAAGAATATCTTCCTGAAGGCCTGAGGTAATGCCGCCATCCAGACTGGCGGGAAGGGCATTGCGGCGGTTGGCGCTCACCAGTGAGGCGGCCGTGTACTGGGCGATCATGAAGCCGCTTCCCGTTCCGGAATCGCTCGACAGGAAGGGTGGGAACGGGCTGATCAGGGGGTTGATCATGCGATCCAGACGCCGTTCGGCGACTGCTCCCAGAGAGGCCATTGCGATGGCGGCTTCGTCCATGACGCGGGCGATGCTGGCGCCTACGGCATGGGCTTCGGAAAAGGCACCGATGCCAGTTTCGTCCTCAATGATCGCCGGATTGTCCGAAAGGCTGCGCAGTTCCTGTGTGACGGTCTGGCTGATGCCGGAGAGGGCGTCGTGGACGGATCCGTGGATATGGGGGATGGCGCGGAGACTCAGGGCATCCTGTGTTCGCTGGCCTTGGGATTTCGCAATCCGTGCCGAGTCTGTCAGGTCCCGGTTGAGGCCGTGCGATACGGTGTGATGGCCGGGCATGACGCGCAGTTTCGCGGAACGGGGATCGAATGCACGCTGCTGCCCTCCAAGGACGTCAAAGGTTGCGGCAGCAATCCGGTCGGCCCACTGGAGGCAGTTACGCCCTTCTTCAGTGACGAGGCTGGCGACCCCCGTTGCGCAGGAGAGGCCGTTGACAAGGCACAGCCCTTCCTTTGCTTCAAGAACGAGGGGCTCGAAACCAAGCTGGCTGAGAACCCTGGCGGCTGGTTGATGTGTGTCGCCGACTTTGAGGGTTCCATGACCGATCAGGGTCAGGGAAATATGAGCCATGTGTGTGAGGTAGCCGACGGAGCCATCCCGTGGAACGATGGGGAGGCAGTCATGATTTAGAAGCGCAACAAGACGATCAATGATTTCCGCACGCAGGCCGGAATAGCCCAGACAGTATCCATTGACGGCGCAGGCCATGATGGCGCGTGTGGCTTCAGCGCAGAGCGGCTGGCCGACACCTGTTGCATGGCTGAACAGGATTTTTCGGGAAAGGGTGGACTGCTTTTCGGGGGTTATCCGGGTGTCTGACAGGCCGCCAACCCCCGTATTGAGGCCGTAGGCTGCGGCCTCGTTCTCCACCAGGGTGCGCAGGCGCCGGTGCGCGTCCTGAAGTCGTTGTCGCGCTGCCTGCGAAAGCCGGATCTTTTTTCGTTTCCGGGCAATGTCGCAGATGTCCTGCGGGGAGAGAGGCTGATCGAGCAGGAGTTCGGTCACGAAGGCACCCTGAATTGTCTATACAATAGAGAACTCTAGAGGTCCTGCGCTGGTGACGTCAATCCGCCGGGCGGTGCCTTTCAGGGGCGGTAGCGGCCGCCGAAGCTGTAGCGATTTCCTGAATACGTAAAGATGCCTTTCATGACGACGCGACCTTCGACCCAGGTCCGGCGCATCAGTTGCAGGCAGGCTTCAGGTTCCGCAAGCTGGAGAAGGGTGCAGATGCTTTGAGGGGGGGTTACGGCAAAAACGACATGCTCGATCTCTTCCGGCCCTGCGATGCCATAGAGGTGGCGGTGGGGATTGATGCGGGTGAAATCCTGTTCCAGATAGTCCGGAGCGAAATGCGGCGAGACGTACCGCTCTTCCAGTTGCAGGGGCAGGTCGTCTTCGTAATGGACGATCAGGGAGCGGAACAGGCGTGTGCCGGGGCGCTGTTCAAAGGCTGTGGCCAGATCGCTGTCGGCACGCACCGTTTCCACGGCAATAACTTCGGCGCGGTGCTGATGGCCGCTGGCTACGATGTCATCGATGATATCGCGGATTTCCAGAAGCTCGACGCGCTTTGCGGGCTGGGCGACGAATGTGCCAACGCCCTGGGCGCGGCGGACGATCCCGTCGGCCGTCAGTTCACGCAGGGCCCGGTGGATCGTCATTCTTGAGATACCGAGCTGTTCGACGAATTCATGTTCGGAGGGCAGCCGGTGGCCGACTTTCCATTCTCCGCAGTCGATACGCTCGATGATGAAGGCTTTCACCTGTTCGTAACGTGCGATGGTCTTCGTCTTGTCCAGGATCTGCGACACGTCTCCCGTTGCCTTTTCTTCTCTTGAGGACGGATCTGCCCCCTTTGGGCAGGGGAGCATTTCTGATCCTGCCGGGTTATTGTACTTACATATCAGACACACCCATAAGCAGGCGTATGAACATATGAAGCCGGATCCGGAAAATGACAATCTTTTCCCGCCTGCCTGTATGCCGCGGCGGATTGGCGATCTGGTTCCACAGGCGTGGAAAAATGGCGGTGGCCTGACGCGGGTCATTGTCCATCATGAGGGCTGGCGCCTGAGTGTGGCTGACATCACGCAGGACGGAGAGTTCTCCCGTTTTCCGGGGGTGCGGAGGCAGATCGCCCTGTTGACGGGAGCTGGCGTGCGGCTCTGTCTTTCTGATGGAACGGAACGTGATGTGGCCCGGGTTGGGGAGATCCTGACGTTTTCCGGTGAGCTGGGCGCTGACGCCGTTCTGGTGGATGGGCCGGTTCAGGTGGTGAACCTGATGCATCCCGTATCCTGCGCATGTCGCATGGATGTGGTCAGGGCTGAGGGCGCGCGAGGCTTTGATGTGCCTGCCGGGGCGGCGGTGCTTATTGTGCGGGGGAACTGGGTGTTTGATGGCGCGTCGGGGCAGCCGCAGACCGGGCGGGCAGGGGACTTTCTCGTGCTTCCGGAAGGGGCGGCCGGGAGGCTGAGAGCGGAAGAAGGGAGTGAGGACGCCCTTCTGTACTGTATCGCCCCGGCCTGACCCTTCGAAGTTCAGGACTGGGGAGACGGACGCCAGTCTGCGGCTGTATTCAGCAGTTGTTCGATAGCTGCCGAGAGATCTGCGGCGGCCTGAAGGTTGATGGGCCAGGGGTCAAACTCGGACGCAAGATACGTGGACTGTGCGATTTCGAGCTGAATGGCATGAAGGTTCGCTTCAGGCTGACCATAATGACGCGTTGTATAACCTCCCTTGAAACGGCCGTCGCGGACATGGGTGTAGGAAGGCAGCGTTTCTGCGCGGGCGAGGAGTGTCCCGGCCAGTGAGGGGGCACAGGATTGTCCGCTGTTCGTGCCGAAATTCAGGTCCGGTAGCCGGCCTTCGAACAGTCTGGGAATTTCAGAGCAGATGGAATGTGCATCCCACAGGATGGCCCATCCGAACTCTTCCTTCAGCCGGTTCAGCTCGGCTTGTATGGCGTCGTGATAGGGTTGCCAGTACTGTTCCGTTCGTACGGCGATCTCGGCGGCATCAGGTTCCTGCCCTTCCTGATAGATGGGCTGCCCATCAAAGCCGAGCAACGGCACTAGGCCGGTGCTTGGGCGTCCGGCGTAGAGGGCGGCATCGTCTCTTCCGCGGTTCAGATCCACCACATAGCGGGAGAAATTCGCCCGCAGGATGCCGATCCCTTTTGATAAGGCGAAGGCGTAGAGATGCTCCATGTACCAGTCGGTATCGGGCAGTCTTCTGCCACGCGTGGTCATGCGGTCATCCATGCCCGGCGCCAGTCTGTCGCCTGCATGGGGGATTGTGATCAGGATCGGGAGGGAGCCGGGGCTGAAGGAGAAAATGTTCGTCATCGTTCTGATCCGGAAAATATCAGGCAGCCATCAGGGTGCGCAGCGTTGCGTGAAAGGCCTTGGTCAGGCGGGCTTCATCGGCATGATGACCATCGGTGATGCGCCATTGTCCGGCGCACATGACGTGACGGACCGGGGGGCTTGATGTTGCAAAAATGGCGGAGTCGAGAATGTCGTCATTTTGAAGGTCCGGCAGTGACAGGCACCGCTCGTCGAGGACGCAGAGATCGGCGCGGGCACCCGGTTGCAGGCCATTGAGCGACATGCCGCAGGCCTGTGCTCCCCCGGCGAGGCTCTGGCGATACAGCCATGCGCCAATCGATCCTTTCTGTTCCGGCGGAAGGGCTACACAGCGCTTTTGGCTTTGCAGACGCAGGCCATATTCCAGAAGACGAATCTCTTCCCATGGGCTGAGCAGGACATTGCTGTCACTGCCGATACCGAAACGTCCCGTTTGTGCGACATAAGCCTCGAACGGGAAGATGCCGTCTCCGAGATTGGCTTCGGTAATCGGGCAGAGGCCTGCGACGGCTTCGGAGCGGGCGATGGCGGTGACTTCCCCTTCCGAGAGATGGGTGGCGTGAACGAGGCACCAGCGGGCATCAACGGGGAAGTGGTTCATCAGGTGTGCGACGGGGCGCTGTCCTGTGGCGGCAAGGCAGGCTTCTACTTCACGCTGCTGTTCTGCAATGTGGATATGGATGGGTGCGCGGGGGCCCGCTGCCTGCAACAGATTGCCCAGGCCCTGGATGTCGACGGCCCGGAGGGAGTGCAGGCCCACGCCGGTTGTGACCAGCGGGGAGCCCCGCCATTCGGACTGGAGGTCGGAGAGAATGCGGGCGATTGTGTCGGGGGTGCTGGCGAAGCGTTTCTGGGCGTCATTCAGGGGGCTGCCGTCAAACCCGCCGCGTGCATAGAGGGTTGGAAGGAGTGTGATTCCGATACCTGCATCCGTAGCGGCTGCGGCGAGGCGGGAGGATATTTCGGCGGGAGACGCATAGGCGCGTCCGTCGATTGCATTATGGAGATAGTGAAACTCGGCGACCTGTGCGTAGCCGGCTTTCAGCATCTGCATATACAGGAATGCGGCTACATCCTGCATCTGCTCGGGCGAGATGCGGTGCGCGAGCTGGTACATGCGCGTGCGCCATGTCCAGAATGTATCGTCCGGGTTCTGTTTTCGCTCTGCCAGCCCTGCCATGGCCCGCTGGAAAGCGTGGGAATGGAGGCTGATCTGCGGTGGTACGACCATTTCCAGAAGCGGGACGTCTGTTTTTTGAGTGCTGTCGGGCGTGATGGATGAGAAAGTTCCGTCAGCCTCTATGGTGATCTGGACATTGTGGCGCCATCCCTCTGGAAGGAGGGCCTGTTTTGCAAACACTTCGGTCATCACGAAATTCCAGGTTGCATGACATGGAAGCGCTTCAGGGAGCGTATTCCGTTTTCTATGCGGGATCATAATGGGATTGACTGATATGTATATACATATATCACCGTACCCGGAACAATTCGGAGAAGCACCATGTGGGATGCCCTTTGGCTCAATGTCCATCTTGCGACAGGCGATGAGGCTTTCGTCACGTCCGGAGACGGGTATGGGTGTATCCGCAATGGTGCCGTTGGTATCCGCGATGGTGTGATCTGCTGGGTTGGAGCGCAGGCAGATCTGCCGGATGTGCCGGAAAATCTCGCAGTCCTGATCGAAGACGGCGAGGGTGGGTGGCTGACGCCGGGGCTGATTGATGCCCATACACATGTCGTGTTTGCCGGCGACCGAAGCCGTGAATTCGCGGAAAGGCTGAATGGCGCGTCCTATGAGGATATTGCCCGGAAGGGGGGTGGCATTCTCTCGACCGTCACGGCCACGCGTGCGGCCTCGGAGCAGGATCTTCTGGAGGGATCCCTGAAAAGGGTGAAGACGATGATTCAGGAAGGCACCACGAGCCTGGAAGTGAAATCAGGGTATGGGCTAACTCTGGCGGATGAACTGAAACAGCTGAGAGTGGCCCGGGCCATTGGCGAGAGGCTGCCGATCCGCGTTCACAAGACGTTTCTGGGCGCGCATGCGGTTCCGCCTGAATATCAGGGGCGGCCGGATGCGTATCTGAAGTTTCTGGTCGATGAGGTTCTGCCAGCCCTTCATGCCGAAAATCTGGTCGATAGCGTGGATGCATTTTGCGAGAAGATTGCTTTTTCGCCGGCTCAGACGGAAGTGCTGTTCGAGGCGGCCCGTGCGCTTGGGCTTCCCGTCCGGATTCATGCGGAGCAGCTTTCTCTGGGGGGCGGTACGGTTCTGGCCGCGCGCTATCAGGGGTTGTCTGCGGATCATCTTGAGTATGCGGATGAAGATGCCGTTATGAGCATGGCCCGTCAGAAGACGGTTGCGATGCTGCTTCCGGGGGCATTTTATTTCATCCGGGAAAAGCAGGTCCCGCCTGTCGAACTGCTGCGAAAGCACAGGGTTGATATCGGTCTTGCGACGGACTGCAATCCTGGAACATCCCCTGTTCTGGGGCTGACGTCCGTCATGAACATGGCGTGCACGCTTTTCCGTCTGACGCCTGAAGAAAGTTTCCGGGCCGTGACTTCTGTCGGAGCGCGGGCTCTTGGCATTGCGCAGGACGTGGGGACTCTTCGCACGGGGATGCGAGCCGACATGGCGTTGTGGGATATAACGGGTCCGCACGAACTGTCGTACTGGATTGGTGGTATTCGGCCCCGTCGACGGATTTATGACGGGGAATGCGTTCCGGATCTTTGACGTGTCTGAGCAGGTGAGAGCTTTGTTCAGATCGGTTCGGGCGTAAGCATCATCACATGACAGTCGGCTGGGCGTATTGGGAATATGATTTTCCTTTGCTCTCCGCGTTCGATATTCTCTTCTTTTTTCGGAGAGTCTGGAAACATGGCTATCAAAGACCCCGTTGTGATCGAGCATCTCAACACACAGCTTACGAATGAGCTGACGGCGATCAATCAGTATTTCCTTCATGCCCGGACGCTGCGGCACTGGGGTGTGACCCATCTGGGGAAGAAGGAATATGACGAGTCCATCGAGGAGATGCGTCATGCGGACTGGCTGATCGAGCGGATCCTGTTCCTGGGCGGTCTGCCGAACGTTCAGCGTCTGAACCCGATTCTGATTGGTCAGACGGTTCAGGAAATTCTGGAATGCGATCTGAAGCTTGAAGAGAAGGCCATTCAGGATCTGCGGGACGGGATTGCTTACTGTGAAAGCGTCCGGGACTATGTCTCGCGTGATCTGCTGCTGAGAATCCTCGTCAATGAAGAAGAGCACGAAGACTTCATCGACCGGCAGTTCGACCTTATCAAGCAGGTCGGTATCGAGCGTTACATCCAGAAGAATTCTGCTTCGGCGCCCGATCAGGACTGAAGCCGCGTATACAGTGTGACTTCCAGCAACCCGGCTTAGTCCGGGTTGTTTTTTATGCGGCGTTGAGCTGCGTCTGTTCCATCTGTGTTTTCTGAAGGGCGGAGCGCAGAAGGCAAACGATGCCGGGGACGCAGTTGCCGCACTTGGCTTTGCATTTCCGGGCTGAATAGATTTCCGCTGGCCGGGATGCGCCGTTGTGGATGGCGATTTCGATGTCCTGATGGGACAGCGCGTTGCATGAGCAGACGATCATGGAGAAGCAGGCTTCCGTTCACGGGGACCGATGAAGAGAGCCTAGTTCAAATGCAAATGGTTCGCAAATGCATTTTTGATTTCTAACGAATCAGGAAGCATCCTGACTGATCCAGCGCTGGACGACGGGGCGGATTGCGAAGTTGCTCTGGATGCGGACGACGCCGGGGAGGCGGGAGAGCTCTTCCTTGTGAATGCGTTCGTAATCAGCAAGATCCCGCGCGGCGACATGGAGCAGGTAATCGGCTTCACCGGTCATGAGGTAACATTCCCGGACATCGGGACATTCGCGGATGCGGGCTTCGAATCGGCGCAGGGTTTCGTCCGTCAGGCGTTCGAGCGTGATCTGGACGATGACGGTTGTCAGTTTATGGGCCGAACGCTCGTCGATGACGGCACGGTAGCCCCGGATGATTCCCTGTTCCTCAAGCAGCCGGACACGCCGAAGACAGGCCGATGGAGAGAGGCCGACGCGCTGTGCCAGATCGGCGTTACTGAGCCGCCCGTCGTGCTGGAGGATGCGCAGGATGGATTCGGTGATGCGGTCGAAGATCATGATGGAATTATCGGTCTATTTTCGCAGATTCTGTCATAGATTTTTTGTTAGCTGAAAGAATATGCGATTGTCCGGCAGGATATTCGAAGCGGGAAGGAGATAGTCTCGTCTTTCATGATGAGTGCATGTCCTGATCCTCTGTGGCCTTCCTATCGTGCCGGAGCCCGCCTGACGGTGGATCTGGACGCGATTGCTTCCAATTACCGGTATCTTCAGACGCTGGCCGCTGGCGCTTCCTGTGCGGCTGTCGTCAAGGCGGATGCTTACGGGCTGGGGATCGAGCGAGTGGCTCCCGTGCTTGAGCATGCCGGAGCCAGGGATTTCTTTGTTGCGCATGTCGATGAGGGCATCAGGCTGCGTTCCGTGGTTTCGGAGACAGCCCGGATTACGGTGTTGCATGGTCCGCGGCCCGAGGCGGCTGGAGACTGCGTACGTTATGGTCTGCGGCCTGTCCTGAACAGCCTTGAGCAGATTGCGACGTGGCGTGAAGCGGGATTGCGTGCAGGCACGGTACCTGAGGCGGCGCTTCAGGTTGATAGCGGGATGTCGCGGTTTGGTCTCTCTGGTGCCGATCTTGAGGCCCTGCAGGAGAATGAAGGGCTTGTGGGTGGGCTGAAGGTCGGTCTTGTCATGAGCCATCTGGCCTGTGCCGATACGCCGGACCATCAGGCCAATCGTGCTCAGAAAGAGCGGATGCTGGAGATGTCTGCGCGGCTGCCGTCTGCGCCGCTCAGCCTGTCGGCGTCATCGGGAATTTTTCTGGGGCCAGACTATCATCTGGATGTCGTGCGACCGGGTGCCGCACTTTATGGACTTGCACCCAACCGGACGGCCCCCAATCCGCTGTCGCCGGTGGTCCGGCTTCAGGCGCATGTGTTGCAGATCCGGGAGATCCTTCCGGGCGACGGGGTCGGCTACGGGCTGACCTATCGGCCAGAGCGGGTGCGTCGGATCGCTACGGTGGCTGTTGGGTATGCGGACGGGTTTTCCCGGCATGGCGCCGGGCAGGGCTGTGCGTGGTTCGAAGAGATCTGTCTGCCGATTCTGGGGCGGGTCTCGATGGATTCCCTGATCGTGGATATTTCTGATGTGCCGGAAGGAAAGCTTGGTCCCGATATGATGGTGGATCTGATCGGACCCAGGCGCAGTGTCGATGATGTCGCGGATGCGGCGGGAACGATCGGATACGAGGTTCTCACGTCTCTTGGGCACCGTTTTTACAGGGAATATGTTGGAAATCAGAAGAACCCTTCAACGGGCGATTGACATTCCAGCATGGAAAACAAGATAGACGAACTGAAATCGGGCTATGTCATGATGACGTTGTCTGTCGCAGCAAATCGGAATTCTCATGTATCTCCGTCGTGATAGAGCTTTGACCGCCATATCCATCATGCTGGATGTGGCTTTCCATGCAGGCCGGTCCGGGGTCGTGAGTGGGGCGGATATTGCCCGCCGGGGCGATATGCTCCGCCGGGGGATCGAGCCCGTGTTACAGGCTCTTTCCCGGGCGGGGCTTTTGTCCAGTGTGCGTGGTCCCAAGGGGGGCTATCGTCTTGGGCGGCCGCCGCGGACCATCACGCTGAACGAGATCGTCCGCACCGTGACGGAAGATCCGGAAATGCCGGAGGAGGGGGTCAATCTTCTGCGGACCAAGGTTCTGGAGCCGTTCTGGCAGTCGGTGGATCATGAGGTTTCGGAAAAGATGGCGTCTGTCACGCTGGAGCATCTGTTGCAGAATGCGGAAGAGGCGGGAATGCAGCGTCCGAGCCGGGCACCGATTTCCTTTTCCATATAACCAGTAAAAAAAGTATTTTGTAAAAACCACGAAATGGGTTTTAGAGGACTGGATATCTTACCATGATGGATCAATGTTTGGTCTGCTGTGGTGAGTTCCTTGTCCCTGGATATGTCTGCGGTGCTTTGTTCAGCCGTGAAGACCGGGACGGAGTCATGATGGGTCCAGCCGCACGGTGAGATCGGGATTCATCAGGAAGGTGAGCGCTGATGAAACGTCCTGTCCGACTTGAACCAGGCCAGAAGCTGGTTCTGACTGCCAACCGTCTGCTGGATGGCCGCACCGTCTGGTGGGGGGCTGACGGGACGTGGGATCTTCACATTGGACGCGCGTCCCTGCTGGATGCTGAAGACGCGGATGCAGTGCTCGCGCGCGTGGTGGCAGAGGCCCAGCGTGATGGTGTTGTGGGCGTTTATGATACTGCGGTTCAGGCTGCGGTTCCTCCTGAGCCTGTCACGGTTCGTGAAAAGATCCGGGCGCATGGCCCGACTGTCCATCCCGAATTTGCAGTGGAGACCGATCAGTGAGCCTTCCTGTCGGCCATTATCAGTATGACCGGATAGACCGGGATTTTCTTCAGGCCCGCATTGCCGAGTTCGAGGGGCAGGTGCAGCGTCGTCTGGACGGGACGCTGAGCGAAGATGAGTTCAAGCCGCTGCGGCTGATGAACGGGCTTTATCTGCAGCTTCACGCCTATATGCTGCGGGTGGCCATTCCTTATGGGATTCTCGACAGCCGACAGTTGCGCAGGCTGGGTGAGATCGCCCGGCGGTATGACCGCGATTACGGGCATTTCACAACACGCCAGAATATCCAGTTCAACTGGATCCGGCTGGAGGATACGCCTGCCATTCTGCGTGAACTGGCTGAAGTGGACATGCATGCCATTCAGACCAGCGGGAACTGCATCCGTAATGTGACGGCGGATGAGTATGCGGGCGCGGCGGCGGATGAGCTGGTGGATCCTCGGGTTCATGCGGAAATCCTGCGGCAGTGGTCCACGCTGCATCCCGAGTTCACGTTCCTGCCGCGCAAGTTCAAGATCGCGATTTCGGGCAGTCCGAATGACCGGGTGGCTGCGCGCTTTCATGATATCGGGATTCTGGCCCGTCCGGGTGAGGATGGGGCGCCGGTATTCCGGATTTTCGTGGGTGGTGGTCTGGGACGGACGCCGATCATTGGTGAAGAGCTGTTTGACAGCGTGCGCGAAGAGCACCTGCTGGCGACACTTGAGGCGATTGTTCGCGTCTATAATGCGCATGGGCGCCGCGATAATATCTACAAGGCCCGGATTAAGATTCTGGTTCAGGCGATCGGGGTTGAGGCCTATCGCGAGGCTGTTGAAGCGGAGCTCGCCCAGATGAATCTGGAGCGGTATCGGCTGACGCCCGAGGCGGTTGCGGCGATCCGGTCGCGGTTTGCCGTGCCTTTGCTGGAGGCTCCGGCGGATGCGGATGCTGTTCTGGCGGAGCAGCGGCGTGCGGATCCGATTTTTGACCGCTGGGTGCGGAGCAACACGCATGTTCATCGCGATCCGGGGCATATCATTGCCACGATCTCGTTGAAGCCTGCGGGCGGAATTCCGGGGGACGCGACGTCGGCGCAGATCGGGCGTCTGGCGGATCTGGCGGATGCGTATTCGTTTGGCGAAATTCGAATCACGCATTTGCAGAATGTTGTTCTGGGGCATGTCCGCAAGGATCGGTTGCGGGATCTGTGGCTCGGGCTGGCTGAAGTCGGGTTGGCGGAAGCGAATATCGGGCTGATTGGCGATATCGTGGCGTGCCCGGGGCTGGATTACTGTGCGCTGGCGAATGCGCGGTCCATTCCCATTGCGCAGAAGCTAGGGGCGCGGTTTGCGGATACGGCGCTGCAGGCGGAAATCGGGGCGCTGCGGATCAATATTTCGGGCTGCATCAATGCGTGTGGGCATCATCATGCCGGGCATATCGGGCTTTTAGGCGTGGACAAGCGCGGGGAAGAGTTCTTCCAGTTGACGGTTGGTGGTCGGGCCGAGAACGGTGCGGCGATCGGGACGATTCTGGGGGCGGCGCTGCCCGAAGACGAGACTGTGGATGCGATTGCGCGGCTTGTGGATTGCTATCTCGGACGACGGGAGGGCGGGGAGACGTTCCTCGATACCCTGACGCGTCTGGGGCATGAGCCTTTCAGGGAGGCAGCATATGAAACTGTTTGAACTCGGCGAGCGGACCGCGCAGGTTCATGATGTGCTGGTGACGGTTACAGAGCTTGCGGATCGGGATGATGCGCGGGCGGTTCTGCTGGAGAGTGCGGATGATCCGGCGCTTGTGAAGCCTTACCTGAACCGTCTGGAGCTTGTGGTGCTGCGGTTTCCGATTTTCCGGGACGGGCGTGGGTTCACGCAGGCCCGGGAGCTTCGGGAATATCTGCGGTTTTCGGGCGAGATCCGGGCGGAAGGGCATATTCTGCCGGATCAGGCGGCGTTCCTGCGTCGGTGTGGGGTCGACAGTGTTGTTCTGCCGAAGAACGGCAATGGCGATCCGGCTTTGTGGGAAAAGCAGCTTCGGCAGTTTCCGGTCGCGTATCAGCGTTCGGTGCTGCCGGAGCGGTCCGTGGGGCCGGGTCTGCGGGTGGAAGAAGCGTCCTAACGGGCGCCGAACCAGCCCCGACGCCAGAACCAGAGCAGCGGCAGGATGACCGAAAGTGCCATGAGGGTCAGGCCGTAGGGGTAGCCATATTTCCATGAAAGTTCGGGCATGTTGTGGAAGTTCATGCCGTAAATGCCTGCGATCAGGGTCGGCAGGATGCCGATGGCGCTGACGACGGTCAGGACTTTCATGCCGTCATTCTGTTCGATGCTGATGAAGCCAAGTGTGGCGTCGAGCAGGAACTGGACCTTGTTGACGGTCTGGGCATCGAAGTCGTTGAGGGAAGCGATGTCGCGCCCTGCGACCTTGATGCGGGTTTTCAGGGCCTGTGGGTCTTTTTCTGTCCTGTCGCCAATATAGATCAGGATCCGGTCCAGTCCGAGCAGGCTGTCGCGGATCATGGAGGCGAGATCGCCGCCATGGCCGAGGCGGCGCAGGGTTTCACGCAGCATTTCGCCCGCGCGCGCCGGATCCCGGGGACGATCGGTATTGAAAACCCGTTTGGAGATGGCGTCGAGGTCGCGGCCAAGGCCTTCCAAGATGTCTGCCAGACGGTTGATGATTTCCTCGATGATCTCGACGAGGATTTCGTTGGCGGAGGGCTCGCCTTTGGTGGGGTCGCGTTCGGCCTGACGGCGGCCCACGATGTCGAAGCCATAATAGTCGGCGTAGCGGACGGTGATGAGGCGCGTGTCTGTCAGGACGAAGCCGATCGGCAGGGAAAACGCCGTGTCTTCCGCGCGCCTGACGAGGGGGGTTGAAAGATAGAGGACGCCATTGTCCTCGTGATGGCGTGACGAGCTTTCGATTTCCTCAAGTTCGTCACGGCGAGGGATATGGGTGCCAAGAGCCTTTTCCGCGCGGTCGATCTCGTCCGGGGTCGGGTTGATGAGGTCGAGCCAGACCGCTTTGGAAATATTGACGTCCGGTCCGATTTCCCGGGCCGGAACGCCAGCGGGGCGCACGAGGAACATCAGGCAGATCCTTGGGACAAATGAAATGGCTGTGAGGCTCTCTCATGTCCTGCCTGCTTCGGTATCGCAAGGTCCTGTCCCGGAATTGTTGCAGGATAAGTCGGAAATCAGCGAGATGGATGGACGGCGGGGGCTGCCCTTGGTATCGCATGGGGGCCCTGAAGTGGAACCGAGTGCGGTATGACGAACACATCTTCCCCCCTGTCCTCCCCGTTGGCCAATTCCCTCCGTTCCGGTCCGGATGATCGTGGGCGGTTCGGGATTTTTGGTGGTCGCTTCGTTGCGGAAACGCTGATGCCGCTGCTGTTCGAGCTGGATGAGGCCTATCGTGCGGCGCAGGCCGATCCGGAGTTCCGCAAGGAGCTGGACTACTACCTCAAGGATTATGTGGGTCGTCCGAGCCCGCTGTGGTTTGCACAGCATCTGACGGAAGAGCTTGGCGGGGCGAAGGTCTACTTCAAGCGGGAAGAGCTGAACCATACGGGCTCGCACAAGCTCAACAACGTCATGGGTCAGATCCTTGTGGCCCGGCGGATGGGCAAGACCCGGATTGTGGCGGAGACCGGCGCGGGGCAGCACGGTGTGGCGACGGCGACGGTCTGTGCGCTTTTCGGGCTGAAATGCACCATTTACATGGGCGCGACTGACGTTGAGCGTCAGAAGCCGAATGTCTTCCGGATGCATCTGCTGGGGGCGGAAGTGAAGCCCGTGCCGGCCGGGGCGGGGACGCTCAAGGACGCGATGCACGAGGCGATGCGGGGCTGGGGGGCCAATGTCTCCGACACGTATTTCCTCGTTGGGACGGTTGCGGGGCCGCATCCGTATCCGGAGATGGTGCGTGATTTCCAGTCCATTATCGGGGTTGAGGTCAAGGAGCAGATGGCCGAGGCCGAGGGGCGTCTGCCGGACGTGATCGTGGCGGCCATTGGTGGTGGGTCGAACGCGATGGGGATTTTCCATCCGTTTCTGGATGATGCGTCCGTCAGGCTGATTGGTGTCGAGGCCGCGGGGCGGGGACTGGATTCCGGGAAGACGGCGGCGTCCATTTCCCGGGGTCGGCCGGGTGTGCTGCATGGCAACCGGACTTATCTGTTGCAGGACAAGCACGGGCAGATCGAGGAGGCGCATTCCATCAGTGCGGGGCTGGATTATCCGGGGATCGGGCCGGAGCATTCCTGGCTGAATGATATCGGCCGGGCCGAGTATGTCGGTGTGACGGATGATGAGGCGCTTGAGGCGTTTCAGGTCTGTACGCGGACGGAGGGCATTATCCCGGCGCTCGAATGTGCGCATGGACTGGCGCATGTCATGAAGATCGCGCCCACGATGGCGAAGGATCAGATCATTGTCCTGAATGTCTCCGGGCGTGGGGACAAGGACATCTTTACTGTGGCGCATCATCTGGGAGTGAAGCTGTGAGCCGTATTCAGACACGTTTTGCAGCGCTGAAGAAGGAAGGGCGTGGCGCCCTGATTCCGTATCTTCAGGCCTGCGACCCGGATTATGATACCTCGCTGGAACTGCTGCGGGCGATGCCGGCGGCGGGGGCTGATCTGATTGAGATCGGTGTGCCGTTCTCCGATCCGTCCGCTGATGGACCGACGATTCAGGCGGCGGCGCTTCGTGGGCTTAAGGCCGGGGCGACGCTGGGTCTGGTGCTGGGGATGGTCCGGGCGTTCCGCGAGACCGACAGTGAGACGCCGATCGTCCTGATGGGGTATCTGAACCCGATCGACAGCTATGGTCCGGCCGAGTTCTGCTTTGATGCGGCGCAGGCGGGTGTGGACGGGATCATCGTCGTCGATATGCCGACGGAAGAGGCGGATCTGCTGGATGCTCATGCGCGGGAGGCCGGGCTGGATATCATCACGCTGGTGGCGCCGACGACGTCCAATTCCCGGCTGTTCCATGTGCTGCGGGATGCAAGCGGGTTTGTTTATTATGTGAGCATCACCGGGATTACCGGGACAAACAGCGCGAGTGCTGCGGATCTGGAGAAGGCGCTGCCGCGGATCCGGGAAGCCACGGATCTGCCGGTGGCTGTTGGTTTTGGAATTTCCACGCCGGAGCAGGCGCGCACGGCGTCGCGGATCGGGGATGCAGCGGTTGTGGCTTCGGCCCTGATCAAGACCATGGCGTCTACGCTGGAGAATGGTCAGGCGACGGAAAGGACCGTCCCGGCTGTTCTGAAGCAGCTTGAAGGCTTGGCGGCGGCCGTCAGAGCCTGATTTTTGAGGGTCCGGCAGGCTGTGGCCTGCCGGAACGTTTTTGCTCAGGCGTTGTTGCGCAGGGACAGTCCGAACAGGACGGTAGCGACGCCGGCCATCAGCAGTTCCACCGCGATGAACATGCCGATCAGCCACAGGCCGGACCAGGGCAGCGTCATGTAGAGCATGATGCCGATGAGCAGTGTGACGAGTCCGCTGATGGCGAGGGCGAGCCAGCTTCTGTTGTTGCGGTGACCGCCAGCCCAGAAGGTGCGGGCGAGGCCAGCGAAGATCAGGCAGCCTGCGAGGATGGCGGTCAGGAAGATCGAGCCGGTTGCGGGCTCTTCGATCAGGAGAATTCCGCCGAGGATGTAGAGGCCGCCGATCAGTCCGGACAGCCACTGGTTCGGGACGGGCAGTCCGCGATGGGCAAAGCTCTGCATGACCTGTGCGACGCCGCCGATGATCATCAGGACGCCGAGGATGACCATGCTGGTCAGGGTGGTGGCGACTGTATCTAGGGCGGCTAGGATGCCGAGAATGATCAGGAAAACTCCGAAACCGATGAACCAGCCGGGTTTGAGGCCCTGTGGGCTGGGGAAGCGGATGGTGTTGAAACTGTCGGACATGGTCTTCTCCGTTCAGGGACGTGGTCTGCTGGGGAAGATGCCATGTTTTGTGATGCAGGCGGGAGAGATAAGACGGGCGTGCGGAGGGTTGGGCTGGCATATTTGGCCTCCCGGCGTTAAAACGCGCCAGAGAATGCAGCCCTTCTCCGGGCTTTACCCCACCATTCCGTCCTTTGTCCTGAAGGCGGGCAGAAAGTAACGAGACGACATGAGCTGGATGACCGACTACGTCCGACCCAAGCTGCGTGGCCTGCTTCAGCGGGACGTGCCGGACAATCTGTGGACCAACTGCGAATCTTGCGGGCAGATGATGCTCACCAAGGAACTGGAGCGGTCCGAGAAGGTCTGTCCGCATTGCGGGCATCACATGCGGGCGACGGCGAAGGAGCGTCTGGGCTGGACGTTTGATGGCGGGGAATACACCACCATCGAGCTGCCGAAGATGCCGGTCGATCCGCTGGGGTTCAAGGATTCCAAGCGTTATACGGACCGTCTGAAGGATGCGCGGAACAAGTCGCATCTCGATGAGGCGCTTGTGGTCGCCCATGGTCTGATTCAGGGTCAGAAGGCTGTTGTTGCGGTTATGGCGCCTGAGTTCCTTCTGGGGACGATGGGGGCTGCGCTGGGCGAGGCTTTTGTGGCGGCCTGTCGTCTGGCGGTTCTGCAGAAAGCACCGCTGGTGGTCTACACGGCTTCGGGGGGCGCGCGGATGCAGGAAGGCGTTGTCAGCCTGATGCAGATGCCCCGTACGACGATCGGTGTGCAGATGCTTCAGGAAGCGGGTCTGCCTTATGTTGTCGTGTTCACGAACCCGACGACGGGTGGTGTTTCGGCGTCCTTCGCCATGCTGGGCGATGTGCATATTGCCGAGCCCAATGCGCTGATCGCGTTCGCGGGGCCGCGCGTCATTCAGGATACCGTTCGCGAGAAGCTGCCAGAAGGCTTCCAGCGGTCTGAATATCTGCGTGAGCATGGCATGGTGGATATCGTGGCCAAGCGGTCCGAGCTTCCGGAGCTTCTGGGGCGGATCCTGGGCATCATGATGCGCCAGAAAACCGTTTCCGACGCGGCGGCCTGATGACTGCGGAGCGTGGGGCGCCGGTTCGGCTGTCCGGCGAGTATCAGGGGCGGCCGGGGGCTGTCCTTGCGCGGTTGCAGGAGTTGTATCCGGCGCTGATTGATCTTTCGCTGGGGCGGCTTGAGGCGCTTCTGGCGAAGCTGGGCAATCCCGAGCGTCATCTGCCACCAGTCATTCATGTCGCAGGGACGAACGGCAAAGGCAGCACCTGCGCCAATCTGCGGGCGATTGCTGAAGCTGGTGGACTGCGCGTTCATGTCATGAGCAGCCCGCATCTGGTGAGTGTGACCGAGCGCTTCCGGCTGGCGGGACGGCTTGTGGATGAAGATGTTCTGGTTGCTGCGCTCGAGAAGGTCGAGCAGGTCAATGCGGGCGCTCCGATTACGGTTTTCGAAGTTCTGACGGCGGCGGGATTCCTGCTGTTTTCTCAGGTTCCGGCCGATCTGGTGGTGCTGGAGGTTGGGCTTGGGGGGCGGCTGGATGCGACCAATGTCGTGCCGAAGCCTGCGGCCTGTGTGATTACGCCGGTCAGTCTGGATCATGAAGCGTTTCTGGGCAGTACGGTCGCGGCTATCGCTGGCGAAAAGGCCGGGATCATCAAAGAGGGTGTGCCGGTTGTTTCGGCGGCCCAGGCGCCGGACGCTCTGGATGTCATTCGCCGTCGGGCGGCAGAACTGAACGCGTCGCTTCGGGTGGTCGGGCAGGATATCCTGTTTGCCGAGCGTGCGGATGGTCTGGATTATCAGGATGCGGACGGAACGCTCTCCCTGCCGCTGCCCGCGTTGAAAGGTCAGCATCAGGCCGGGAATGCGGCGCTGGCCGTGGCTGCGCTTCGGGTTTCCGGGGCGGCGCTGCCCTCTTCCGCGTATCAGGGTATTTCTAGGACGTTCTGGCCTGCGCGGTTACAGAAACTGGATGGAGCCTTGGCCCGGATGCTTCCTGCCGGATGGGAGCTCTATCTGGATGGCGGCCATAATCCGGATGCCGGACAAGTGCTTGGGAGGGTTCTGGATGGCTGGAAGGACCGGCCTGTCCACGTGATTGCGGGCGTGAAGCAGACGAAGGATGCATCGGGTTTTCTGAGGCCGATTGTTGAACGGGCGACGTCTGTTCAGGCTGTTTCAGAGCCGGGGCAGCATCTGGCGATGTCGGTTGAGGAGATCGTGGCAGCTTCCGGCGGCCGGGCGACTGCTGGCCCGACTGTCCGGGAGGCTCTGGCGCGTCTGGTGGATGAAGGTGGTGCGCCTGCGCATGTGCTGATCTGTGGCAGTCTTTATCTGGCGGGCGTGGTTCTTGCAGAGGATGGCTGGATCGCGAGGTAATCCGTTTCTGGTCGCAGGGCGGGATGGTAGAAGGGCCGTGTGAACATGATCGAATCGCATTCCTCTCCGACCGTATCTGATGGTTCCTCGAACGATGGAGATCTGGGTGTCCTGCTGAGGCGCAGTCCGCCTTCCAGCACGGCTGCCGAGCAGGCGCTTCTGGGCGCCATTCTGACCAACAACAAGGCGTATGAGCGGGTTTCGGATTTTCTGGAACCGGCTCATTTTTCTGATCCGCTCAATGGACGGATCTATGAGGCCATTGCCCGGCGCATCGAGCGCGGGCAGTTGGCTGATCCCGTGACCATGCGGGCGGAATTCGAGCATACCGGTGTTCTGGATGCCGCGGGTGGACCGGCCTATCTGGCTAAGCTGCTGACGGCGATGGTGGGTATTGTCAACGCGGGCGACTATGGGCGCGTGATCCATGACGCCTGGGTTCGGCGGCAGCTGATCGATATTGGTGAGACGGTTGTCAACAATGCGTTCGGCGCGCGGCCGGATCTGGATGGGTCCGATCAGATTGCGGCGTCTGAAGAAGCGTTGTTCAAGCTGGCAACGGAGCGTGGTCAGGAAGGGGGTTTTGTTTCCTTCACCAATGCGCTGACGGAAGCGGTCAAGGTTGCGACCAAGGCTTATCAGCGGACTGGAGACGTGGTTGGACTGACGTCTGGTCTGCGGGACTTCGACAAGCGGACGGGTGGTCTGCATCCTTCCGATCTGATCATCCTTGCCGGGCGTCCTGCGATGGGCAAGACGGCGTTGGCGACCAAGATTGCGTTCTCGGCGGCACGCTCAATCCTGCGGGATGCGGAGGACAGTGGGGAGAAACCCAAAGGGTCCGTCGCGATTTTCTCACTGGAAATGTCGTCCGAGCAGCTGGCGACCCGTATTCTTTCGGGTGAAGCCGAGGTTTCGGGTGAGAAGATCCGTCGTGGTGACATCGGGCAGAAGGAATTTGACCGGTTTGTCCGGGTGGCGCGCGAGCTTCAGCGGTTGCCGCTTTATATTGATGATACGCCGGCAATTTCCCTGTCAGCCATGCGGACGCGGTGTCGGCGTCTGGCGCGAACGCAGGGATTGAGCCTCGTCGTGGTGGATTATCTGCAGCTGATGCGGCCCGCTATCGGGACGAAGCCTGACAGTCGTGTTCTGGAAATCTCGATGATCACGCAGGGGCTCAAGGCTATTGCGAAGGAGCTTTCCGTTCCTGTGATTGCGCTGTCCCAGCTTTCACGTCAGGTCGAATCGCGTGAGGACAAACGGCCGATGCTGTCAGATCTGCGCGAATCGGGTTCGATCGAGCAGGATGCGGATGCGGTCATGTTCGTTTATCGCGACGAGTATTACCTGCAGCAGCGTCAGCCCAAGGACAGTGCCTACGACAGCAATGACAAGTTCCAGGTTGCGACAGAAGAGTGGCAGCGCAAGATGGCGCTTGTGCACAACAAGGCTGAACTGATCCTTGAAAAGCAGCGGCATGGTCCTACCGGGATGATTCAGCTGTATTTCGAAGGGGAATATACCCGGTTTGGCGATCTGGACGTCATTCACGAGTAGCTTCTGCGTGGATGCGATTACTTTGGATGCTGGGTGCTCCCCGTCAGGCAATCCTGTCTGCGGGGAGCAGAGCTGAGGGTGGAGAAAACCACTCCGAAAGCTCCGATCGTGAAAAACAATCATTGTTATTTTCATGAAAGAATTTTCGAGTTGGCAGACATGGATTGTCGCAACTCTTAAAATGAATACTTGAGCGGTACAGATTACACTGGAATCTGATGCCTGAAAAAAGCTGCAATATGAAACTCTTCAGCGCAGCTTCTCTGTAAAATATGAGCAAAAAAGCACGCTGGCTGTGCTGGATTATGGCTGTAATGCGGAAAACTGGCAGCAGTCAAAACCGGAATTAATGGCTCAAAGCCATATTTGTTCCTTGACCCCATGGCACAGTGCCATTAATTTATCGTTAATCGGTGGTTGCCATGGGGGTGGCCGACGGGGAAGGAAGGGAGCCGGTCAATGAATTCAGACTTTCTGATGACCGGGGATGTTTCCGATTTGTTCATTCCATCGATGAAGCGAACCGATCGCAACGAATCGAATGGGGGGCGCCTGAATGCGTACGGAAACCAGTGAAACAGCCACTAATGGATCTCCTCATCTGGTCTCTTGGGCGGATCAGGTGTGTCGGAAGACGTGTTTCTGTCCGTGTTCGGAGCCATGTCTTGCCGCTGGAGCACCAGCTCTGGGTGCAGGGCTGCCAGCCGCAGGGCCAGTTCTTCGTCGGTACGACCGTTCAGGACGCCTTTCAGAAGAAAATCTGTCGAGACCCGCAGGCGGTTCGAGAGCGCCGCGATGAGAAAGACGCTGGGCGCACGGTCTCCGCGTTCGATCTTGTTCAGCGTGGAAGCGTCCACGCCCAGCAGGCGGGCGCATTCGCTCTGATTGGGCATGACGAGTTCACGAGCCCAGGAAATGCGAGTTCCTATGGCTCGTTGGAGTGCAGTCAGAGAGTCCGGGCGCTTGTGTTTGGCCATGTGGCCTTTTTAGCAATGGCTTTATGCCAAATCCAGAAGAAGTTTTTTTTATCACACGCTGTGGCATTTTGCCAAAGTTGGTGACAGTTCTGTACTGATAAAGGATGTTGAAATGAGGCAGGTCAAGTCAGGTTCTGTACCCCGGCGGGTTTCCGCAAGTGCTCTCGCTGCCATGCTGGCGTCCGATGGTTGGCTACCCGAGCAGGGAAATGCACGCAAGGGTCGGGGACGTTCTGCCAGAAAAACATCTGAAGTGGCGGCATCCCGCGCGCGGATGATGGCAGACAGGGAAACGGTCGAGGCTTTGCCGGCGGGGCATCCTGTGAGCTGGAATGCCTTGTGGGGGGCGGATCTGGTACCGGTCTTTCCGGGGTTGCAGCCTATAGGTGGTCGTGACGTCGGACTGGAGATCAACTGATGTTCGATATGGTTCAGGAAGTGCAGACGACCGGATGCGGGATGGCCAATGCCGTGGTCCGGCCGACCATGGAGCGGTATCGGCATTCGGAGATCCGCGAGGTCGGGAATACGTTCCGGGTCGTGAATGCCGTGCAGTCCATGTATGACGCGGGCGATATCGGGGATGATGAACTGGCGGCTGCGGATCGCTGGTATCGTGAATATGTCTTCGCGTCTCTTGGGGTGGTGGAAGACGCGCCTTCTGATGGTCGGGTCAGGGAGCGGGGCGATATTCACACATGGATGATGGGACGGGGGCAGTGCTCGGCGCGGATTACGCAGATCCGCGATATGCTGGGGCTGTGTGCGCATGTCCGTCTTGAGATGCTTCTGGCGCGGGAGATGTCTTTCTCGGCAATGGCGCGGCATCTCTATCCGGCACTCTCGGAGGGGCGTGCCCGGATGAAGGTTTCGGCTCAGTGTGCTCTGCTTCTGGAACAGCTGGCGCATGTTTATGAAACGGTGTCCAAAAATAAAAACAGGAAAAAATCTGGTTAACGATAAATTACCGCTTGCTATTTGAACGCAGTTTTGATACAAAAAATGTATACTGAAGAATTACGACATGAAAATCTGAAGCCGACCTTCGAAAGAGGGTCGGCTTTTATTTTGGAAGTTTCCTGAGTTATGGAAAAGTGTGAAATTTCTTCTGGTAGCGTTGTGTTGTCTGGCAGGCAGACATTCATTGTTCTTCAGAAAAATTCCAGTTCACTTGTCGGGTGCCCTCTTGTTTACGAAGGGGAGCCGGTTCATCGGGCCGATGTTGCTCTGGAGTGGCACGAACTGGTGGACGCGGGGCTTTCCCGGCTGGATGTCCGGTGCAGGTCCATTCCATGTCAGCGATCGGTGCTTTCGGCCCGGGTGATCGGATGGATCGCCCCGGAGACCCTTTCCCGTGTGACGCTGCGTGCCGAACGTGAGCAGGCGCAGCGGAATGTGGAGACCCTTGCGCGGAGAGGGACGGGTCACAGGGATCGGCCCCGTCAGAAGCCGGTCCGGGCTGTCTGGCTGGAAGGCGGCATGATGATGAGCCGCAGGGAGGCTTCGCTGAGAGCCGGCTGATGATTGGGTCTCGGGTCGATCTGGGGGAAAAGGTTGAAGCAGATGGATGAAGACGTATCTGGTAAATGTTCTTTGAGACGGGAACAGTCTTGGGAACGGAAGAAGAGGTTTCTCGAACATCTGTCTGTGAGTGGAAATATTTCTGAAGCCGGGCGTGTCGCTGAGGTCCGGCGCAGTACGTTATATCTCTGGAAAGATACGGATAACGAATTTTCTTCCCGGTGGGAGGACGCTCTGGAAGAGGCTGCTGATGCTCTGGAAGCGGAAGCGCGTCGCAGGGCTGTCGAAGGGTATGACGAGCCCATTACGTATGCGGGGCGTGTTGTCTGCGATCCGGATACGGGAAATCCCATTGTCCGCAAACGCTATAGCGACGGGTTGATGGCGTTTCTGCTGCGGGCGCACCGTCCTGCCCGTTTCAGGGCGGGGATGGATCAGGATGGACGGTCGGGCACGATCTCGATCAGTATCAGCAGCGATGACAGCGCCCTTTAGGCTCAATGACTCGCAGCGTGAAGCGGTGCGGCTGCTTGGTGGGCCGGCACGACATATTCTTCTGAGGGGTGGATCGCGGTCGGGGAAGACCTTTGTTCTGGTTCGGGCTGTTGTAATACGGGCGCTGAAGGCACCCGACAGTCGGCATGGTATTTTTCGTCACCGTCTGACGGCGCTGAAAGCGTCGGTTCTGCGGGACACGTTTCCGAAGGTCATGCGGATGTGTTTTCCGCAGGTTGGCTGGAAGCTGGACCGGCAGGACTGTGTTGTGACGTTTCCGAATGGATCGACGATCTTTTTCGGGGGACTGGATGACGAGCAACGGACCGAGAAGATCCTGGGTCTGGAGTTTGCGACGGTTTATCTGAACGAGGCCAGTCAGATCAGTTATGGCGCGCGGAACATGCTTCTGACGCGTCTGGCGCAGAAGACGGATCTTGCGGTCAAGGAATATATCGATGCCAACCCGCCGAGCATGGGGCACTGGCTCTATGCTCTTTTCGAAAGCGGGATCGAGCCCAAGTCGGGGGAACCGGTCGGGGACAGGTTGCTGTATGCGACGATGATCCTCAATCCGCAGGCCAACCGGGATAATCTCAGTGAGGATTATCTCGCCAGCCTTGAAGCGCTCCCTGAGCGGGAAAAGCGGCGGTTTCTGTATGGTGAATATCAATCTGTTGTTGAAGGCGCGCTGTGGCGGCTGGAGATGTTCCGGCGCGAGGCGGCGATTACGTCGCAGAGCCGGGCGGATGTTGCGGCTCGGATGCGGCGTATTCTGGTGTCTGTTGATCCTTCGGGGGCGGCGGGACCGGAAGATTACAGGTCCGACGAGATCGGAATTGTGGTCTGTGGCGTTGATGCGGCTGGTGTGGGGCATGTTCTGGAAGATCTGTCTGCCAGGGATAGCCCGGCGGGCTGGGCTGCCAGGGCCTTGCGGGCATTTGATGAATGGGGTGCTGAACGCATTGTTGCGGAGCGGAACTTCGGGGGGGCTCTGGTAGAGGGCACGATCCGGAGTGTGCGGGCGCATGCTTCCGTCAAGCTGGTGACGGCGGCGCGGGGCAAGGCGGCGCGCGCGGAACCGGTTGCGGCGCTCTACGAAGTTGACAGGGTTGTTCATCACGGTCGGTTCACGGCTCTGGAGGATCAGCTCTGTCATTTCTCGGTCAGTGGATATCGCGGACCACGGTCTCCGGACCGGGCGGATGCGATGGTCTGGGGGCTGAGTGAACTGATGCTTGCCGGAAACGGCGGCATGACGGGCTGGAGCTCGTCTGGATTTTCGCTGGCGCGCTGAACCGATCTTTGTGGGTCGGGATGCGGCCTGAAACAATGGAGAACACATGGACTGGTTGTCCCTGCAACAGCGTTATGCTGTTCCCGCGGGTGCGTCCGCGCGGACGGCGCGGCTGCTGGCGCTCAAGCGTGTTCTGGACGGAACGCAGTATGATGCGTTGCCGCATCCGTTCTCGATGGAGAAGTCTGGGGCTGGGGAATATATTCCGCTGTCCAGCCGACGTCCTTCTGTTCGCACGAATTTGTGCCGGACGGTTGTGGATGAGTCGGTGTCGCTGCTGTTCGGGGATACGCACTGGCCGGGTCTGGTGACGGATGATGCGCGGGTGGCACATGCCCTGAGCGCGTTTGCTTCGCAGACCCGGCTGGCATCGTTACTGATGGAAGCGGCACGGCTTGGATCGGTGGGATCGGTTGCGATCCTGTTCGAAGTCTCTGCTGGGGTTCCGAAGTTGTCCGTGCTGGAAACGGCGTATCTGACGCCGTTCTGGGATGATGCGACGGGGGAACTGCTTCGGGTTGAGGAGCGGTTTCTGGTGCGGGGCCGGGATCTGGCGGCGCAGGGTTATCCGATTGCGGATGAGCTTCTGGGCGCGCAGTTCTGGTGGCAGCGGGTCTGGACGCCGCTGGATTGTGCGGTTTCCGTGCCCTGGCTGGTGGGAATGGATGGCGGGGTTCGGGATGAGAGCCGGTCTGTGCGGCATGGGCTGGGGTTCGTTCCGATTGTCTGGACGCGCAATCTGGGTGGGCCTTACGGGCGTGATCCGGAGGGTGAGTGCACGTTTGAGCGAGCCATCGATACGGTGATCGAGGCGGATTATCTGCTGTCACAGGCAGGCCGGGGGCTGAAATATGGCTCAGATCCGACGCTGGTTCTGAAGACGGGTGGGTTTTCCGACGGGATTGCGCATCAGCTGTCTCTTATACACATCTCCGAGCCCACGAGACTCGACGTCAGCTCGT
>CALFLO010000020.1 GCA_937880175.1 uncultured Gluconobacter sp.
CACGGGCCGGGTTGATGGCCCAGGCATCGAGATAGCCACAGGACGCACCGATGATGGCCACCAGAAGGCCGATGATCAGCGCGCTGGAATTCGCCTGCGGGGCCTGCGTGTTGTACTGGCAGGTGATCGCGAAAATTCCGAACACCAGCGCCGCCGTCAGGACCAGCTCGTCCCAGAACGCGTGCGACACCGTGACGAAATCACCGGGATGGGTGAAGAATACCCCTGCCGAGCCGCCATCGATGGCGCGCGTCAGGTTATGCGCCAGATTGTAGTGATCTATGACCGGCACATAAAGCGAGTAAACCAGCGCTGCACCGGCAAAGCCACCCAGTACTTGAGCGCTAATGTAAGGAAGCACTTTTTTCCACGAAAAGCCGCGAAAGAGCGCCAGCGAGAGCGTGACCGCCGGGTTTGCGTGGGTGCCGCTGATTGCGCCGGTGGCGTAGATCGCCACCGTCACGCCCAGACCCCAGACGATGCACACGCCCCAGTAGGCCGATTTGTACGGGCTGGGATCGTAGAGCGAATACATGGCCGCAACACCATCTCCGAAGAGAATGATGATTGCGACGGCGAAGAACTCCGAGAGGAGTTCACCAAGGTAGCGCTTGTTTTCCGACATGACTGGCATCCGCCATGAAAAAGGAAGCGATAAGGCTCAGGCGACGTTCTGACGTGCGACCGGCCCCGGATTGGAAACAGGAGTGACATCTTCTTGCAGACGCCCTTCGACATAGGTCTGAAGGGCTGCACGATCGGCATCACTGACAAACAGGCCAAGCCGCGAACGACGCCACAGGATGTCTTCGGCCGAGCGCGCCCATTCGTTTTCGATGAGGTAATCCACCTCACGGGCGCTGAGCGTGTCACCGAACATCTGCCCCATACCCTCGGGATCGGACGTGGCAATGACATAGGCGCGCAGGCCGTAATTGCGCATCAGACGCCAGGACGTACGCTCGGACAGGTGCGGCGCATGAGCTCGGAAACGGCTAAGCTGGACGTCGAAATCCTTCGGCGCAAACTCCCCGCCCGGAAGCGGCGTGCCATCGGTCCAGCCCGGCTTTTTCAGGACAGGAAGATGCGGCGCGAGCTTCTCGACAGCGTGTTCGGCCAGCTTGCGGAACGTGGTGATCTTGCCGCCGAATACGGACAGGATCGGCGCAGCGGTTGCATCCACATCCAGCACGTAATCGCGGGTCACGGCTGAAGCATTGCCCGAATTGTCGTCATAGAGCGGACGCACACCGGCATAGGTCCAGACGACATCCTCGGGACGCACACTCTTCGTGAAGTAACGGTTCACGCTCTCGCAAAGATAGGTAATTTCGTCGGGCGAGATCTCGACATGAGCCGGGTCCTGCTCCCACGGAACATCCGTGGTCCCGATCAGGGTGAAATCCTGCTCATAGGGGATAGCGAAGACGATGCGCTTGTCCGGGTTCTGGAAGATGTAGGCCTGCGACCCCTCGAAGACGCGCGGCACCACAATATGACTGCCCTTGACCAGACGCACGCGGTTGCGGCTTGGCACATTCAGGCGATCCTGCAGAAGCTCGGCGACCCACGGGCCAGCCGCGTTGACGAGCGCCTTGGCCTGAACGGTGCTCTTTTCGCCCGTGTCGGTATTTTCGAGCGTAGCGGTCCAGCCCTGCGACCCGCGAGCGGCGTTCACAAGCCGGGTCCGGGTTTCGATCTTCGCACCAACGCGTACGGCGTCCATGGCGTTCAGAACCACGAGCCGACTGTCCTGCACCCATCCGTCCGAATATTCGAAACCGCGCACATAGTCCGAACGCAGCGGCTTTCCGGCCGGAGCCGTCCGCAGGTTCAGCGCCTTCGTTCGTGGCAGCGTCATGTTCGGGCACAGATGATCGTACAGGAACAACCCCGTACGCAGCAGCCAGGCCGGACGCAGCATCTTCGAGTGCGGCAGCACAAAACGCATCGGCCAGATGATGTGCGGTGCGATCTTCAGCAGACGCTCGCGCTCCATCAGGGCCTCACGGACCAGCCGGAACTCGTAATATTCCAGATAGCGCAGTCCGCCATGGATCAGCTTGGTACTGGCAGACGACGTATGGCTTGCAAGGTCATCCTGCTCGACGAGAAGCACACTTGCTCCCCTGCCCGCGGCATCCCTTGCAATTCCACAGCCATTGATACCGCCCCCCACAACCAGCAGGTCATAGGGCGCGGACGCGCTGGCCGGGGATGAAACCTCATAAATCGATGACATCACACTCTCCTGTCATCACGCTCCAAAACGAGCGGTCGATGTTCGTTTTGGAGCATGTTGAGCGATAAAGAAAGCGATTTATGTGATTCGTAACGCGATAGTGTTGGGTATAGAGAAATCAGGCGTTATTTTCGGCCACATGAAGCGTGACGTCCGCCGCATCGAGCTGACGCTGAAACGCTTCCGGGACCGGCCGGTCGGTAATCAGATCATCAATATCCTCGAGATTACCGACCCTTCCCATCGGACGGCGAGCAAACTTGGTGTGATCGGCCAGAAGCAGGACGCGGCGTGAATTGCGGATGATGGTCCGGGCGCACTGGATCTCGCTCAGATCGAAATCCAGCAGCGTTCCGTCCTCCTCGATTCCACTGATCCCGATCACGCCAAACTCCGTGCGAAAGGATGACAGAGTCTCAATGGCGGTGGCCCCCAGAATGGCACCATCCTGCGGGCGCAACTCCCCACCGGCCAGAACGGTATGGAAATCCGTCCGTCCGGAAACAAGAGACGCCACATGCAGGTTGTTCGTCACGATCCGCAGATTCCTGTGGCTTGTGAGCGCGCGGGCAAAGGCTTCCGTGGTGGTGCCGATATTGATGAACAGCGAGGAACGGTCGGGGATCAGGGATGCCGCATAGCGCCCGATTGCCTCTTTCGCCGCAGAGTTGAGGATCTGACGGGCGTCATAATCCAGATTTTCCACCGTCGAGACCGGCGTTGCGCCCCCGTGATGGCGGCACAGCATCCCCAGCCCCGCGAGATATGTCACATCCCGGCGGATAGTCTGGACCGCGACGCCGAAATGCTGGGCCATATCCTCGTTCGCCATATAACCCTGGCTGCGCACCAGACGCACGATCTGGTCCTGTCTGGGGCTGGTCGGAAGAGACTCTTGGGGCATAGGGACAGTCCGGATCGAGAATGTAAGAAAACGAACATAAGCGCACATTCTCTCATACAGGAAGACCATGAAAGCGCACGCTCCACCTGTTCCGTAACATCAAAGGCAACTGTCTGTGCTTTGCGGCCGTTACACAGCGCGGCCCAAAAGCCATATTCCGGCCACGCTTGAAGGGCTGTATGACAGTTCAGAACATGGTCCCGGTCGTTTTCTCCGGGATGTCATGACTGGGTTTGAAGGTGAGTTATGAAGACAAAATTATTCGCAGGCCTGATGGCCGGTTGCCTCCTCGCCGCAGCACCGCTCGCTTCTGCCGATCCCCGTGGTGGCGGCGGTCCGGGTGGTGGTGGCCCGGGTGGTCCAGGCGGTGGGGGTCACGGAGAATTCCGTGGCGGCGGCGGTCATGGCGGTGGCCAGAACCGTGTCTGGCGCCGTGGCGACCGTTATGACGGCCCCCGTGGCAACCGCTGGGCCGTCAACAACTGGCGCAGCTATCGTGGCCTTTATGCTCCGCCGCGTGGCTACTACTGGACGCGCTATGGCAACCAGTTCCTGCTGACGGCTCTGGCGACGGGTCTTATTGCCGGTGTCGTGAGTGCCAACAGCGGCATGATGCAGCCGGGCGTCCCCGTTGCCCCGCCGGGCGCAGTGGCTCCGGGATATGGTCCCGGACCTTACTGAGGCCGACCGGTTTCAGACAAAAAAGGCAGGACTCCCGCGGGGTCCTGCCTTTTTTTATGTGCCCACAGGGACCGATAGAAATCCCGAGATCATTTCGACATGCAGGTGCAGTAAACGTGCACGATGGCAAAAATGATGAAACCGACCATCCAGAAATAACTGGCATGGATGTGGCCCGCAGCGTCCATGGTCGTCGTCATGCAGGCGACGAGAAAGAACGCCGTCATGAGCGCGCCGGACAGAACCATCCAGATGATGCGTTTTTTGCTCATTTCCCCACTTCGCCTGTTCCCCCGATCATGTGCCGGGGACCGTGAACCCAAAAAACTGATGGCGCAAGCAGGGTTTTTTCAAAGACCCATCAGGGCCGCAACATCGCTCCATTCCGGCGCAGCGTCAGCCGCTCCATGACGGGTCGTGGCCAGTGCTCCACAGGCTGAGGCCGTCCGTGCGGCATCAGGGAGGCTCTCACCCCGCGCGAGCGCCACTGCGAGCCCCGCATTGAAGCAGTCTCCGGCGGCCACCGTGTCGATCGGCACAACCCGGAACGGTGGCAGATGGCCTGAACCGGTCCCGTCATGCCAGAACACGCCCTTCGCTCCCATCTTCACCAGAACAGCGCGCACGCCCTTCGCCAGCAGGATTTCAGCCGCCTTGCGCGCGTCCTCGATCGTGACGGGACGAATACAGGTCAGGCTGAAAGTTTCGCTTTCATTGGGCGTAAGGACGTCGATTTCGGACCACAGGGCTTCGGGGAGGCCATGCTCCGGCGCAGGGGCCGGATCAAGCACGACGAGACCACCCGCGCTCCGGACCCGACGCGCCGCAGCCAGCACGGCGGCCTGCGGGATTTCGAGCTGAAGCAGCAGGACTTTCGCCCGATCCAGCCAGGGGCCGGCCGCAACGATATCCGTCTCATCAACAGCCATATTCGCCCCGCCCGCGACAGTGATGCAGTTCTCCGCGGCGGCATCGATCCCGATCAGGGCAATTCCGGTCGGATGGTCCGCATCGTCCCGCAGCGGCGAAAGGTCCACGCCAAAACCTGTCAGACTGGCCCGGGCCTGCGCTCCAAACGCATCGCACCCCACGCGCCCGGCCAGCGCAACATCCACGTCGAATACTCGGGCCAGTCTCGCAGCAGCGGCGGCCTGATTGCTGCCCTTGCCCCCCAGACCGATCGCATAGCTGTCGGCATGGACGGTCTCGCCCGGTCGCGGAAGCCGCTGGCTGCGGGCCGTCAGATCGATATTAATGCTGCCGAAGGAAAGGATCAGGGGCGTGTGCAGGGTCATGTCCACAAGGCCGGAAGCTGGAGAAACGGGGGATTTTTCGAGCCTGCTTATCGGATGGCCCGGCACCCTTCAAGCATGTCGGGGATTACTTCATCAGGATCACCGTTTCCACGCGCACCGTGGGGTCCACCGAATGGAGAAGCGTACTCACGCCCCACTGCCTCTGATCGAAGCTGCCATGACTGACAATACGCATCAGGGTATTGCCCTGAAACTGAAGCTCCGTCGTGAAAACCAGCGGATGTGTCTGGCCTCGCATGGTCAGTTTTCCCGCCAGTTCCGTCTGAAGATGCCCTTTGACAATCCTGGGGCGGCAGTCACCGACATATTTCATCACCGGGTGATCATCGCTGTCGAGCATGATGCCCGAGAGCATGATCTGCTTCATGACGGCGCTCCCGACCTTCAGGGAACTGACATTCATGGTCATGTCCACATGACAGGTCTGCCGGTCCAGATCGTAGGTCAGCGTGCCGGAGACATCCTGAAAGTTTCCGTCAATATCGGTCAGGGCCGATCGCGCGTGCAGAAGGGCCTGAGTATTGACCGGGGACAGGACAAGATCCTGCTGGGCCGCAAATGCCTGCCCGCTCATCAGCAGACCCAGAAGAAACATTGCGGGAAAAAATCTGTCCGTCATTGTATCGCACCATGCTCTGCACAATTCCTGTCTGCTGAAACTTCCACAAGACAGTCCGGTTTTCTTTTCTGACTTCCCTGCCCCTTCCGCAGGACTGTGGCTTTCGCAAAAGGATGTGATAGGCTCCGAGTCCCTATTACGGCCGCGCGAAAGCTTCCATTCCCCTCATGCGACCTGCCCGCCCCTGCCTTTCCGGCCTCGCCCTTCTGACGACGGGGGGATGTTCTCTTCGTGGTGCTCCCTCCTTTCCTGTCGCAGGCGCCTATTTTCCGGACTGGATGGTTTGCGGGCTGGTGGGTGTGGCCACGGCCGTCGGGCTGCGGGTCCTTTTCCTGCTGACGGGGATTGATGCCCTGCTCAGCTTCCGCCTTTTCACTTATGTCGCCCTTGGCGTCATCGCCGCACTGAGCGTGTGGACCCTGGTATTCGGACCCTGATCGTGCAGCGCATTCCCGTCTCCGCCAAAAAGCCGGCCGGCATTGTTATAGCGGTTCTCTGTGTAGGGGTGGCCGTCGTGTTCGGCCTTCACGTCTCCCATGAGGACAACGCCCACCCCTCTTCCGACAGCGGAAGCATCGATGCGGAGATGGTGCATGTCGCCTCGACGGTCGGCGGACGCATTAAGGAACTGGATGTTTCGGTCAACCAGCATGTCCACAAGGGTGACGTGCTGTACCGGCTGGACCCCGAGCCCTACGAACTGACCGTCCGTCAGGCGCAGGCCAATCTGGATCTGGCCAGCGCGGAAGTCGAAAACCAGACCCGCCTGCTGAGCATCAAGACATCCAATGCCGCCACCGCCGACGATCAGGTCGTCCGCGCCCAGACCAACCGGGATCTTGCAGCGCGCACGGTGCAGCGGCTTCAGCCTCTGGCCGGGAAATCCTACATCCCCTGGCAGCAATACGATCAGGCCCGCGTTGCCCTGCACGATGCCGAAGTTTCGCTGGCCCAGTCCCGCAACCAATCCACGGCGGCAACCACTGCGATCGGGGATCTGAAAAGTTCGATTGCCGCCCGCGATGCCAGTCAGGCGGCGCTGGATCATGCGCGTTATGAACTGCGGCAGACCACGGTAATCGCGCCGGTTGACGGCTACGTCACCAGCCTGCGGGTGAAACCGGGCGAAGTTCTGGCGCCCTCTCAGGTCCTGTTCACGCTGATTGCGGATGACGCGTGGTACGCCACGGCCAATATCCGCGAGATCAATCTTGCCGCCGTGCAGATCGGGGACTGCGTGACGGTCCATTCCATGATCGACCGGCGCACGGCTTTGCGGGGGCATGTCGAGAGCATCGGCTGGGGCGTGCTGTCGGTAGATTCTGCCGGGATTGCGCGCTCCCTGCCGATCGTGCCCCGGCAGATGGACTGGGTGCATGTCGCCCAGCGCTTCCCGGTCCGCATCCTGCTGGACAAAGCAAACCCTCTTCTCCTGCGGCTTGGCGCCACCGCGACGGTCGAGATCCGGCATGGCGCTGCCTGTCCCTGAAACCGCCCGTTCGCTGGACGGCCCACGTCCGGACATGATGCGCCCCGGCTTGAGCCTCTCGCGCATCTGGCGTCTGGTGCGCGATCCCGCTCCGGGACGCATGGGCTATGCGCTTCGCATGGCGGCAGGATGTACGACGACGGTGCTGGTCGGGGAAATCTGGCAGGTTCCGGAACTCGCCGTTCCGGCACTCGTAACGATGGCGCTGTGGCAGAAGGACCGCGTCACCAATGCCCTCGCCGGCGTGGCCGTCAATGTGGTGGTCCTGATCCTGCTGACGATCATTTACGGCCTGATCCGTCTGACGCTGGATTACCCGATGGGTCTGGTGATCGTCATAGCCCTGCTGTCCTTCATGTTTTTCTTCCTCGGCTCGGCCAGCAAGCTCAAACCCGTCGCTTACATGCTCGGGCTGATTACCGTGTACGGGCTGATCGCGATTGACGAGGTTCCGGTCGGCGAAGTCGTGACGCGCGCGCTGCTTTATACGGACCTGTTTCTTGCGGTTCCCGGCGCGGTCATGGTCGTGCTCGGCCTGCTGATCTGCCCCTCACCGCGCCGGATCCTGACCGACAGTATTGCCGCGCGTCTTCGCATGTCCTGTCGTCTCCTGAGCAATCCGGATGAGCACCTTCGGGAACAGGCCACGGACATGCTGCGCGCCGGCACGACCGACATGATGAAATCGGCGAAAATGGCCGGGCTGGAAAAAATCTGGTCCCCGCACGATCTGGCGTGCCTTCGACAGGCCGCCAGCAGCAGCGTGGCCGTTCTGGCCCTCGCCGATGAGGTCAGCCGAAGTGGGGTCTCGCAAGATGATGCCGCCTGCCTGATCCGCTCCCTTGAGGACATGGCGGCCATTTTCGCGGATGGTGACTATCCGGCCGCCATCGAACGGCCGCCCGTCAGCCCGGCATCCGCCACTGCCTGCGCTCTGGCGGATCTGTTGCCTGATTTTGCGACACCCCCTGCGGATGATGCGAAAGCACCCTCACAGGAGAAAAAGTCCGGTTTCCTTGCCGAAGATGCCTTCAGCAACCCCGATCACGTCCGCTTTGCCGTCAAGGGCACGGCGGCGGTCATGCTGAGTTATCTAACCTTCAAGGTTCTTGACTGGCCGGGGATCCATACCTGCATCATCACCTGTTTCATCGTCGCCCTCCCGACGATGGGGGAAATGGTGTCCAAGCTGACCCTGCGCATTTCCGGCGCGCTCGTGGGCGGAACGCTCGGGATTGCCGCCATCATTTTCGTCATGCCGCATCTGAACGACATCACTGGCTTTCTGGTGCTGGTCTTCGTGGTGTCCCTGATCGCGGCATGGGTCAAAACCGGCGATGAGCGCATTGCCTATGCCGGTTTCCAGATGGGGCTGGCCTTCTATCTGACCGATCTGAAGGGCTACGGCCCCACGGCCGATATGGCGACCGCGCGGGACCGGATCGTCGGGATCATGCTCGGAAATTTCATCACCTACGCCATGTTCACGAGCTTCTGGACAGCCAGCGCCTATGACAGGATCGGAGGCGGGCTGCGCAAGCTGGCGGAATGTCTGAACGGACAGGCGAAAGCCTCAACATCACAGGCCCGGTCGGACGCCCTCGCCCGCACCCAGTCCGCCCTGCTGGAAAGCGAACGCACACTGGAATATGCCATGTCAGAACCCGTCCATATGCGCGCCGACCTACCCCGGCTGGAAGCCACGCGCAGAGCACTCGACGACGCCGCAGAGCTTTCCGAAGAGCTTCTGGTTGCGCCAGGCAGACCGGATTTTTCTGACCGCACGGCACGACTGGAACAGATTGCCTGATGACCCGCCCTGCACGTCCCTTTCCGCTCCCGATCCGCGCCGCGCTGTATTCTGCTCCGCTTCTGCTTTCCGCCTGCGCCACGCAGGCTCTGGACAGCGCGCCCGCAGCACCGGACAGGCCATGGCAGCCCAATATCGCGGCAAACGGCGAAATCCTGCCCGGAAAGCATGATCCGCATGCGCTCAATCTGCCGCCCGGATATACGCTGCCGTCCAACACGCAGATCCATGTTCGCCCTCCCGCCCCGGACGTCCCGGTCCAGACCGGGCATGCTTATGCGCTGGCGGAACTGATCGATATTGCGCAGTCCGCCAATCCCGAAACGCGCCGGGCCTGGAACCTCGCCCGCGATGCCGCTCTGGCCGTCGGTATCGCCCGCAGCACCTACCTGCCCCGCCTGACCGCAACCGTTGTGGGCGGCTATAATCACAGCCGCAATGATGGCGCGAACCCCACGATCAGCAACGCAGGTGCAGCCGAGGGTATCGTCAATTCCGGCCTGAACGGGCTGGAAAATGCACTGGGTGGCGTGCGCAACAACAATTCTGGCGCCGGCGAAGTGCAGACGCTTGGCATGGAATGGCTGCTGTTTGATTTCGGCAAGCGTGAAGCCGTGATCGAGGCCACGAAACAGGCCCAGATCGCCAGCAATGTCCTGTTCACCGCAGCACATCAGAAAATCATTTATGGCGTAACAACGGCCTACTACACCCACGCCGCCGCCACGAGCCGGGTGCGGCTCCTGCGTCTGGCGCGGGACAATGCGCGTTTTGTGGAAGCCGCCGCAAACGCCAGACTGCATCAGGGTCAGGGCACGATTGTCGATGTCACGCAGGCCCGGCAGGCCACCGCGCAGACGGAACTGCGGCTCGTTCAGGCTGAGGGCGACGAGGAAAATACGCGGCTGGAACTGCTCAACGCTATCGGCATTTCTCCCGCCACCAAGCTGGAGACGCTGGATATTTCCGGCCGGCCCCTCGCTCTGGATGACATGCGCCTGACGGATGCCTTCGTTCAGCAGGCCGTCTCACGCAGACCAGATGTTCTGGCTGCCTATGCCAGTGCCAAAGCGGCAAAAAGCCGGGTTCAGGCCGCGCGTAGCGAGTTTCTGCCCAAGATTTTCATGACGGGCAACGTGGCCTACACCACTGGCCGTCTGGCGCTGTCTTCCATTCCCGGCGTGGGGAGCGAAGCACCGCCGACGCTCAACCTGTCCAGCAATGCTTTCAGCAGCCTGATCCTCGGTGGCATTACCGTGCCGATCTTTGACGGCGGAACACGCGCAGCCCTTCTGAAACAGGCGCAGGACCAGTCGGACAGCGCGGATGCGACCCTGCGGCAGACCGTGGACAGTTCGGTCAAACAGATCGTCGCAGCGGAAAACGCCCTGCGCACCAGCCTGAGCGCCTATGCCGCATCCGGCAGACTGGAGACAGCCGCGCGCACCAGTTTTGAGGCGTCGTCCGCCGCCTATCGCAGCGGCGTAGGCTCCCTCACCCAGACCAGCATTGCCCAGAATGGCTATCTGGACGCGACCCTCAGCCATTCGGATGCCTATTACGCCGCCCTGATTGCGGCGGCAGGACTGGCTTTCGGGACAGGATCTCTCAGTCAGGAATAATCCCTTCAGCACAAAGCCTGCCGGGGACAATCCCGCGGCAGGCTTTGCGATAGAGGCTCTGAAGAAGAGCGGATCAGGATTTATGAGACGCCTGTCCACCCTTGCGCCCGGCCTCGGACGCTTTCTGCGGGTCCTTGGCAAATCCGCGTCCTGAGTTCTCCCCACTGGAGGACGAGGATGCCCCCTTGGTGGAGTGACTGTTGTGGCCGCCCTTTCGACCGGCTTCCGAGGCTTTTTCGCGATCCTGCGAAAAATTGCCCGGATTGCCGGAGGCGCCACTTCCGGTGCCATGAGCGGCAGAGACGATATGGAAATTCTCTTCATATTTAAGAAACATGATGGTTTTCCTTCTACAGATGCCGGTGCGTCTTCTTTGCGAAAAAGAAGTTCTGAACCGAACCAGCCCTCAACAAGAACCCAATGCTTACGGTTTCAGAAATATAGAACAAGAATATTTTACTTTGAATAAAAGATACTCATTTGGTGCGACATATTTGAAATACTTTTACATCAAGAACCAAGAATCTTTCATGCAAGTATTTCATACCCCTTCATTCGTCAGGATATTCCCCCTTGTCATCGCGCGCCGTCGGGACAAGAGTTCTGACACCTGTTTCAGTTCCGGAGCCTCCCATGCCCCCGTCCCGTCTGCGTCTGGCTGTTGATATGGATGAAGTCCTGGCCGATGCCCTGACCGCGCAACGTGCCTGGTTCAGCAGGACATATGGCCGTGACTGGACCGACGCCGAACTGCGGGGACGGCATTTCCGGGATCTGGTGCCCGCTGATGAATATGCGGCCATGGAAGCCATGCTGCATCAAGGCGATTTCTTCGCCACGCTCGCGGTGATGCCCGGCGCGCAAGACGCCATTTCCGCCCTGTGCGAAACCTGCGAGGTGTTCATCACGACGGCCGCTATGGAGCATCCGGCCTCCTGCGCCCCAAAATTCGCGTGGCTGCGGGAGCATTTTCCCTGTATCTCCCCGCTGAACATCGTTTTCTGTGGCGACAAGAGCATTCTGGCCGCTGATGTGATGATTGATGACAACCTGCGGCATTTTCGCCGGTTTCAGGGCCAAGGGGTGCTTTTCAGCGCGCCGCATAACATGTCCGAAACCTGGACCCCGCGCGCGGATAACTGGCCAGATGTGCTGACGATCGTGGATCGGATCGACGCCAGCCGGTGAAACCGGCCACATCTGTGTCTTTCAGGAAACAGCGACGCAGAAACCCGGACGCGACGAGCGTTCACAGGGGCGAATCATTTTGACACTCAGTGCCAGAATGTAGAGAGGAGAGATCAGCTTCACGATATAGACCGATCAGGACCGACCGCTCATGAAATCCGCACGCCTGCTGCTTTGTCTCTTCTCCGGATCTGTTCTGAGCAGTATGCCAGCATTCGCAGCGGAGACACAACCGGCATCGAAGGCAAAAGCCTCTGCGGCCGCGTCCCCCACCAAAGCCGAACCGGCAGCCCCGAAAACCGAGACCATCACGGTTCACAGCCGCAACGGCGCCGGAACGGCTGCCGATTACCGCACCAAGGACGTCGCCCTCGGCCCGCTTGGAACGCGTTCCGTGCTTGATACGCCCATGTCCATCATGGTCGTGCCGCATGATGTTCTGTTGAACCAGCAGGCGCGCAACATCAACGATCTCGTGGCCTATGTCCCCTCCGCACAGCTCGAAATGCGTGGCGATCCGAACACCAGCCGTCCGCAGTCCCGCGGTTTTGAAGGCGATGTGATTTCCAACACCCGCATGGACGGGCTGAACATGGTCATCACCACGCCCTATGCCGCCGAACAGTTCGACAGTCTTCAGGTTCTCAACGGTCTGGCAGGCGCGCTTTACGGCCCTCAGAACCCGGCTGGTACGTTCGACTTCACGCTCAAGCGCCCGACGGACCGTATGACCGAGCGCTTCGTCGTGGGTACGGATTCCATTGGCGCGCCTATGGAAAGCGCCGATGTCTCCGGGCGCGTCGGCAAGAACAAGTGGTTCGGGTACCGTCTGAACCTGCTGAACCAGAACGGCGAAGGCTATGTCGAAGGCTCGCATCTGCGGCGTGATCTCGTCAGCGGCGATTTCGACATTCACCTGTCGCCCAAGACCGTCATCCAGATCGACGCCAGCCAGTACACCTATGCCGAGCGGGGCTATCCGGGTGGTTTCGCCTACAGCACCGCGATCCAGCTGCCTCAGGCGCCGGATCTGAGCCAGAAGGGTTATGGCCAGCCGCAGGCGGGCTATAACATGGAAACCGACACCGCCATGGCCAAGATCATCCATAACTTCAACGACAACTGGAGCCTCAAGCTTGGCGGCCTGTGGCAGAACGCCGCACGTAACGTGTTCAGCACGTCCAACCAGCTTCTCAATTCCGCGGGCCTGTACAAGCAGACGATCTCCGCGGCCCTCACCGCCAATGATTTCGTCGCAGGCAGCAACATGGCCTACCTGAACGGCAAGTTCCGCACCGGCCCCCTGCGCCACCAGATCGAGCTGGGCACGAACGGTTATGTCATGGGGAACTACAACCCCACGTCCTCGACCGGCACCATCACGCTCGGCGAGGCCTCGATCGGCCATCCCAAGAGTTTTTCGAGTGTGCAGCCCTATTATTCCGGCCGCTACAAATCCGCCGACACAATGGACCAGTCCCTACTGGCAGGTGACACCATTTCACTGGGCAAGCACTGGTCGATCATGGGCTCCCTCGCCTGGAGCTGGCTGAGCACGAACAACTACGCCAAGACGGGAACCAAAACGTCCAGCTATAACCGCTCGGCCGCCTTCAGCCCGATGACGAGCCTGTTGTACAAGCCGACCGACAACCAGACCCTGTATTTTACATGGGGAAAATCGCTTCAGGCGGGTACGGTGGCGCCTGCTGGATCGGTCAACGTCAATGAAGTGACGGCGCCGCTGCGTTCTGAAGAATACGAGGTCGGCTACAAGATCCTTGTCGCCAAACGCATCCAGCTCAACATTGCCGGATTCCGCATGTCCCGCCCCTATGGCTTCACGGACCCCGTCACCAAGGTTTATGCCAATTACGGCATACAGCGGAACTATGGCGTCGAATTCCAGGCTTCGGGCAACATCACTGAAGACCTGACGTTCCTTGGCGGCATGACCTGGCTGGACGCGCAGATGCTCGGCACGGGATCGTCACTGACGGCCAACAAGCAGGTCGTGGGCGTGCCGCCACTGATGGCGAATGCGCTGCTGGATTACCGTCTGCCGTTCCTGAAGGGGGCCGCCGTCAACGCGAATGTCCATTACATGGGCCGCCGCGCCGCCAATGTGTACAACACGACCTTCGCACCGTCTTACGTCACGCTGGATCTGGGTGCGCGTTACGCGACCCACGCTTATGGTCAGCCGCTGGTGTTTCGTTTCGGTGTAAACAACGTGACGAACCAGAGCTACTGGGCCTCCGTTTATCCGTCGAGCATCAATGGTGTCAGCACGGCGACGAACTCGGCCGTTGCCGGTCTGCCGCGCACCTATCACTTCAGCATCGAACTGGACCTCTGAGGTTCAGCCCGAGCTCATCGGGAAGTCATCCTGCCAGAGCAGAGGCTGGAGCGTGAATGTCCGGCGCAGGATGGTTTCCAGATCGGATTTGCCTTCGGTCTTGACCCATTCGTCCAGAGCGGTCCGGAACGTCGCAATCGCCGTCCGGGCCAGCAGCCGCGCCACGAGAGACGGCATTTCGGTCGCGGGCAGCCGGGCGATCAGGGCGGAAGCGAGCGTCTCCTCCCATTCGGAATAGCGGCGCAGAGCCATGTCCCGGAGGGCCGGTGTCCCTTCCACAAGCCTGACAACCGCATAGGCATCCATCCTGTCGGACGAATAACACGCCACGACCGGCATCAGCCCCGCCAGAACGGCGTCCTGAAGCGGAACGTCCATGGGAACGTCGCGGATGGCCTCGGTCAGGATTGTGGTCACGCCATCGGTCCAGGCAAGGATGATGTCCGCCTTGCCCGGGAAGTACCGGAACAGTGTCCTGCGCGAAATCTGCGCGGCTTCGGCAATCTCGTCGACCGAAGTTTCCTCGTAACCAGAAGTCGAGAACAGGCGCATCGCCTCACGCACCAGTGCGGCGTGGGTGCGATCCTTCTTGCGCTGCCGGAGCGGCCCGTCCTGTTCTGCGTCAGTCGTCATGCCGTTCAGTTATCCCGAACTCCCCAAAGAGCATAGACCCGATCTGCAAAACCCGTCAGGCCACAAGCCTGTAACGGGCACGGACCAGAACGTCATTTTCAAGCTGTTGCCGGACCGACACAAGGTCCTGCACAGTCGTCAGGACTGCGACTTCACGAAAAAACGGCCTTCTGCCCGTCACGCGGTCCTGAAAAACCTGCGCCAGAACCATGGCGATCGGATCGCGGCTACAGCACAGACACCCCATGGCATGGCGGCTCCTGAAGGGCGAGGATGCGGGAATGTCGGCCACATCGCCCCACCCGCCGCCCGGTGCCGGATCACCGATCAACAGAGCGTCACGTCTGCGATCTTCCGGCCATAACGCCCGATCGGACAGCAGGGTCAGGGGGATCAATGCGCTGCCGGAAGACGTCATGCCATCTTCTTTAGCAGGACTGGAGATTGCGGGCAGCATTTTCATGGTGAGCCTCTTTGCCGGGGCAGAACCGTTTTGCTACACCCTCCTGTCTCTGACCGTGTATAGAGGCGCTGCTTCGACCGCGGGTCCCAGGCCCATTTCCCGTCATTCCCAGTTACAGAGCGTTCTGCCCATGTCTTCACGTCCCCATCTGCTTGATGCCCTCTCCGATCAGGTCCTGCTGTGCGATGGCGGCATGGGATCGCGGGTGCAGATGCTGGATCTGGAGGTCGAGCGGGATTACTGGGGGCAGGAAAACTGCACCGAAATCCTGAACCTCTCACGCCCGGAACTCGTGCGCGAAATCCATCGCGGCTATTTCGAAGCTGGCGCGGACATGGTGGAGACCAACACCTTCGGCGGCTCGATCGTCACGCTCGCGGAGTTCGGGCTTCAGGACCGCACGCGCGAAATCAATCGCACGGCCGCAGCACTGGCACGTGAAGCCGCCGAGACATTTTCGGATGGCCGCCACCGCTACGTCATGGGCTCCATCGGTCCGGGCACGAAGCTGCCGACACTGGGCAACATCGCCTATGACGATCTCGAGGCTGCTCTTGTCGAACAGTGCCGTGGCCTGATCGATGGCGGCGTGGACGGGTTCCTGATCGAGACATGTCAGGACACGCTCCAGATCAAGGCCGCGGTAAATGCCGCCAAGATCGCCCGGATTGAACTCGGCTCGGACGCCCCGATCTTCGTGCAGGTCACGGTCGAGACCACAGGCACGCTGCTGGTCGGCCCCGATATCGCCGCAGCCGCCACGACCGTTCAGGCGCTGGATGTGCCGTCGCTCGGACTGAACTGCGCCACCGGCCCACAGGAAATGGGCGAGCATGTCCGCTGGTTGTCGGAAAACTGGCCCGGCCTCATTTCCATGCAGCCCAATGCCGGTCTGCCCGAGCTTGTGGACGGCAAGACCGTCTATCCGCTCAGCCCCGAGGAAATGGCCGTCTGGATGGAGCGCTTCGTCAAGGAAGACGGGCTGAACCTGATCGGCGGCTGCTGTGGCACATCGACGCCGCATATTCAGGCGCTCGACGGGATGCTCCGTCGCCTTGGTAGCACGAAACTGCGTCCTGCCCCGGTCAAGCGCAGCACGGTCTGGATGCCCTCGGTCTCCAGCCTCTACACCCAGACGCCGCTGCGTCAGGAAAACAGCTATTTCTCCATTGGCGAGCGCTGCAACGCCAACGGTTCCAAAAAATGGCGCGAGCTTCAGGAAGCCAATGACTGGGACGGCTGCGTCGCCATCGGGCGTGAACAGGCTGCCGAAGGTTCCAACGCGCTCGACATCTGCACGGCGTTCGTCGGGCGGGATGAAGTCCGCGAAATGAACGAGGTCGTCACGCGTTTCACATCCTCCGTGAATGCGCCGCTGGTGATCGATTCCACCGAAACGCCGGTTCTGGAAGCCGCACTCAAGCTGCATGGCGGCAAGCCCATCATCAACTCGATCAATTTCGAGGATGGCGAGCAGCAGGCCCATGACCGCATGAAACTGGCCCGCAAGTTCGGCGCGGCCATGATCGCGCTCACGATTGATGAAGTCGGCATGGCGAAGGAGCCGCAGGACAAGCTGCGCATTGCCGAACGTCTGGTCGAATTCGCCTGCACCCAGTACGGGCTGCCGCAGTCCGATCTGATGATCGATCCGCTGACCTTCACCATCGCGACAGGTGTGGAAGACGACCGGAAACTTGGTCAGTGGACGCTTGAAGGCATCAAGCTGATCCGCGACAAATTCCCCGACATCCAGATCATCCTCGGCCTGTCGAACATCTCCTTCGGCTTGAATCCGGCCGCGCGCGCGGTGCTGAACTCGGTGTTCCTCGACCTTGCGGTCAAGGCGGGCATGACGGGTGCGATCGTGCATGTCTCCAAGATCCGTCCACTGCATCTCATTGCCCCCGAAGAGGTCAAGGTCGCGGAAGATCTGATCTTCGACCGCCGCACCGAAGACTACGATCCGCTTCAGAAGCTGCTGGAACTGTTTGCTGGCCGGAAAGCCGCCGACGCCGTCAAGAAGCGCCGTGCGGAAACGCCAGCGGGGCGTCTGAAGGACCGGATCGTCGATGGTGACCGCAAGGGCATCGAGCAGGATTTGGCGGACGCGATGACGGAAATGCCACCCCTCGACATCATCAACAACGTCCTGCTCGATGGCATGAAGGTCGTGGGCGAGCTGTTCGGTTCGGGCAAGATGCAGCTTCCGTTCGTATTGCAGTCCGCCGAGACGATGAAGACCGCCGTGGCCTGGCTTGAGCCGCATATGGAGCGTGCGGAAGGCCAGCATCGCGGCACGATGGTGCTCGCCACCGTCAAGGGCGACGTGCACGATATCGGCAAGAACCTCGTGGACATCATCCTGACCAATAACGGCTATCAGGTCATCAATCTGGGCATCAAGGTGCCGCTCGCGGACATGATCGCGGCCGTGAAGGAACACAAGGCCGATGCGCTGGGCATGTCCGGGCTTCTGGTGAAGTCCACGGTCATCATGCGCGAAAATCTTGCGGAAATGCACCGTCAGGGCTTTGACGTTCCGGTCATTCTCGGGGGCGCGGCCCTGACGCGCAATTACGTCGAGGAAGAATGCGCGCGCTCCTATGGCGCAGGTGAGCCAGGACGCGTGGCCTATGCGCGCGATGCGTTCGACGGTCTGGGCCTGATGGACAAGATCGCCAATAACGAAATCGATAGCTATCTGGGCGCGATCCAGACGCGCCGCGCCAGTCAGGCCAGCCGCAAGACCGAACGTGCGCCCGAAACGGCTGAGACGCGCGGCTTCGGCGTTGTGGACCGTGAGGCCGCAAAGGCCCGGCGTGAACGCATTTCAGGCACCGAACCTGTGATCACACCGCCGTTCTGGGGCGCTCGCGTTCTGGAAGCCACGCCCAATGCGGTTCTGCCGTTCCTCAATGAGCGGTCGCTGTATCAGTTCCAGTGGGGTTTCCGGAAACAGGGCCGCTCGCTCGACGAGTTCATGGAATACGCCAAGATCGAGCTCCGTCCCGTGCTGAAACGCATGCTGGCGCTGAGTGCGGAGCAGGAGATCATCCGGCCGCAGGCGATTTATGGTTACTGGAAAGCCGCGGGCGACGGGAACGATCTCGTGCTGTTCGAAGAGGACGGCAAGACGGAAGCCGCACGTTTCACGATGCCGCGCCAGCCCAAGGACGACGGCGAGTGCATCGCCGATTTCGTGCGCGACATCAGCGACGAGGTCCGCGATGTGGTCGGGCTTCAGGTCGTGACCGTCGGGCAGAAAGCGTCCGATCTGGCCCGGGTGTGGTTCGAGGAAAACCGCTATCAGGACTATCTGTACCTGCACGGGCTTTCGGTCGAGATGGCGGAAGCCATGGCGGAATACACCCACAAGCGCATCCGCGCCGAGCTGGGCTTTGCAGGCGACGACAACCGCGACATGGAAAAGCTGCTCTCGCAGTCCTATCGCGGCTCGCGCTATTCCTTCGGCTATCCCGCCTGCCCGCGGCTTGAGGATCAGGAACCAATCCTGAAAATGCTCGATGCGGAACGTATCGGCGTATCGCTTTCGGACGGCTATCAGCTTCACCCCGAACAGTCGACATCCGCACTCGTGATGCTGAACCCCCGGGCAAAATACTTCACCGTCTGAGGACGGCAGGTTTTAAAAAGACAAGAAAAGACATTCCATGACGGCCATTTCAGTTCCGCAGACGACCTATGTCCTGACGCTCTCCTGCCCCAACCGACCCGGCATCGTGGCAGCCATCAGCGGCAGGCTTGCGGAACTGAATGCCAACATCACGGAAGCTCAGCAGTTCGATGACCGGGACGGCACGGTCTTCTTCATGCGGATCGTCTTCGAGATCACGGACGGCCAGACCAGCATGGAACAGCTTCGTGAAGCGCTGGCGGTTCTGGGCGAGACGTTCAGCATGGACTGGGCGCTGCATGACCGGAGCGTGAAGCCCAAAGTCCTGCTGATGGTGTCACGCTTCGACCACTGCCTGGTCGATCTGCTTTATCGCTGGCGCATCGGGGAGCTGCCGATCGAGCCGGTCGGGATCGTGTCGAACCATCCGCGCGAGGTCTTTGCTGATCTGGATTTCTACGGCATCCCGTTCCACCACCTCCCCGTCACGAAAGATACGAAGCCCGCGCAGGAAGCGCAGGTGCTGGACCTGTTTGCCGCAAGCGGGGCCGAACTGGTCATCCTTGCGCGCTATATGCAGGTCCTCTCCAACAAAATGGCCGCCAGTCTGTCTGGACGCTGCATCAACATTCACCATTCCTTCCTGCCCGGCTTCAAGGGCGCGCGCCCCTACCATCAGGCCTTTGCTCGCGGGGTGAAGCTCATCGGCGCGACCGCCCATTACGTGACGCGCGACCTCGATGAAGGCCCGATCATCGAACAGGACGTGGAACGCATCTCCCATGCCGACACGCCCGATGACCTGATCCGCAAGGGACGTGACATCGAACGCCGCGTTCTTGCCCGCGCCGTGCGGTATCACATCGAACGCCGGACCATCATCAACGGCAGCAGGACAGTCGTTTTCACACCCTGAGCTCCATATTTCTTCCACACGACACGAATATTTCGCACGACACCCGAAATATTCTCTCATAGGCTCGCTCAGGCATATTCACAGCCCGGCAGCACTCTTCAGATGACTCTCCGTAAAGCCCTTCTTTCGTTTGCTTTGTTCACGTCACTGGTCGCCCAGACGGCCTGTTCCGGTGACCTTGTTCTCGAAAAGAGGCTGACCCCTGCGGACACCCTGCGCGAGACCACAAGCCGGACCGTCGTCCCCGGCACGTTCGTCATGACCGTGAAAAGCGTGAACGTCCTCAACAAGATGGTCTTCCTCAACTCCGAAGACACCTATCTGGACCGCGCCAATGTCGCCGTGCAGATCACGTCGGGCGTCGCCTATAACGCCGATATCCGTTTTGGCGGCGATTTCCGCAGCATGGTCCTGAACAAAAAGATTCTGGTGATTGGATCGGCCATGAAGGTGGCGGCGGATCTGGAACAGGGGATCATTGTCAACAACAAGGATGATTACCGGACCTATATCTTCGTCAGCCGGGCGAGCAATATTTTCTTCCAGTAAGTGCTGCGGCCGGATGGAGTAACATCTGATCTTGCATCGTACATTCGTTTGTCGACAGATTATTCCATTTTATAGCCCCATAACGATCCGAAGATATTTCCCGAGCCCCCGATCCGGCCTATGAAGAGCATCCTTTCTTCATGCCGGATCCTGTCATGACCGCCTCTTCCGCCTCCGCTCCGGACCGCCTTCAGGCAGTTTTCAAGGCCCTCCAGCCCGTTATGGGAGAGCGGATCAGCACGGCACCTTCCGTCCGTGAGGAACACAGCCACGGCGAGGCCATGAATGCGTCCCGCCTGCCCGAGGCCGTGGTCTTCGCAGAAAGTACGCAGGATGTCGCAACCGTCCTGAAGCACTGCCATGAATGGCGGGTTCCGGTCGTGGCGTTCGGAGCTGGCACTTCGGTGGAAGGGCATGTCGTACCGCCCGAACAGGCCATCAGCCTCGACCTGTCCCGCATGACGGATATCGTGGAACTGAATGCCGAGGATCTGGACTGTCGGGTTCAGGCCGGCATCACGCGCCAGACCCTGAATGTCGAAATCCGCGATACCGGGCTTTTTTTTCCGGTCGATCCCGGCGGAGAAGCCACGATCGGCGGTATGTGCGCCACCCGCGCCTCGGGCACGGCCGCCGTGCGCTATGGTACGATGAAAGAGAACGTGCTCGGCCTGACGGTCGTTCTCTCAACCGGCGAAATCATCCGCACGGGCGATCGCGTCCGCAAATCCTCCACCGGCTACGACCTCACATCCCTCTTCATCGGCTCGGAAGGCACGCTCGGGGTCATCACGGAGGTCCAGCTTCGACTGCACGGACGTCCAGACAGCGTTTCGGCTGCGATCTGCCAGTTCGAAAACCTCCATGACGCCACACAGACCGCCATGGAAATCATCCAGTGCGGCATCCCCATCACCCGCGTGGAACTGATGGACAGCGTGCAGATGGCGGCCTCCATCCAGTATTCGGGACTGAGCGAATATCACCCCCTGACAACACTGTTTTTCGAATTCACGGGCTCGCCGGCGGCCGTGCGCGAACAGGTCGAGACGACGGAGGCCATTGCGTCGGGCAATAACGGGTTGGGTTTTGCGTGGGCCGAAAGCCCCGAGGACCGCACGCGCCTGTGGAAAGCGCGGCACGATGCGTACTGGGCGGCCAAGGCCATCGTTCCGGGAGCGCGCGTCATTTCCACAGACTGCATTGTCCCGATCTCCCGATTGGGCGAACTGATCGAGGGCGTGCATCGCGACATCGAGGAATCCGGCCTGCGCGCGCCGCTTCTGGGACATGTGGGCGATGGCAATTTCCATACGCTCATCATCACGGACGACACCACCGAAGGGCACCAGCTCGCGCTTGATCTGGACCGCAAAATCGTGGCCCGCGCCCTGTCGCTGAACGGGTCATGCAGCGGTGAACATGGCGTTGGCATGGGCAAGCTGGAGTTTCTGGAAACCGAACACGGTGCAGGAAGCCTCAGCGTGATGCGCGCCCTGAAGAACACGATGGACCCGCACCATATCCTCAATCCCGGCAAGCTCCTGCCGCCCGGTCCTGTTTACACGGGCTGAGCTTTCAGGGATCTTTCAGCCAGCTTTCTTTTCAGTCCCTTCCGGATTTCAGCATCATGTCATCACTCTCCAGCCTCTGCCCCGATGTCGTCCTGATCGGCGCCGGGATCATGAGTTCCACGCTTGCCGCCCTGCTGCGGGAGCTGGACCCGTCGCTTTCGATGATGATGTTCGAAACGCTGGCCGATTGCGGACAGGAAAGTTCCTATGCCTGGAACAATGCCGGGACCGGACATGCAGGCAACTGTGAGCTGAACTACACGCCCCAGCGCGCGGATGGCAGCATCGATATTTCCAAGGCTCTGGCCGTGAATACGGAATTCGACCTCTCGCGGCAGCTCTGGTCCCACTGGGTCCGTGAAGGCCGCATTGCCGATCCGGCTTCCTTCGTTCAGCCCTGCCCTCATATCAGTCTGGTCTGGGGCGCCGAAGATGTAGCCTTTCTCAAGGCCCGCTATGAAGCCATGGTCGCGCATCACTGCTTTGCCGACATGGAATATACGGACGATCCCGTCGTCATCGCACAATGGGCGCCGCTCGCCATGGCAGGGCGCGACACGACGCAACCCGTTGCCGCCACACGCATCAAGGAAGGAACAGACGTCAATTTTGGCGCCCTGACCCACGCCCTGACCGCGTCCCTCAAAAAAGACCGTAACGTCTCCATCCATTACAACCATCGCGTCACCGATCTGACCCGAACCGAGGACGGACGCTGGCGCGTTACGGCGACGGATACTGAAAGCGGCCATGCCACAACGGTCCTGACGCGCTTCGTGTTCATCGGTGCGGGCGGCAATGCGCTGCCGCTGCTTCAGACATCCGGCATCCCCGAAGCAACACATTATGCTGGCTTCCCCGTGAGCGGCCTGTGGCTGCGCTGTACCGACCCTGCCATCACGCGCCAGCACCATGCCAAGGTCTATGGTAAGGCTCCTGTCGGTTCCCCGCCCATGTCGGTCCCGCATCTCGACACGCGCGTGATCGACGGAAAATCCTGCCTGCTCTTCGGCCCCTATGCCGGTTTTTCCACGAAGTTTCTCAAGAGCGGCTCCTGGACGGATTATTTCCGCTCCCTGACGCCAAAGAACATCATTCCCGCACTAACCGCGGGCAAAGATAATCTCGGCCTGCTGGATTATCTGGTGCGTCAGGTGATCCAGACGAACGATGCGCGTTTCCGGGCGCTTCTGGATTTCTATCCGAACGCGAGACCGGAAGACTGGAGCAAGGTCGTGGCCGGACAGCGGGTGCAGATCATCCGCCCCGACAGCGGACTGCACGGAAAACTCCGTTTTGGCACCGAACTCGTAAAAAACGCCGACCGTTCCCTCGTGGCCGTTCTGGGCGCGTCGCCCGGAGCGTCCATCGCAGCCTCCGTAGCACTTCAGGTCGTACAGGCCTGCTTCCCCGAACGGTTGACAGAGGCCGACTGGCTGCCCCGTCTGCGTCAGGTTTTCCCTGCTTATGGCGTGGACCTGACACAGGATGCACAGGCCTGCGCAACGTTGCGCCGCAACACGGCACAGGTTCTGAGGATTGCAGGCGACGCCGGATAATCACCTTTTTGCCGCCGGATCGTGTTCATCAGGCGTTACAGATCTGCCCCGGCCTGTTATGATGAACGTGATTTTACATTCATCTGTTTGTATTCACGCTCAGGAATCGATTTGAGACATGACTGATGGTTCGGGCTCCGTGATCACCACCGCCTCGCCGCAGAGTTCAAAACGGCGGGACAATTCGGCCCGGCAGAAACAGATTCTCGACGTTCTCCTCGAAAGCGGCAGCGCCACCATAGAAGGTCTGGCCGAGCGTTTCGATGTCAGCCGCATGACCATCCATCGTGATGCCCATGCGCTGGTCCAGCAGGGCCTGATTGACAAGCTGCATGGCAGCATCGTGCTGCGCAACAAGGTCACGACCCAGAAAACCGTCAATTTCCGCCGCTCCCGCGCAACGGATCTCAAGGACGCCATCATCCAGCGTGCCATCTCGCTGATCCAGCCCGAACAGGTGCTGGTCCTCGACGATTCCACGACCGTCGCTGCGATGCTCCCCCTGCTTCCGGCGCTGGCGCCGCTGACGATCATCACCAATGCTGTCGGCGTGATCCAGGCTCTGTCGCCCTATCCCAACCTGAAGCTGATCTGCCTTGGCGGCGACTACAACCCGCCGCGCAATGCGTTTTTCGGTCTGGTCTGCGAGCAGGCGGCGCAGTCGCTGCGGGCGAACATGATGTTCCTCTCGACCTCCATCATCCACAACGACACTGCGTTCCAGAACGATCAGGACGTCGTGAAGGTCAAGCGGGCCATGATGGACATCGCGGACCAGTGCGTCCTGCTGGTGGACAGCACGAAGTTCCGCAAAGGCGGCCTGCATCGTCTGGCGTCACTGTCGGAGTTTGACCGCGTCCTGACGGACTCCCATCTCAAGCCGTCCATCGCCAAAGCCCTGGCGCAGGAAGACGTGAAGCTTGAAATCTGCACCTGATTGCAGATTTCAGGCGTCCGGCAACGCCTGCATGAACTTTTTCAGATCCCCTCGAAGCGCCTTTTCGAATAGGGCAAGGGTTTCGCTTCCCACGTAGTGCTCCACGCCCTCGGAATCGACGCGGGCATTTTCCTCGCTCACGCCCAGCGCCAGCAGAAAAGCTTCCACGATCCGGTGCCGGTGGCGCGCCTTGTCCGCCATGTCCTGACCGGCCGACGTGAGGAAAACACCCCGATAGGGCTTCTGCGTGACGTAGCCTTCGCTGGCGAGACGGGCGAGCATTTTCGCCACTGTCGGCTGCGACACGCCCAGACGCCCGGCGATATCAACCTGCCGGGCCTCCTGCCCTTCAGACAGCAGATCCGAAATCAGCTCCACATAATCCTCAACCAGCACATTGCGCCGGGCCTCACGGTTGGCGCGAAACCCTTCGGAATGGGTTTCGACATCCGGCAGCGTCTCTTTCGGCGTAATATCCTTCAGGCGTCTTTTCCGTTCCATGCCCCGCCCTGTGCCTCCATACAGAAAACATTATTCACGGCGGAATAAAACATTCCTCGCCCTTATGCCAGTATGCGCCATCACATTTTCCAGATGCCTTGGTTTTTCATGAGGCTCATCAATATAGCATATTGAATATTAGCCCCCGATGGGATTGAATACATCCCTGATGTCAGACACCCGCTCTCCCCATACGCAGTCTCCGGAAATCCGCCCGAGCCTGCCCGATGCGTTTTCCAGCATCCGCGTGCCAGGAGCGGACGCGTCATGGTTCAGCCGCTTCATGGCCTTTGTCGGGCCGGGGTTCATGGTTTCGGTCGGCTATATGGATCCGGGCAACTGGGCCACGGACCTGCAGGGCGGCTCGCGATACGGCTATACGCTGCTCTGCATCATCATGCTGTCGAACCTGATGGCCATCCTGCTTCAGGCCCTGTCCGCCCGCCTCGGCATTGCGACAGGTCGGGATCTGGCGCAAGCATGCCGGGATCATTTTTCGCAGCGGGTAAACATCGTGCTGTGGCTAGCCTGCGAGCTGGCCATCATCGCCTGTGATCTTGCAGAAGTCATTGGCACGGCGGTTGCGCTTCAGCTTCTCTTCGGACTGCCGCTTCTGGGCGGCGCGCTGCTCTCCATTCTGGACGCGCTGATCGTCCTGCTGCTGATGAATCGCGGCTTCCGGTATCTGGAGGCGTTTGTGATCGCGCTTCTGGGCATCATCGCGCTGTGTTTCGGCATTCAGCTTGTCGCCGCTGCGCCGCCCCTACACAGCATTCTGGCCGGTCTGCTTCCCGACCCGAAAATCGTGACCACGCCCGGTATGCTCTATGTCGCCATCGGCATCATCGGCGCGACCGTCATGCCGCATAACCTGTATCTGCATTCCTCGATCGTGCAGACCCGCGCCTATGACCGCACACCTGCCGGGCGTCGGGACGCGATCCGCTGGACAACCTGGGACAGCACGATCGCCCTGACGCTAGCGCTGTTCATCAATGCTGCCATCCTGATCGTGGCGGCGGCAGCGTTCCACAATTCCGGCCATCAGGACGTCGCGGAAATCCAGGACGCCTACAGACTGCTCTCCCCGATCCTCGGGCTTGGCATGGCCTCCACGTTGTTCGCGCTGGCCCTTCTGGCGGCTGGCACGAACTCAACGATTACCGGCACTCTGGCCGGGCAGATCATCATGGAGGGCTTCCTGCACCTCCGTATCCCACACTGGGCACGGCGACTGCTGACACGCGGACTGGCGATCGTGCCCGTGGCCATCGTCACGCTGATTTACGGCAACCGTGGCGTGGGCGATCTGCTGATGGCCAGTCAGGTCATCCTGTCGCTGCAACTGCCCTTTGCCGTCATACCGCTGGTCATGTTCGTCTCCGACCGTCGGAAAATGGGCGAGTTCGTAATTTCCGCACCCGTTCGCATTATCTCATGGGGCGTTGCCGGGCTGATCCTGCTGCTGAACTTCAAGCTGCTTTACGACACGCTGGCGGGCTGAGCGTCAGGTCGGGTTGGCAACCCACGGGTTCGCCCGGAAAACCGACCATCCCGTATGCTGCACCAATCGTTCCAGCGCGCGTGTTCCCAACAGGGAGTTGCCCTGCGCATTCAGCCCCGGCGACCAGACCGCAATGGACGCCACACCCGGCGCAATCGCCAGAATCCCGCCACCCACTCCGGATTTTCCCGGCAGACCAACACGGATGGCGAACGCGCCCGATCCGTCATAATGGCCGCACATCATCATCAGCGCGAGGATCGTCTGGGCATTGCGCTCTGACATGACCTGCTCACCCGTTCGCGGATTGCGGCCGCCCGTCATGAGATAGGTCCCGACCTGCGCGAGCTGGTGGCAGCTCATGGTGAGCGCGCACTGATGGAAATAGAAATCCAGCGTATCCTCAACCACATTGCGGATATTGCCGAAGGTCCGCATGTAGTTCGCCAGCGCCATGTTGCGAAAGCCGGTCTCGCGCTCCTGCCGGGCAACATCGGTATCAATGTCAATCGAGGAAGGGTCACTTACCAGCGGACGCAGGAACTCCAGCAGCTTTGTCTGGGCGTTTTCCCGGCCGTAGCGGGACACCAGAATATCCGCAATTACGATGGCACCCGCATTGATGAACGGATTGCGAGGGATGCCGTGTTCGTTTTCGAGCTGGATGATGGAATTGAACGCGCTGCCCGACGGCTCCTGACGCACGCGGCCCCACAGCTCCTTTCCCATGGCATTGAGCGCCATACTCAGGCTGAACACCTTGGAGACGCTCTGCACCGAGAACGGAATTTCCGCATCCCCGACCGTATGCGTTTCCCCGTCCATCCCCACGACCGCCATGCCAAAACGGTTCAGATCCACCCGTGCGAGCGGAGGAATATAATTGGCAACCGTGCCCCGTTCGGACGCCGTGCGCATTTCCTCTGCGATCGAGACGATAATGGACGCAAGTGTGGTCATGGAGCCTCGGTATTTAAAACGCGATATGACTGAAAGAACAGGAGTTTCACAGGCTGATGCGCGTCCGGACAACCCGCGTCGCCATGAAGAGGGCTATGCGCGCAAAGCATGGCTGCGAGAGCGGACCTTGCCACTATGCAGAGCACATCAGGGCGAGATCACGCGATGCCGCACCACCTGCCCCACGATGACCAGTGCGGGCGATTTGACCTGCGCCTCGGCCGCCTGCTGCGCGATGCTGGTCAGCGTCCCGGTAAAAACCCGCTGCCGAGGCTGTGTGCCCCGTTCCACAATCGCGACCGGCCAGTCAGAAGGCAGGCCTTTTCCCAGAAGCCCTGCTGCAAGCTGGGGCAGGGTCGAGATGCCCATATAGATCACAACGGTCTGGCGGCGGTCAGCCATATCGTCCCATGGAAGATCCAGAACACCGTCCGCCTTCGCATGTCCGGTCACGAACAGGCACGCCTGCGCGCAGTCCCGATGCGTCAGGGGAATACCGGAATAGGCCGCGCACCCATTGGCAGCGGAAATACCCGGCACCAGCCGGAACGCAACACCAGCCTCGACCAGCGCCTCGATTTCCTCACCGCCACGGCCAAAAATGAACGGATCGCCGCCCTTGAGGCGCAGAACGCGCTCACCCGCCTGCGCACGGCGGACCATCTCGCGGTTGATCTCGTCCTGCGGCAGGGCATGACGGTCCCGCTGTTTGCCCACAAAAACGAGTTCAGCGTCACGCCGCACCATATCCAGTAAGGCTGGCGAGACCAGATTGTCATAGAGAACGGAATCCGCATTTTGCATCAGATGCAGCGCCTTGAGGGTCAGCAGATCCGGATCACCCGGACCAGCCCCGACCAGCCAGACCTCTCCCGGCTTGCGATCCCCCGCCAGAAGCGCTTCCAGACGCGCGTCCGCCCGGCTTTCATCGCCCGAACGCGCGGCTTCAGCGCCAGAGCCATCCAGAAAATCCTCCCAGATGCGCTTGCGGTCCTGAACCTGAGGATAGCGGCCAGAAACCAGCGGCCGCCGGGACTGCATATAGGCCGCCAGACGGCCCGTACCTTCCGGAAGCAGGATCTCGATCTGCTCACGCAGACGGCGTGCAAGAACAGGGGCAGCGCCGCCCGTGGAGACGGCCACGCGCACCATGCCCCGACGGACCTGAGCGGGTGTAATGAAGCTGGAAGGGCCAGGATCATCCACAGCGCAGACGGGGATATTCAGTTCATCGGCCAGAGCCGCAACCTGCCGGTTGGTGTCCCGGCTGTCGGTCGCGGCATAGACCAGACGACAGCCCGGAAGCAGACTGCGCAACATCCCTTCGTCCGCGCGTCCGCCAACATGCCGCACCCGACCATGATCGACCCAGTCCTGCACGACCGGATGCAGCTTTTCAGCCAGAACGTCGATCCGGGCTCCGTGATCGAGCAGGAGCCGCCCCTTGTTAACGGCAATGTCTCCGCCGCCCACAAGCAGAACCCGCGTGCCCGAAAGACGGATGGCAATCGGAAACCAGCCACCCTCCGGCGGTGAGTCTGGACTGGAATGAGGGGCTTGGGTCTTCATCGGGGAACGGTTTTCCGGAACGGGGACAGGCTTGCGCGCCGCATTCAGCGACAGCCCGGCCGGAACGTCAAATCCGGATGGTCCCTGTTTTCAGATCAGGGGGCGCGCCTTTACTCCGACGCACCCTGGCGGGAGGTGTTACCAGCTGCCCTGCCCACCCTGACCGCCGCCCATGCCTCCGCCATTCATGCCACCCCGGCCCTGACCGCCCATATTCTGGCCGCCCATGCCCTGGCCACCCATATTCTGACCGTAACCACGGTCGTCGTGGTGATGGTGATGCTGGTGGTCGTCATGGCGGCCATCATAAGGACCGTCACAGGCTGTCAGAGACAGGGCAAGACCGGCCCCGAGGGCCACGGCAAGAATCTTTTTCATGAAATACTCCATCAGAACTGTCTGGGGAGCGATGATGCACGATGAAATATGGTATTCTCAAGGAGACGAACGTAACGGATCATAACAGAGCCGGCTTTTGCAGGGATATTCTGGCAGAATTTTTCGCGGGAATGCTATAGCATCCGTCAACGGATCTCCTGTTGACTGGCCCGGACCGATGACATTTCTTTTCAGGGAAGACTCTTCATGGCTCAGCTGATGGTAAAAATCTTCAAGTCCATTCAGGAAGGCCCGGGTTTTCTTATCGTACTCGCGCTTCTGGTCGTTACCGTCTTTGTGGGATATGAAATCGCATATGCGCTTGTCGGATAAGGTTTCAGCCACCCCCGCAATGCGCATCGCCACAGACAGGACCCCCGGCATGACAAAAGGCGATCTTGAAAAGCGTCTCGATTTTCTCCGGGAAGCGTCGCGCCTCAAGGATATCCTCAGACGCACCTACACCCATGGTGGCCAGACCGAGAGCACAGCGGAACATACCTGGGCGCTCTGCCTGCTGGTCATGACCTTCGCGGATCAGCTTGAGGGCATCGACCTTCTGAAGCTGCTGAAAATCTGCATCCTGCATGATCTCGGGGAGGCCATTCACGGCGATGTACCCGCGATCTCGCTGCACGCCTCGGCCAACAAGGCCGCACAGGAACGCGAGGATCTGCTGACGATCATGGCGCCCCTGCCCGCCGATCTGAAAGCCGAATTCCTGGCCCTGTGGGACGAATACGAAAACGCGGCTTCTCCCGAAGCGCGTCTGGCCAAGGCCTTCGACAAGATCGAAACCATTAGCCAGCATAATGCAGGGCTTAATCCGGATGATTTCGACCATACGTTCAACCTGACCTATGGCCGCAGATATACCGACGCCACGGACCTGACCCGCCGGATCCGCGCCATTCTGGACGAGGAAACCCGCCACAACATGATGCGTAACCGGAACATGGTCCCAGGTTAAGCGCCCCTTTCTGCTCGACACCGGCGCGCAAATCCGCCAGAAACGGCTCGCAATGGCCTTCCGGTGTCATGATATCCTTACAGATTCGTGACATTCCACATGTGATGTGGACGTTCAGGCCCGCACCGAACGCAGGAGCCGGCAGAAGCACGCATGCCAGATCATGACCTGAAAACCCAAGTCGTCTCATCCCGGGCACGTCAGGGCCTGCGTCCGGCCATGGGTCTCGTCTGGGGGCTGGGCAGCCTTCTGTCCACGTCTTCCGCTCTCGCGCAGACCGTTACAGGCCCCGGCCCAACGCCACCTGCGACCCAGAACAGCAGCACGACCGTGACCACATCCACGACATCCGTGAATGGTGGCGAGAAAATCGAGGTCAAAGCCCATAAATCCGCCGATGCCGTGCTCGGGGACGCCAAGCCGATCATGCAGATCCAGGCAGACGAAATCCGCTCCTACGGCGTTGATACCGCAGCAGACCTGCTGACGGCGATTGCGCCGGAAACACGCTCGGGCCGGGGGGCCACTGGCAATACGCCGGTTGTCCTGCTCAACGGCAAGCGTATTTCAGGGATGCAGGAGGTCAATGACCTGCCGTTCGAGGCCATCGCACGGGTTGAGATCTTCACCGAGGAAGAAGCTTTGCGTTACGGCTATCCGGCCGATGAGCGCGTGGTAAACATCATTACCGTGAAGAATTTCAGGGCCGTGCGGATGCGGGCCTATGGCAGCACATCCACCGATGGCGGCGGCGATGATGGCTCTGTGGGTGCCAGCTTCACAAAAATATCGGGAGAGCGGCGGATCAATCTGAGTGCGCGTTACGAAGCACAGGCGCGCCTGCTCGACAGTGACCGGGGTGTAACACCTCCATCGGCCAGCAGCCTCTATTCCAACGCCGGAAACATCGCATCCTCCGACGGCGGCAGTCTCGACCCCGCGCTTGATGCGCTCGTCGGTCAGAGCGTGACCTCTGCGGGCGTCCCGTCCCTTGCCGCGGGACAGGTCCCGACGCTTCAGGATTTCACCGCCTATGCCAACGCGCCGCATGTCAGTTCGAACGCCTCGGATTACAGTCTTCAGCCCCGAACACATGAACTGAGTCTGAACGGCGTCTATGCGGACCAGATCTTCAAGACAGTCTCGGCCTCGTTCAACGCCAGCTATACCCACAGCAATTCCGAAAGCCTTCAGGGACCGGCGCGCGGCATCCTGACCCTCCCTTCCGGCAGCGTGTACTCGCCGTTTGCGCAGGATACGCTCCTGTACCGCGACTATACCAACGTCTCCGCGCTCCAGCAGAGGGCGCATACGGATTCCGTTCATGCGGGGCTGAACTTCAACGGCGATGTGGGAGACTGGAAATGGAACAGTACCGGAAGTTTCGACCGCTCCACGAGTTCGACCAACAGCCAGACCGGGCTTAACCTGACATCCGCCCAGACCGCCCTGACAGAAGGGCTGGTGGACTTTGATCCGTTCTCGGAAGTGGATCGCAGCTGGCTCAACAGCCGGCTGGTCAATCAGGGCCATACCACTGGCACGACCGGCCAGATCAGCGGACTGATGTCCGGCGCGCTTTTCTCCCTGCCAGCCGGTGACGTCTCGACCAGCATTGCGCCCACCGGCACCCTGACCGAACAGAACGCGACGTCCCTCAGCCAGGGCAAGCTGCAACGCACCCATATCAGCCGCGATGTCGGCACCCTTCAGATCAACGGCGACATCCCCATCGCCAACGCACGCAGGCATGTCCTGTCGTTTCTGGGAAAGCTCGGGGCCAACATCAATGGCGCGGTCAGCCAGGTCTCCCATTTCGGAACGCTCGGAACAATCGGCGGTGGCGTGACATGGGAGCCCGTCTCCTGGGTCCAGTTCCCCTTCTCTGTCACAGACCGGACCGAAGCCCCCGGCGCCACCAGCCTCATTGCCCCGCAGATCGAAACGCCGAACGTCACGACCTATGATTATGTCACGGGACGCTCGGTGCAGGTGACGACCATCTCGGGCGGAAACCGGAACCTTCAGGCCGCGGACCGGCACGAAATCAGCATCGGCACGATCCTCTCCCCGCCATTTATCGAGGGGGCCAGACTGCATGTAAATTATGTGCGGGATCGCAACCACAACCCGGTCATGAGCCTCCCAACCGCGACCGCCGCCATCGAAGACGCTTTTCCCGATCGCTATCAGCGCAATTCCGACGGGGTTCTGGATGTCGTCGATATCCGCCCCGTCAATGCCCGCATGGAAAAGCGCAATGAATGGAACGCGACCTTCTATTTTTCCCGGCAGTTCGGGAAAAAGCCGGAAGGGCGGGGCGGAAAACATCCCGCCGGTGGCCGGTACTACATTGTCCTGACGCAGGTCTGGCGCCTCAAGGACACGGTTCAGCTCCGGTCAGGCCTGGCACCGATCGACCTGCTCAATGGTGGCACGATCGGCGGCACGGGTGGTCAACCCCGCCATGACGTCGAACTTCAGGGCGGCGTGTTCAAAAACGGGCTCGGTTTCCGGCTCGTGACCAAATGGCAGTCCGCGACCTCCACACTCGCCAGCACCCACGCCAACAGCCTGTTCTTCAGCGATCTCGCCACCGTGGACACCACGGCGTTTGCCGATCTTGGAGAAATCCCCCGCTGGCAGCACAGCGGCTGGGCAAAGAACCTCCGCGTCATGGTCTCGGTCAGCAACCTGTTCAACAGCCGCATCCGCGCCCGGAATGGCTCGGGCGTCACACCCGCCGGCTACGAGCCCGCGTTTCTGGATCCGCTCGGGCGAACCGTCTCGTTCTCAATCCGAAAATCGGTCTGAAGCAGTTCAGACAGCCGGCAGATAGACCCGATGGAACCGCCCTCCCAGCGACGTCAGAACTTCGTAGCCAATCGTTCCCGCTGACCGGGCCAGCGTATCCACGTCCTGCTCCGGCCCCAGCACCGAAAGCACATCACCAGGCTTCAGATCAGCCGGGGCATCGCTCAGATCAACGGAAATACTGTCCATCGAGACGCGCCCGATAACCGCAAGCCGGGTCTGCCCGGCCCACACTGCCGCCTGCCCGGCCTGCGCCCGGAAGAAACCATCCGCATATCCAATCCCCAGCGTGGCGATCCGGGTGGGCTTCGAAGCCGCCCAGCCGAGGCCGTAGCCCACACGGTCTCCGGGCTGTATGGTGCGGATCTGCACGATCCGGGCATCGAGCGAGACGACCGGCTTGAGGGCGCGGTTCCCCTCGGACGGTGCGATCCCGTAGAGGGCCGCACCCGGTCGGATCAACTCGAAATGATACTCCGGTCCAAGAAAAATCCCGGATGATGCCGCCAGAGAGCGCGGCACCCCCGGAAATCCGACCGCCATCTCGACGAAACGGTTCCGCTGCATCGCATTGGCCGGGTTATCAGGCGTATCCGCACAGGCCAGATGACTCATCACGAGTTGCAGGTTCAACCCATCAAAAATGGAGCGGTCCTGAAGGTCTCCGGCAGTCAGGCCAAACCGGGACATCCCGGTATCGAACTGGAGTGACGCCGGAAAAGCAGAGCCCTTCTCCATGCATAGACGCTGCCAGCTCCGGACCTGATCGAGATCATTGAGGACGGGCAACAGGCCATAAGCCGCCATAATGCTCTCGCAGCCGGGCATGAAACCATGCAGCACGAAAATACGGGCTTCGGGAAGCGTGGCCCGCAGCGCAATCCCTTCATCGAGATGTGCGACAAAGAATGTCTTTGCTCCGCAGGCCGCAAGAACCGGAGCCACCCGTTCTGCCCCCCCCCCAGACGCATCGGGCTGGACCACGGCCGCCCCGTCCGCCCCCGCGGCCCGAGCGCACGCGGGGGGGGCAGTGTGTGCCATACCCCCCAGACTCACACTCAGCCAGGCTCCCGCCCGCGCGGACTCTGCATCCTGGAATACTGTTTGCATGTGGGCTGCCCATAAGACTGCAATGCTTTCTTATGGCACTCCAGCCGAAGGACGCAATGCGACAGCCCTCTTTTCACGCCAGAGATTCTGCGCAACAAGGCGCCATGCGGCGCAAGCAGATGCAATCTTCAGTCACAAAAAGTGAGTTCAGATTTCCGGGGAAATGCCTATTTCTGGTGCCCAACGGAGTTAACGGCAAGACTGTCACGAAAGTTTCCATAAATTGATGTCAGACGACTCATCGTCTTCACAGGCCGCAAGACCCGGTGGTGTCCAGCGCGTCATGAGCAATCTGGGCGTCCTTCTGGGAGGGCGCGCCGTCAATGCTCCGCTGAGCCTCATTCATATCTGGATGGCGACCCATCTGCTGGGAAGCTACAGCTTCGGCCTCGTGGCGATGATGTACGCTTTCGCGCGGACGATGGGCGACATCGTGGACTTCCAGTCCTGGCAGACGGTGCTGCATTACGGTCTGAAGCCGTTGACGCAGGGCGACCGCCGCAGTTTCCAGAAAATCGTGTCTTTCAGCCTGCTGCTCGACAGTCTCGGCGGTCTGATGGGCTTTGGTGGCGGCGTCCTCATCAGCCTTCTGGCCATGAATCTTCTGGGCTGGCCCCCTGAAATCCACATCACCGGCGTCGTCTACTGCGTCTCCATCCTTTTCATGGCGTCCGCCACCGCGACAGGTCTTCTGAGAGTTTTCGACCGCTACGACCTGCTGGCCGTGCAGGGCACCGTCGCCACCATCGTGCGCGTGATCGGTACGGCCTCGATGGCTCTCGGCTGGGCGTCGGTAACGGCGCTTGCCAGTGTCTGGATTGCCGCGGAAGTCGCCGCGTGGAGCACGATCTTTTTCATGGCGTCCCGCGAAATGTATCGCCGGGACCTTATCCGCGGCCTCTTCCATGAAATGCGCGGTATCCTGCCCGAGATCCTGAGCGGACAGTTTTTCCGCACCTATCCGGGGATCTGGCGTTTCGCGCTGAACACGAACCTCAACTCCACGCTCGCCCTCGCCTTCGGTCATATCGGGACACTCGTCGTGGGGGCCTTCGTTGGCCCGACGAGTGCTGGCTATTACCGGATCGCAAGCCAGATCGCAGCAGGGATCGCAAAGCCCGCAACCCTGATCCAGACGACCGTTTACCCCGAGATGGCCCGGCTGTGGCGCGACCGCGCCATGAACCGCCTGTATCGCCTGACAGGCCAGATCGCCCTGATGGCCGGGGGGATCGGAACGGCGCTGCTCCTGCTGACCCTGTTTGCGGGACGGCCTCTCCTTCAGCTTTATATCGGCCATAAAGGCGCGACAGAGGCTCTGCCCGTCACACTGTGGCTGCTGGCCGCCGAAGTCGTCACCGTCTGGGGCCTGCCACTGGAGCCGCTTCTGTTCACGACGAACCACTCCGGCGCGGCCATCGGGGCCCGTATTCTGGAATGCACCTTCTTTCTGCCCGCTCTGGTGATGATGGTCCGCCACTACGGACTGAGCGGCGTCGGGCCCGCAACGCTATGTGGCGTTACCCTCCTGATCGCGATCCAGCTCTTCATCGTGATCCGCACGGCCCGCAGCCCGACAGGTCTTGCGGCATGAAAGTAGCTTTCCCCCTCATCGGACAGCGTCACCAGACCCTTCATGCCCTGCCGGTCGCGCTGGAAGTCTCCGCGCGCCATCCGGACGTAGCGGTCCATGTTTCATGCCTGACCGTGAGCCATCTCGAACTGGCGCGCTCTCTGGCGACGCTCTACCCCGAAGCCCGCGTGCAGTTCGACCTGCTCCCGATTTCTCCGAAACTGCGCCGCCGGATCGAAGTGCATGGCCTGCGGGTGGTGGACCGCCTGATCGGACTTTTCGCCTCCCGGCACTATTTCCGGACTTTCGATGCGATCATCGTGCCGGAAGCGACGTCCCTTCAGCTTCGTCGCATGGGCGTACGCCGTCCGAAAATGATTTGGACCGGGCATGGCGCGGGTGACCGGGCGATCGGATTTGCCCGTCATCTCGGAAAATTCGACTTCCTGCTGGTTCCCGGCCGCAAGGTCGAACAGCGGATGCTGGAAAAAGGCATCATCCGCCCCGGCGCCTATCATCGCGGAACATACGCAAAGTTTGATCTGGTGCGGCGCATGGATGCGAAACGGCCGAAACTTTTCAACAATGACCGGCCGACGATCCTGTACAACCCACATTTCCTGCGGCGCCTGTCGTCATGGCCGGAGATGGGACAGCAGATCCTGAAGTTCTTTGCGGCGCAGGACCTCTACAACCTTGTTTTCGCACCACATTTCCGCCTGTTCGACAATCACCGCGAAGAGGGCGACGCCCTGAAACGCCAGTACGGGCACCTGCCGCACATGCTGATTGACCCCGGCAGCCACCGGAGCATCGACATGACCTATACGATGGGGGCAGACCTCTATCTGGGGGACGTCAGCAGCCAGGTGGCCGAATTCATGATCCGCCCGCGCCCTTGTCTCTTCCTTAACGCCCACCATGTGAAATGGCACGGAAACCCGGATTACCAGTTCTGGACGCTGGGGCCGGTGACGGAAAACGTGTCGGATCTGGGCGCGAAAATCGAGAATGCCTTCGAAACGCATCCTCGTTTTCTTGAGGCGCAGCGCCAATATGTATTAGAGACATTCGAAACACTGGGTGATGAGCCCACTGCGCCCGCTGCTGCGGATGCAATTGTCGATTTTCTGAAAAGGGCTGCCTGATGTCAGGCGATCCAAACGGAGCTAGTCCAGGTTTGACCGAGGCCAACCAGAACCCAACCGCCAATCCCGTTCCGACACCAAGCCGTTCCGGCCTGGAAAGACGTTACGGCGATTTCCCAAGCTTTGCGGCCGCACTTGATTACGCGGCTCAGGGTGAGAGCGGATTCAACATCTATTCCGGCCGGGGGCAGCTTCTTGAAGCGCTGCCTTACCGTCTGCTGCGCGAGCAGGCCCGTTCCATGGCCTGCCGTCTGCTGGGTCTTGGTCTCGTCCCAGGTGACCGTGTGGCCATCGTGGCGGAAAGCGACGGTGATTTCGCACGGATTTTCTTCGGCTGCCAGTATGCGGGCCTTGTCCCCGCACCGCTCCCCCTTCCCGTCGCATTCGGCGGAAAAGAAGGTTACGTTGGAACCCTGCGCGGCATGATCCAGGTCGCTGCGGCCCGTGCCGTTGTCGTGCCGGACGTAATCGGAAGCTGGACGACGGACATCGTTGAGGGTCTCGATCTGGTTTTTGGTGGGTCCCCCGCCGATCTGTATCGACACGCCGAAGCCCGGGTCGAACTGCCGGAAATCGCCCCGACAGCCCTTTCCTATCTTCAGTTCTCCTCGGGCAGCACGCGCTTTCCGATGGGCGTTTCGGTCACGCAGGCGGCTGGCATGGCCAATGCGCGCGCCATCGCCCGGGACGGTCTTCATGTCCATCCGGCGGAAGATCCGCGCGATGACCGCTGCGTCTCCTGGCTGCCGCTCTATCATGACATGGGACTGGTCGGTTTCTTCCTGACCCCCCTGACCTGCCAGCTTTCCGTTGATCTGCTGCCCACCCGCGAGTTCGCACGACGCCCGCATGTCTGGCTCGACCTGATTTCCCGCAATCGCGGCACGATCGCCTACAGCCCGTCCTTCGGTTACGAGCTCTGCTCGCGCCGCAGCGGTCAGGCCGATCTGGACCTGTCGTGCTGGCGCATTGCCGGCCTTGGCGGTGACCTGAT
>CALFLO010000021.1 GCA_937880175.1 uncultured Gluconobacter sp.
CGCCTTGACGAATTCCACGCGCCCGTCTCCGGGAAACCGCGCCAGCGCCTGATCTCTCTCCGTGTTCCGGCTCCCCACCCGAACAACACGCCCCGACGCCACCAGCCGCCCGACCAGTTCACGCCCGACAAAGCCACCGCCGCCCAGAACGGCCACGACCCGCCCCATGGACCGCAGACCGCTATCCGGCCCGCTCCCTTCATAGATCCCGTCATCCATGCCGCCACCAGTGCCCTCTACGGAAAAATTCGTACGCATTTTTGCTTTTCTTTCAGTTTGGCTGTTGACGCCCCACACGTGCAGGGGTAAACGCCTCTTCACCGAGCCGGGATGCCTCAGGAAACTGAAAAAACCCGGTGCTTTCTGAGCCCAGATGGCGGAATTGGTAGACGCGCAGGTTTCAGGTACCTGTGTCCGAAAGGACGTGGAAGTTCGAGTCTTCTTCTGGGCACCACAGACGATCAGGCAGCATACTGCCTCGATCCTCTGGTGATCAAAAAAATTTGGTGACGACAAATGAGTTCGCAGAACGCCATCCATCTTCATGACGGCGATCTGCCGGATGACTTTGATCTTGGCCCTCTCGTCGCCATCGATACTGAGACCATGGGTCTCAATCCCCATCGTGACCGCCTCTGCCTCGTCCAGCTCTCAGCCGGTGATGGCGAAGCCCATCTCGTCCAGATCAAGCCGACCTCCATGGGCGGCCGTGGCTATGACTGCCCCAATCTCAAGGCCCTCCTGACAGACGATTCCGTCACCAAGCTGATGCATTTCGCACGCTTTGACGTCGCAGTCCTGCAGAACGCCTTCGACATCACGGTCCCTTCGGTCATCTGCACCAAAATCGCCGCCCGGCTGGTCTACACCTTCACCGACCGTCACGGCCTGGCCTATCTGTGCCGCGACCTGCTCGGCGTCGAGATCTCCAAACACCAGCAGAGTTCGGACTGGGGTGCTGACACCCTCACTCCCGAGCAGCTCCGCTACGCCGCGTCGGACGTGCTGTATCTTCACGCATTGTGGGATAAGCTCGAAGCCATGCTGATCCGTGAAAACCGCCGTGACCTCGCGCAGGCCTGCTACGATTTCCTTCCGGCCCGCTGCCGGCTGGACCTGCTGGGCTACGAAGAGCCCGACATTTTCTCGCATCGCGCCTGATCTCCGCCCCGATCATGCATCGCCCGTCGCCCCGTCCGTTTCACTCCGCACTCGATTCGGCGCTTCAAACCGTTTCCATCGAGCGCGAAGGCCTCCAGGCGCTCGAACACGCCCTCTCCGGCCCCCTCGGAGACGCCTTCAGCAGGGCCGTGAACCGCATCGCGGAAAGCAAGGGCCGCCTGATCGTTACCGGAATCGGCAAATCCGGCCATATCGCCCGCAAGACGCAGGCCACCCTCGCCTCCACCGGAACGCCATCCCTGTTCCTGCACCCCGCCGAAGCCGCCCATGGCGATCTCGGCATGGTGGCCCCCGGCGACCTGATCCTCGCATTTTCCAATTCCGGTGAAACCACCGAGCTTGCCGCGATTCTCGCCTATGCCGCCCGACAGAACCACTGCGTGATCGCCATCACCGCGGTCGGCACATCCGCCCTCGCCCGCGCCGCCGAAATTCCGCTGGTCCTCCCCACCAGCACCGAAGCCTGCCCGATGGGCCTCGCCCCCACGACCAGCACGCTTCTGCAACTCGCCCTCGGCGACGCGCTGGCCATCGCCCTGCTCGAAAAACGCGGCTTCACCGCCCGCGATTTCGGCGCCTTTCATCCCGGCGGCCTCCTCGGCGCGCGCCTGCGCCCGATCAGCGAACTGATGCACACCGGCGACGCCCTGCCTCTCGGACAGGGCAGCCTCCCGCTGCGCTCCGTCATTCTCGAGATGACACGCAAGTCATTCGGGTGCATGGGTGTCACTGATGACAATGGTGTACTTCAGGGCCTCATCACGGATGCCGACCTGCGCCGCGCCCTCTCGGGCGACCTCGACACGACCACGGCGAAGGACGTCATGAACGCCGCCCCCGTCACCGCCTCTCCCGCCACACTGGCGCAAGATGTCCTGCGCCTCATGAACCAGCGCGAGCGCCCCATCACGAGCCTTTTCATCGTCGACGACGCCCGGCGTCCCGCAGGCATCGTCCATATCCACGACCTCCTGCGAAGCGGCCTGTCATGAGCGGCTCCACACCCGGAACCCCCAAGCCGGACGACGGCGACAACCGCATCCGCCGCAACGATTTCGATCCCAACCGCGCCGAGAGCCTGGCCCGTCTGGACAGCCTGCGCGCCGCGGCCTTCCAGCGCATCCGTCAGGCCCCGAACGCCGAACAGCTCGCCCGCCGCCGCTCCCTGCTGGGTTTCGCCAAATGGGCGCTGCCGGGTCTGGCCCTCGTCCTCCTCAGCTCCATCGCCGCCTGGCCCGAGATTTCCCATCTCATGAACCAGAACCGCGCCGCGTTGAAGGAAATGGCCCGCCTGCGCGTGGAAAGCGGCAACATGGAACAGGCCACCTATCGCGGCCTCGACGCCCATAACCACCCTTACATGATCACCGCCCGCACCACCCACCAGCAGGGCCCCGACCGCGTGGACCTGATCGACCCGGTCGCCGACATCCAGCTCTCCAGCAATTCCTGGGCGCATATCCACTCCGATCGCGGCGTCTACATGCAGCACGAACAGACCCTCGATCTCGACGACAACGTCGTGCTCTACCGCGACGACGGCCTCCTGATGAACGGCCCCTCCGCCGATCTGGACCTCAAGGCCGACGTGATCGCGTCCCGCGACTGGGTCCATGCTGAAGGCCCCTTCGGCCGGCAGGACGCCCAAGGCTATTTTCTGGACCAGCATGCAGGTATCATGCAGTTTACGGGACCGGGACTGACGGTCCGCAACGATGACAACGGCCCTCCGAGTGCGGCGGCCCGCCTGCACCTGCAAGGACTGAAGACAGAGAAATGACCCGCCGCTCCGCAGCACTCCTTCCCCTCCTCATCGCCCTGCCCCTCGCCCTCCCCGCCTCCCCGGCGCATGCGGACGGACTGGACATGTCCCATGGCGATGCGGTGCAGCTCTTCTGGAAAAAGGAAGAAATCTACGACCGCAACGCCCAGACCGTGACACTTACGGGGGGGGCACGCGCCGTGCGCGGAGACGTGACGGTCGATGCGGACACGCTGATCGGCTATCTGCGCAAGAAAACCCCGCCACCGGGACAGCCTGCTCCCACGCCCCCTGCGGCCGATGCCAACGGGAACGGAAGTGGGGATCCGATGGGAGGCTCGCTCGAGCTGTACCGGATCGAGGCGCGTGGGAACGTCCATATCTACAACCAGACCGATCAGGGCTGGGGCGACCATGCCCTGTACGACATGGATCAGGCCGTCATGGTCATGACCGGCAAACACCTGAAGCTGACGACCCCACAGGACGTTCTGACCGCCCGCGACGTGATGGAATATCACTCCAAAACGCGCATGTCGGTCGGCCGTGGTGACGCCACTGTGACGACCAATGACGGCAAGCAGGTCAAGGCGGACGTGCTGGTCTCGTTCAGCAAAGCCAATGACGCGCCGACGCCCGGCCAGCCCCAGAACGCAGCCCAGCCCACTCCGGCAGCAGGCGGAGACAATCCGATGGGTGGCGGCTCGTCGAAACTCGACCGCGCCTATGGCTGGGGCCATGTCGTTCTACGCACCCAGACCCAGACCGGCACCGGCGACCGCGGCGTCTATGTTTTCGACACCCAGATCGCCCGCCTGATCGGACATGTGCATGTCACGCAGGGCCAGAACCAGAACAATGGTTCGCAGGCCATCGTGAACATGAAGACCGGCATTGCAACCATGCTGCCGGGCACGGATTCGCCCATTCAGGGGCTCGTCGTGCCGAACGAGGCCAACAGCAGCCAGGCACCCAAGTGACAGACAGCTACATCCCCCCTCCGCCGCCCCCGACCGGTCTGGTCGCAAGCGGTATCGGCAAGTCCTACAAGAAGCGTGCCGTCGTCAAGAACGTCTCGCTTCAGGTGCAGCGCGGTGAAGCCGTCGGCCTGCTCGGCCCGAACGGCGCGGGCAAGACGACCAGCTTTTACATGATCGTCGGCCTTGTACAGCCCGACACCGGGACCATCACACTGGATGGCGCCGATATCACGCAGCTTCCGATGTATCGTCGTGCGCGTCTTGGCGTCGGCTACCTGCCGCAGGAAGCCAGCATTTTCCGTGGCCTGAACGTCGAGCAGAACATCATGGCGGCGCTCGAAGTGGTCGAGCCCGACCCGGAAAAGCGGGATCTGATGCTCAACGGCCTTCTGGCCGAGTTCGGCATTACCCATCTGCGCCGCTCGCCTTCGCTCGCCCTGTCCGGTGGTGAGCGCCGCCGTCTGGAAATCGCCCGCGCTCTCGCCAGCCAGCCGAACTACATCCTGCTCGACGAGCCGCTCGCCGGCATTGATCCGATCGCCGTCGGTGAAATCCGCGATCTCGTCTCGCATCTGAAGGATCGCGGCATCGGCGTGCTGATTACGGACCATAACGTCCGCGAAACACTCGAAGTCATTGACCGCGCCTATATCATGCATGGTGGCCAGGTCCTGATGGAAGGCACCCCCGAAGCCATCGTGGCCAACGAAGATGTGCGCCGGGTCTATCTCGGAGAGAATTTCTCGCTGTAACATGCCGGGATGCTTGTCCCGGGCCTGATCCAGCGTCAGTCGCAGTCTCTCGTCATGACGCCTCAGTTGCGTCAGGCGATTGCACTGCTGCAATACACGCAGACCGATCTCGCCCAGCATCTCCGGCAGGTCTGTGAAACCAACCCGCTTCTCATTCTGGAGCCGGGCGACACAGCCCCCGACGCCCTGCCTGCGTCAGACGACCTCCACGATGACGATCCGGACCGCTTCACGACAGCGCCCGACCGTCCGGAAGCCGCCGCTCCCCCCCCATCCGACCGTGACGATCTGATCCTTCAGATCCGCCTTTCCATTCCTCCGGACGAACAGAACGCCGCTTTCCATCTGCTGGACACGCTGGACGAAGCCGGTCGCCTACCTACGTCTGTCACGGATCTCGCAGCTGAGCTCGGCATGGACGCGCCTCACCTTGAGGCGATCCGACAGACCCTTATGCATTTTGAGCCCGTGGGTCTTTTCGCCCGCTCACTTGAAGAATGTCTGGCCGCGCAGCTCCGGGTCCGGAACCGGCTCGATCCCGCGATGCAGATCCTGCTCGACAATCTGGATCTTCTGGCCCGGCGGGACTGGCGCAAGCTCCGCGAAAAATGCGCCCTCGATCAGGAGGACCTGCTGGACATGCTGGCCGAGATCCAGGCCCTTGATCCCCGCCCCGGCCTGAGCCTGCCGTTACCTGCCCCGCCCATCGAACCCGACCTGATCGTCCGCCCCAACGGCACGGGCTTCCGCCTGACCCTTAACACACGCCTGCTGCCTAAGCTCCGCCTCGACGACGCACTGCGCGCGCAGATCGACAGTCACACGGACGCCGGAAAAACACTCCTCGCCTATGCCACAGAGGCCACAGCGCTGATCCGTGCACTGCAAAGCCGCAAACACTCGCTCCTCACCGTCGGCCGCGCCATCGTCCAGCATCAGGCCGCCTTCCTGCGCGACGGTCCAGCCGCCCTGCGTCCGCTGACCATGCGCGAAATCGCCGAACGCACGGAATTGCATGAAAGCACCATCAGCCGCATCGTCAGTAGCAAATACGTCGACACACCGCAGGGCACCGTCCCGCTCAAACTGTTCTTCTCAACCGCCCTGACCTCCGAAGACGGCACCACCCAGAGCGCCCACGCGATCCAGCACCGCCTTCAGGCCTTGGTGGCCACCGAAGGCGACGACGTCCTGTCCGATGATGCCCTGACCAGCCTTCTGCAAAAGGAAGGGTTCTCCATCCAGCGCCGCACCGTCGCCAAATATCGCGAAGGTCTTGGTATCGCGAAATCCAGTCAGCGGAAAAGGCTTCGCCGCACGTCTTGAGAACACGGAACAGTTCCGTCCCAAATCAATGGGAGAAGAGACAGACTAATTTCGGCGCTCTCCATTGAAAATCATTTATGTCAAACCATGTTTAATAGATAGACAGTGTTCCTTACGGGCGCTGAAACGACAGGAATATTTTCAATGTCCAACGATCCGCTTCCCCACGAATCTTCGACCCTGCACCACCTCGCTGAAAAAGCGCATCGCCAGCCTAAACTGCTGACGAAAAGCGAAGTCGGGGAACTGGCCCATTTCGTCCTCAAGGGCGCTGAAGGTGCGACCGAGGACCAGAAAGAAATCGCCAAGCGCGCGCTGCATAATCCCGAAGGCGTGGAAAGCTCCGACATCACCGCCCTCGCCACTCAGATCCTGACACGGAAGTAAGGCCATGACCGGCCATTCCCACGAACTCCCCTCCCAGCAGAAACTCGAACAGCGCCTGAAGGAAGTCGAACGCGACCTCGCCCGCGCCGAAAAATCGGACCCGGAGCGCATCCATGCTCTGACAGCCGAAATCAAGAAAATCCAGTCCGAGTTGCAGGACTGATTTTCCTAGTTCTGCAACGCCGCCAGCGTTTTTGTTAAATGGGCGTGTTTCTCACGACATACCCATAGTTTGCTCCTTCATCTCCTGAACTTTCCAGGGGATGTAAAGGACGCTTGACACAAAAAGCACCCGAAAGGTAAAGCCTCCTTTACAGGGAGGCTTTGATGTTTCGACCCAAAAAATATCTTCTCGAGCTTGGTGGCGCGCTACTACTCTATGCTGGCCTGCTGATGGGTGCCGCAGTTCTGGATCAGGCCCTGCATCCTGAAGGTATACCCAGACTGCTGATCAACCTGCTGCCCATGCTGGGTGGGGTTGCTGTGGCATGGGCCATTCTTCGCGGATTGTGGCGCATGGACGAGATGCAGCGCCGTATCCAGTTTGATGCCATTGCGATCTCTTTTCTTGGCACAGCGCTCATCACGTTCGGCTGGGGTTTTGCCGAAGATGCGGGCCTTCCACACCTGCGGGCTTTCCAGGTCTGGCCCATCATGTGCACGCTCTGGAGCCTTGGGCTCGTCATCGCCCGACGGCGCTACTGATGGACAACAGGATCAGGGAACTGAGGCTCGGCCGTGACTGGAGTCAGAGCGATCTGGCGGACGTCCTGTCGGTCTCGCGCCAGACGGTCAATGCCATTGAAAATGGCCGCTACGACCCCAGCCTCCCCCTCGCATTCACCATCGCAAGGGTCTTTGGTCTTCGGATCGAAGACGTTTTTCAGCCGGAACTGTGACAGCATGAGAAACATCTTGCGGATACAAATCCTTTTCACAGTCGCTCTGGTCGCCATCTCCATGCCATTTGTCTCAACAGCCAGCCCTCCGTCTTCGTCCCTGCGGGTACAGGGGAATATCTCGGTTGCGACAGAGGGGGCCGGGCCGGATATTATCCTGATCCCCGGACTGGCCTCCTCGCGTGACGTCTGGGCCGATCTGGCTGCCAGATTGCGACCGCACTATCGCCTTCATCTGGTTCAGGTCGCAGGCTTTGCCGGCACGCCTGCCCTACACGACCAACACCGGCAGGTCGCAGCCCCTGCCGCCGAGGCCATCGCAGATTACATCCAGCGCGAGCATATCAGGGCGCCCGTGATCATAGGCCATTCGCTCGGTGGCGAAGTGGCGCTCATGCTGGGCGCACGTCATCCAGGACTTGCCAGTCAGTTGATCATTGTTGACGCTCTGCCCTTTTACACCTTGCTCTTCGATCCTGCGGCCACCAGCGAAACAGCCAGCCCCCGCGCAACAGCGTTTCGGACCGCGCTGCTCGCCACACCGGACGCCCGGATGGAAGCCTCCCAGACCGCTACCATTGCACGTCTTGCCAAAAACGAGGCGGTCAGACCCTCTCTGGTCAGCGCGTTGCTCGCTTCAGACCGGCAGACCGTGGCGGATGCCACCTATGAGTTGATGACGACCGATCTGCGCCCCGAACTCAGCCATATCGCCGTCCCCGTTGACGTTATTTACGCGTATGACGCGCTCTATGGAGTGCCTGCATCGCAGATCGATGCGCTCTTCCACGCTGCCTATGCGGCGTCCCCACAGGTCCGGTTCAGGCGCATTGATGGCAGTTTCCATTTCATCATGCTGGACCAGCCTGAAATATTTTCACGCGCTGTCCTGCACGCTCTTGAGCCAAATCGTTCAGAGAATTCGTCGTCTCCCTGAGATACTGTTTTGTGAAGCGGGTTCATAAGCGTAAAAAAAAAGCCGCCTTCCCGAACAGGAAAGGCGGCTTTTCATGGCCGAATACCGTGGAAATAAAGCCTATTTCAACGCAGCAATCGCCGTCATCTCCACGCGCCATTCCGGCACTGCCAGCTTTGCCTCAACCGTAGCGCGCGCTGGTTTGCTGGCCGTATCCAGCCATGCATCCCAGGCCCGGTTCATCGCACCGATTTCTCCGATATCCGTCAGGAAAATCTGTACCGACAGGATCCGGCTTTTGTCCGTCCCCAGCGACGCCAGCAGCGCATCGATCTGACGCAGGATGTCGATCGTCTGCCCTTCTGTGTCGAGGCTGGCGTCATCCGCAACCTGACCGGCCAGATAGGCCAGCCCGTTATGGACGACCACGCCCGCGAGGCGCTCTTCTTCAAGGTGACGGGAAATATCGGCGTTCTTGCTCACGGGCGTGGACTTTCTGGCTGGATTTACTGAAGCAGGGTCGGGATCATCTCATGCTCGAGGATCGCATCGAGTGCGCTTTCCTCGTCTTCCGCAACCGCCATGGGCGTGCCGTCGGCGGCATGGATGGCCACGACCAGTTCCCCGTCATGCATAACGGATTTGACATAGGCGAGGTGGGACATGCCCAGCGTCAGGAGCTGCGGCCCCGTGATGCGGCGCAGATCCGCAGGGAGTTTGTCGTCCGAACGATCACCGTTTTCGAAGGGATTGTTCAATTCAGGTTCCTTCTGAAGCCGGGTCAGTCCATGCTGCCCGGCTCTGGGTTCAGTCTTTAAGAAATGTGGTTTGCTGTGACGAAAGCAGGCCTATTCGTCGTCGATATCGCGCGCGGGACGTGCGGTGCGCCGCGCCTTCACGACCGGCGTCACCACTTCATGGTTGACTGTCGGCCCCGGCGCCGGACTGCGCCGTCCCTGGGAAATCGCGATCCGCTTGACCCGCACTTCCGGTTCGGGACGCAGAAGGTCGATATGCAGGAGGCCATTATCAAGCCACGCGCCACCGATTTCGATGCCTTCCGCCAACACGAACGCCTTGTGGAACTGGCGAGCAGCAATCCCGCGATGCAGGAAAATGCGCCCCTGACTGTCATCTGCCTGACGTCCGCGGATCACGAGCTGGTTGTCTTCCTGCGTGATCTGCAGATCGTCCATGACGAAACCCGCAACAGCCAGCGTAATGCGCAGGGCCGTGGAGCTGAGCTGCTCGATATTGTAGGGGGGGTAACCGTCGGACGTCGATTTGGCGGCACGCTCAAGCATCTGCTCGAGGTGATCGAAACCGAGGAACATCGGGGACGTGAACAGGCGACCGGACATAGGGCTAAAGCCTCCTCCATGAGCGAGACATACACAGGGCCGGTCCCATCATGCGGCAACCGGCTGACCCTACGATATGGTGTCCACCCCTGAGGATGCAAGCTCTGCCCTCATGGGACGGCGCGGAAAACCTGCACTCAAACCTCATCTTGGACTGGCATTCGGCGCCCGCGCTCGCTACATCGCAGGGCATGAGCGAATTCGATTTCCTGTCCGGCATCGACGATGTGCCGCCCACCCCGATCCTGATCGCCCCCCAGCCCGTGCTGCGGGAGGTCACCCGTGACGTGCGTCCCGAAGACATCGCCTTCATCCGCGACCAGCTTCCGGGCATGTTTTCAGCCATGTACAAGGCTCCGGGCATCGGCCTCGCCGCCCCGCAGGTCGGCCTTGGCATGCGCTTTGCCCTGGTGGACGTGGCCGAGGAAGACGCCCCGCGCGAGCCTATGCTGCTGATCAATCCGGAAATCATTTCTGATTCCGATCAGCTCGCCGCACGCGAGGAAGGCTGCCTTTCCCTGCCGAACCAGTATGCCGAAGTCGTCCGCCCCGAATCGATCCGCGTGCGTTACCGCAATCTGGCGGGCGAGACGCTCGAGCGTGATGCGTCCGGCCTGCTCGCCACCTGCATCCAGCATGAGATGGACCATCTCGACGGCATCCTGTTCGTCGATCATCTCTCGACGCTCAAGCGCAACATGATCATGCGCCGCCTCGCCAAAGAGCAGAAACTCGGAAGGCGCTGATCTCCGATGCGGCTGATTTTCATGGGAACGCCGGACTTCTCGGTTCCGGCGCTGCACGCCCTGCTCAAGGCAGGTCACGAGGTGGTCGCTGTCTATACGCAGCCGCCCCGCCCGGCAGGTCGCGGCAAGGCACTCCGCCGCTCGCCGGTCCATGAAGCCGCCGAAGCTGCCGGCATTGAAGTCCGCACGCCTGCGCGCGTCCGCCGCGACATCGCAGAACACGACGCCTTCGCCGCGCTGAACGCCGATGCTGCCGTGGTGGCCGCCTATGGTCTCATTCTGCCGAAAGCGATGCTGGACGCCCCGCGTCTGGGCTGCCTGAACATCCATGCGAGCCTCCTGCCCCGCTGGCGTGGTGCCTCGCCCATCCAGTCTGCCATCCTCGCAGGAGATGCCCGGAGCGGCGTCTCCATCATGCAGATGGACGAGGGCCTCGACACCGGCGCGGTCCTGCTGGAGGAAGCCACTCCCATCAGAGCGAGCGATACCGCGAGCACGCTGCACGATCGCCTGTCCGAAATCGGTGGCCGTCTGGTTGTCCGTGCGCTCGCCGAACAGCCGAAACCGGTGCCGCAGCCCGAAGACGGCGTCACTTACGCCGAACGCCTGACCCGCGATCATGGCCGCATCGACTGGACCCGGAGTGCCGCCGAGATCGACCGCCAGATCCGGGGCCTGACCCCATGGCCCGGCGCGTTCACGACGCTCGACGGCACTGTCCTGAAAATCGGCACAGCCACCCCGCTGCCTGGCGAAACGCACGGCGCAGTTCCCGGCACGACGCTGGACGACGCCCTGACCATTGCCTGCGGAAACGGTGCCCTGCGCATCGATCGCCTGCAAAAACCCGGACGCAGCATGATGTCCGCCACCGATTTCCTGCGTGGCCAGCCCCTCCCGAAAGGGACGCGCCTTGTCTGACACGCAGACCGTAGCACCCACCGGTCTGAACCGCTGGGCGCTGCGTATCGAATATGACGGCACCGGTTATGTCGGCTGGCAGAAACAGCATGAAGGCACGTCCATTCAGGGCCTGATCGAAGCCGCAGCAGCGAAACTGGTGCGCAACCGCCTTGTCCCGAGCATTACGGCCGGGCGCACGGATGCAGGCGTTCATGCCGCAGGGATGGTCATTCATCTCGACTTTCCGGATGACGCCCCGATCGACGCCCGCCAGATCCGTGAAGGCATGGGCTACCATCTCAAGCCGCATCGGGTCGTGGTGCTCGAAGCCGCGAAGGTTAGCCCTGAATGGAACGCGCGGTTCTCCGCTACGTGGCGTAGCTACCGCTTCACGATCCTCAACCGCGTCGCCCGCCCCGGCCTGATGGAAAACCGCGTCTGGCACATCAAGCGCCCGCTGGATGTGGAGTTGATGCAGCAGGCTGCGAACCATCTCCTCGGCCCGCATGACTTCACGTCTTTCCGCGCTGTCGCCTGTCAGGCGAGAAGCCCCGTCCGCACGCTGGACGTTCTGGATATCCACCGCGACGGCGATCTGGTCATGATCGACACGAAGGCACGCTCCTTCCTGCACCATCAGGTCCGCAATATGGCTGGCACCCTGATGATGATCGGCTCACGCCAGTGGCCGGTCGAAAAGATGATCGATATTCTGGAAGCGAAAGACCGTGCCGCAGCAGGGCAGACTGCGCCCCCTGAAGGGCTTTGCCTCATGGCCGTTGGCTACCCCGAAGACCCGTTCCAGTCGGTCTAGGACGAAAGTCCGAGCAGGTCGATGATGGCGTTGTAATGGGGAGGCAGTAGCCACAACACCCAGAGCAGCCCCGCGACCGGCAGGGTCTGTAACAGGGTCATGACGAAAGCCTGCCACCCGGTTGTTACAAGCCCGACCTTGGTCACATACCAAGTCAACCATAACGTATAGAGTTGCGCTCCGAAGGCGAGACCCCCAAGCGCCTGACTAGAGGCTGCGGCCCCCGGCATCACGAGATGCAGCACCCCCTGCGCCATGATCAACATCGCCAGTGGCAGCCATCCGCACCACAGTGATGCCGTGGCATAACGCGTCCACAACCCCTTGCGGCTTAGAACCACCGCATAAAGCTCCGACACCACGAGCTGCAACAGCGTGCAGACCAGCGGCACCACAGCCCGCACCAGTCCCATGATCCGCTCTGCGGACGGCAGCAGGAACGCCATCCACACACCAATGACCGCAAGCGCGACCGTCGGCGCCAGAGCGGCGAACAGCGCGCCCGCTCCCGGAGCGAAACAGTTGATCCCTTCGGACCGCCCCCGACCCAGCAGCCACACGCCCAGAGGAATGGCCATGGTCCCGGAGGGTGGAAACGAACCCGGCCGTCGGGAATTCACAGTCCGTATCCTTCCATGAACGCAAGATAGATCCGCGTCAGATCCTCCAGCGTCCCAAGCTCAACATTCTCGTCACGCTTGTGCATGGTCGCGCCAACAAGCCCGAATTCCGCGACCTCGCAGTATTGCGAGATGAAGCGCGCATCCGACGTCCCGCCGCCCGTATCAAGCCGGGGCGTGCGTCCCGTCACTGTGCGCACGGCCTCCGACAGACACGTCACCGCATCCCCCGGCTGCGTCAGGAACGCCTCACCGCTGATCGACACCTGCACGTCCGCCCGGGGCGCATGACGCCGGACGACATCCTCAATCCACGCCGTCAGAGCGGCCCCGGTATGCAGGTCATTGAACCGGATATTCAGCCGTCCGACCGCGTTTCCCGGAATGATGTTGGTCGCCGCGTTTCCGACATCGATGCTCGTGACCTGAAGGGAAGACGGATCGAACCACTCGCTCCCCGCATCCAGTTCCCGTGCCGTCAGTTCGGAAAACGCTGCCAGAAGACGATGGACCGGATTATCCGCCAGATGCGGATAGGCCACATGCCCCTGCGTCCCGTGCACGGTCACGACAGCATTCATACTGCCCCGCCGCCCGATCTTGATGACATCGCCCAGCGCTTCGGGATTCGTAGGTTCGCCCAGAACACAGAAATCCGGAAGTTCATCCCTTTCCGCCAGCCATTCAATGACCGGCTTCGTACCGAAATGCGCCGGACCTTCCTCGTCCCCCGTAATCAGCAGAGAGACGGAACCCTTCAACGGCCCCTGCTCCAGACGCCGCGCAACAGCAGCCACGAAGCAGGCCACCCCGCCCTTCATGTCCGCAATTCCGCGTCCATAAAGCCGACCGTCCCGGATGACGGCCGCAAACGGGTGATCCGCCCAACCTTCGCCCGGCGGCACGACGTCCGTATGTCCCGCAAAACAGAGCGACGGATGCCCTTTCCCGAGCCGCGCGTAGAGATTGGGCGTCGGCGCATCGGTGGGGCCAAAAGGCAGGTGGAACGTCTCGAACCCCATTCCCTCCAGCACAGCCGCCAGAAGCGCCTGCGCCCCGCCATCCGCCGGGGTTACAGACGGACAGCGCAGCAGATCCCGCGCCAGCGCCACAGGATCCGTTGGGAAAGTTGATCCCGTCACAGGATCAGTCGCGCAGGAGATCGTTGATGGAGGTCTTGGAACGCGTCCGCTCGTCCACACGCTTGACGATCACCGCACAAGCGAGCGACGGCATGCCCGGCTCTTTCGGCGGCAGCGTTCCCGGAATGACAACGGAATAGGCCGGAACCCGCCCCATGAAGATCTCGCCCGTTGCACGGTCCACGATCTTGGTGGACGCACCGAGGAACACACCCATCGACAGGACGGAGCCCTTCTCGACGATCACGCCCTCTGCCACTTCCGAACGGGCACCGATGAAGCAGTCATCCTCGATGATGACCGGAGCAGCCTGCAACGGCTCCAGAACGCCACCAATGCCAGCACCACCGCTGATATGGCAGTTCTTGCCAATCTGGGCGCAGGACCCGACCGTGGCCCATGTGTCGATCATCGTGCCGCTGTCGACACGCGCACCCACGTTCACAAAGCTCGGCATAAGCACCACATTCGGCGCAATGAAGGCGGAGCGACGCACAATCGCACCCGGCACCGCACGGAAGCCAGCCTCGGCAAAACGGAACTGGTCCCAGCCGTCAAACTTCAGTGGAACCTTGTCGAAAGCCGGCTCACCGCCGCAGCCGCGCTCCATGACGCGGCTGTCATTCAGACGGAACGACAGCAGGACAGCCTTCTTCAGCCACTCGTGAACAACCCAGCCCTCGGCAGACGGCTCGGCAACACGCAGCGTGCCTGCATCAAGGGCGGTGAGGGCTTTTTCCACGATATCGCGGTCTTCGCCTTCCGTCCGGGCGCTGAGCGTCGCGCGGCGCTCCCACAGGGCTTCAATGGCGGTACGAAGGGGTGCATTCGGCATCAGGTCGGTCCGGTAAAGAAGAAGCAGAAATCCGCCGGACCATGCGGTTCCCAAGGTTTCATGTCAACGGATCTTTGATCCGAACAGCGCGCCGCCCATGCCCCGCCATTGTTAATGACTTCTTAACCCGTCGCGCTTATGAAATCAGGGGGGCTTTCACTGACCGGCCCGACCGAGCGCTCTCTGCGGGATATGTCACCCTTGCCTGATATGCATTCCTTGTTGTCCCAGTTCATGAATGAACCCTCAACAGACAAGAGCCCGCAGGATCTGCGGAACATGCTGGCGTCGACGCTGGAAAGCCGGGAGCGCTGGCGCTCCCTGCTTTATCAGGCGGTGGATCTTGTTTTTGAGACCGACAGCCGCGGCCGGATCATCCTGATCTCCCCGGACACCTGGCTCGGACGGCCCACCACAGCCCTGATCGGGAGCCCGTTCAGCGCGCTATGCGGCAGTATGAGCGTCCTTCAGACCCATAACGGCACCCCCGTCCAGATCACTCCCCCGCAGGGGCCGCCCCTGACCGTCATCCTGTCGTCGTGCCCGTTCCATGACAGCGAAGGCCGGATTACCGGCACACGCGGCACTCTCAAGGCAGTCTCCGGGTTCCTTCCGGGCAGCAGCGCCGTCACACTGCCCGCACCCGGAGACGATTCCGGTGCCCGCATCGAGAGCTTCTCCGGCAGCAAGAGCGTCACAACCCTTGCTGCGATCGTTCTGGCGTTGCGCAAGGCCATCGTTCCCCGACTGGCCTCTGCCGCCGCGATGGAGGCCCTGCTTGCACCTTTGGCCGCAGACGGCGCCCTGCTCGACACAGCCTCGCCGAAAAGCTTTCTGTTTTCATCCTCGGCGCTGCCCACTGACATCCAGTCCGTGCTGTCCACGCCGACATCCCAAGCCAGAACAGATCTGTTTCGGGCGGGCGCCAGCCATGTCATGATCTGCCGGGAAAACGTCCGCAGCCTCAAACAGCTCTGTCTCGTCGTCTGGCGTCCCGAGCCCTGGTCTCCGCAGGAGCAGCAGCTCTGCGAGACGGTCTGCTCCATGCTGGCCGGATTCTGGGAGCTGGACAGCATCCATCGCCGGATCCTGAGCGACTCCGACTACGACATCGCGTCGAATCTGCTCAACTGGAATGGCCTGAAAGCGGAAATCGAACGCCGCTCACGGCGTCTCGATCAGGAAAGCATGGCCGCCACCCTGATCATCGCCCGCATTCCCGGCCTGACAGAACTTTCAAAAACGCGCGGCTTCGAGGCTGGTGAGGAAGCCCTGCGACAGTGCACGGCCCTTCTGCGCAAGGCCATCCGTCCGACGGATGCCATCGGCCGCATCAGCAACAACACGTTTGGTCTGTGGATGGATGGCGGGGACCGCTTCGCCGCAGCCGAACGGGCCGAACGCATCACGGCTCATGGTATCCCCATCCTGATCGATCCCCCCGTTCACCTGCCACTTCAGCTTGGCCTCGTTTCGCGCGAAGCCAATGCCGAAGAAACACCGGACAGCCTGCTCGAACGGGGCATGCAGGCCCTTCAGGAAGGGGTTGCCGAAAATAGAAAATGGCGCTTCTCACACGAAGCGCCATAATCTTCAGTTCAGTCAGTCTGCTGTCAGCCGGTTACGCCTTGATGAGCGTCCCGGGGCCTGCCCGCGTGAACAGTTCCAGCAAACAGCTATGTGGCACGCGTCCATCGAGAATGACGGCGGCTTTCGCGCCCTGGCGGACCGCCTCTAGGCAGGTCTCGACCTTCGGGATCATGCCGCCCGAAATCGACCCATCCGCAATCCGGCGCAGGGCTTCTTCCGCGCTCAGTTCCTCGATGAGCTTGCCGTTCTCATCCAGCACGCCCGGTACATCCGTCAGCATCAGCAGACGCGACGCATGCACCGCACCGGCGATTGCACCGGCTGCCGTATCGGCGTTGATATTGTAGGTTTCGCCATCCTCGCCAACGCCCACCGGCGCGATCACGGGGATCAGACCAGAACCCAGCAGGGCGTACAGAACCCGCGGGTCAATTTTTTCCGGCTGCCCGACAAAACCAAGATCAATGACTTTCTCGATTTCACTGCCCGGATCGCGCTTCGTGCGCGTCAGCTTGCGCGCCTGGATCAGGCCACCATCCTTGCCGGAAATCCCGACGGCAAGCGCCCCGGCACGGTTGATAAGCTCGGCCACCTGTTTGTTGACGCTGCCCGACAGAACCATCTCGATCACATCGACCATCGACTTGTCGGTCACCCGGAGCCCGTCAATGAACTCCGAGCGGATCTTTAGCCGGTCCAGCATCGCGCTGATCTGCGGACCACCACCATGCACGACGATCGGATTGATACCGACCAGCTTGAGCAGCGAGATATCATAGCCGAACGCATGTGCCAGCTTGCCCTCGCCCATGGCATGACCGCCATATTTGACGACAATCGTATCTCCGGCATAGCGCCGCAGGAACGGCAGCGCGCTGGAGAGAATGGCAGCCTGCTGCTGGGCTTCTTCCGCATTCACGACAGGCGCCACATCCGGGAGCTTGTCGCTGTGCGTAGTAATGGGGGTCTTACTGGTCATGATCCGGACTGTCCTTCCCCTGACGCCTGGAGTGGAACGGCAAAACGGGCAATTTCCGCCCGCAGATCCTCGATCCCGAAGCCGGTCTCGCTGCTGGTGGAAATGATGCGCGGATAGGCGGCGGCATGCTTGAGCGCCAGCGCTTCGACTTCCGCGGTTTTCGCAGCCAGAGCCTTGGGCTTCACCTGATCGCACTTGGTCAGCACGATCTGGAACACCACGGCCGCGCGGTTCAGCAGTTCCATGACGTCCTTGTCGGACTCCTTGAGCTCGATCCGTGCGTCCAGAAGCAGAATAACCCGCTCCAGCGTGGTCCGGCCACGGAGATAGGCGAACATCATGTCCTGCCAGTCTTCCTTGACCGACTTGGCCGCCTTCGCAAATCCGTAGCCCGGCATGTCCACGAGAGACAGGCGTTCCGACAGGTTGAAGAAGTTGAGCTGCTTCGTGCGCCCCGGCTCGGACGAAGCCCGTGCCAGCGCACGACGCCCCGTCAGCGCATTGATGAGGCTCGACTTGCCAACATTGGACCGCCCGGCAAAAGCCACTTCGGGTCGGCCCACCGGCGGAAGCTGGTCGATCTTCTGCGAGCCAAAGAAGAACTCACATTCCCCCGCGAAAAGAAGCCTGCCGTCCTCGATCTGGGCCTCGGTCGGAGGCCCAGGGATTTCCTTGATCATGTCCTGCTTCATGCCCTGATCCCGCCTCAGGTCCGCGATACCGGAACAGGCAGACCCGTCCGGCGCTGGATGAAGATCTGCTGCGCAACCGTCAGCAGGTTGTTCCATGTGTAATAGACCAGCAGACTGGCCGGGAAGCCGGACATGAAGAATACATAGGCCAGCGGCATGAACTGCATCACCCGCGCCTGTGCCGGATCAAGGCTCGCCGTCGAACTCGTCTGGCGCTGCAGCAGCCAGAACGTCAGGCCAAGTGCGGTGCCCCAGATGCTGACATGCAGGAATGCGGAATAATGCGTCGGGTCGAACGGCAGCAGTCCGAACAGATTGAACACGTTCGTCGGGTCCGGCATGGACAGATCGCGGATCCAGCCAAAGAAGGGCGCATGACGCGCATCGATGCTGATGTTCAGGATCTTGTAAAGGCAGAAGAAGATCGGCGCCTGGATCAGCATCGGCAGACAGCCGCTCGCCGGGCTGACCTTCTCTTCACGATACAGCGCCATGACCTTCTGGTTCATGGCCATTGGATCGTCCTTATTCTTCTCCCGGATCTCCTTGACCTTCGGCGCCAGAAGACGCATCCGCGCGGAAGACTGGGCAGCCTTAGAGGCCAGCGGAAAGAGAACGATCTTGACGATCAGCGTCAGCGCCATCAGCGCCAGACCGAAATTGCCCAGATGCAGATACAGCCAGTGCAGCAGCGTCAGTAGCGGACGGGTCAGGAAGCTGAACCAGCCAAAGTCGATCGCCTTGTCCAGATCGGGAATCCCGAGCTGTTTGCTATAGCCCTGCAACAGACTGACAACCTTCGCCCCGGCAAAAACATGGCTTTTCGCCGTGACGGAGCCGTTCGGCATGACCTGCTGAGCGGTCTGTGCGGACATGCCAACCTGATAGGAACCCGGCGCCCCCGGCACATAAGCGAAGCTTGCTGCAACCGGCGTGCCGTCAGCCGGTGCCACAGCCGTCAGCCAGAACTTGTCGCTGATGCCATCCCATCCAGTCGTACCTGTGGACGACCACGAGACATGATCCGGATGGTCAGCGCCCTTGCGCAGGTTCTTGTAGCTTTCGTCCTGCATCCGGCCACCGACAACGGCGATCGGACCTTCATGCGCGGTGAAAGCCCCTTCCGGCGCATCGTAATCGCGCTGTACGCGCTCGAACGGCACCAAAGCCACCGGCTGGCCGGAATGGTTCTCGATCGTCTGGCTCACGGCAAACATGTAATGCGCGTCCAGCCCGATCTGGATGGAGAACACCACACCCTGCCCGTTATCCCAGTGCAACGTCACCGGATGCTCTGGCGTCAGCGTCTCGTCGGAGCTTTCCCAGACCGTATTCAGGTCCGGCACGCGGGCATTGGAGCCCGGAGCATTCGTCCAGCCGATCACGACGAAATTGGGATGCGCGCTTCCAGCCTTGTCTAGCAGCCGCACCAGCGGGCTGTCCTTGGCCAGGGTCTCGCGATATTTCGTGAGGATCAGGTCATCCAGCACGGCACCCTTCAGGTTGAGGGAACCCTGCACATCCGGACCCGTCACCGGAATACGACGCGCGGAAGCCGGAGCCTCCGACGCAGCGTCGGCAGCAGGCGCAGCGACGGCAGGCGTGCTGGTCTGAACCTGCGCTGCCGGCGCGTGGGTGACAGGATGGGGGTCGTCCTGATGGGGCTTCGGCATGAAATAGTCGAAACCGATCAGGATAAGGGCCGAGAGAAGTGTGGCCGCAATAATGCGCTTGATGTCCATCGGGCGGATGCCGGTCTTTCGTCTCACTGGATAGGGCTTGCGCCTCAAGTGGCCGAAAACCGCATTCAAAACAATAGGCGGAGGGTTTTTTTAATGCCGGTGTGGCTTCGGAGGCAGGTCCACGCCCCCCTTCGACCAGGGGTGGCAGCGCCCGATCCTGCGCATCGCAAGCCAGCCTCCCCGCACAGGCCCATACTCGCGGATCACCGTCAGCGCATAGGAGCTGCATGTCGGGTCAAAGCGGCAGTTGGTGCCGATGAACGGGCTGATGAAGAGCTTGTAAGCGTCAATGAGCGACAGCATCAGGGCCGTAACGGCTTTCCTGAGCATGGACGCGATCATTTCGCCCGGACCCGGCTTTTGCCGGATTGTCCGCCAGGATTTTCCCGGAAATTGACGTCCAATCCCTTGCGCAGGGCCTGACGCAGATCGTCTTTGAGAAGGGAAAAATCGCGCCCCCGGGTCTTGTCCCGTCCAATCAGGACGAAATCGCCGGAAGGAAGGCCGTCTTCCCGCGCCACAAGGCGCAGGGCCTCACGGAGGCGACGGCGGGTGCGGTTACGGATGACAGAATTACCGACTTTTTTTGTGACCGTGAAACCAACGCGGGTTTCGGTCGCTTTGTCATCCGGCAGGATCTGCACAACCATACCGGGAGTGGCGACCTTGCGCCCCTTCCCGGCCACACGCAGAAACTGTGGCCGTTTTTTCAAACGGCCCGGTGTGTGGCCTGTTGTATGGATCGTGCCGATCGGGTCGAACTCAGGCGGAGAGCTTCTTGCGACCCTTGGTGCGACGGTTGGCCAGTACGCGGCGGCCACCGACGGTTTCGCTACGCGTACGGAAACCGTGACGACGCTTGCGAACCAGCTTGGAGGGTTGATACGTGCGCTTCATGACGTTGATCCTTAAAAACCAGGCGGACGCCTCAACTATGGACATCCGCGTCGATCGGGCGCACGAAACGCCCGGTGATTGAGACCCGGGCTTGTAAGCACGCAGGCCCTTCATGTCAATGCCAGACCTACAGGAACTTCAGCCCATGCCCGAGTCCAGCACCACTCCCGTCTCCAGAAAGCTCTCTCAGGACGCCGCAACCTTCCGCCACGACCTGCGCAACGCGCTCGCTCCCGCCCTGCTCTGCGCCGACATTCTCGCCTCACACAAGGACAAGTCCGTGCAGCAGAATGCCGGAACGATCATTGATGCGCTGGAAAACGCCCTGAAACTGCTGAAGAAATCTAGTTCTTCTCGATAAGCTCGATCTTGTAGCCGTCGGGGTCCTCGACGAAGGCAATGATGATCGTTCCGAACTTCAACGGACCAGCCTCGCGCGTCACCTTGCCACCGCCACTACGGACCGTCTCCACGAGCGCGGACACATCGGGCACACCAATCGCGAAGTGCCCAAAGCCGGTGCCCACCTCGTAATCGGTTTCCTGGTCCCAGTTATAGGTCAGTTCGATCTCGGCCTGTCCGTGCTCGTTATCATCGAATCCGATGAAAACCAGCGTGTAACGCCCCTCACGCACTTCCTTGCGGCGAAGCTCCTTCATGCCAAGGAGCTTGTAGAATGCGAGACTCCGGTCAATGTCGCGGATTCTCACCATCGTATGCAGAAACGTACTCATTACCTGTCCTTCAGATCTTCCGGTGTCAGCCCATACAGGAACAGCCCATAGCGATCTGCCAGCTTCACGCAGCCGGCAGGATCCGTCATGAGCGTCACCCCGGGCTGGAACGCCACACCCCGCAATCCGTTCCGGGCCGCATTCTCCAGCGTCTCCGGCCCGATTGTCGGCATATCCGCGCGCAGGTCCTGCCCGGTCTTGGGCATCTTCACCAGAACCCCGCCACTCCCCGCCTGCATGAGCCGCCCACAGCGCCCCAGCATGGCATCAGTCCCTTCCAGAGCTTCAACCGCCAGCACGAGTCCGTTCTGGACAACACATCCCTGCCCGATGTCGAGGGCGGCCATCACCTTCAGAACATCAACGCCGCGGGCGATATCCTGCTTGGCCTGCGCATCAGGAAGGACGCGCCCAAGCGTTCCGGAGCGGCCTGTCGCGTGCTCAAGAAACTCGTGGGCGCCCCGAACGTGAAAGCCTTCTTCGCCGAGAACGCGGACAACCGCGCCGAGCAGGCCGTCATCGCCGGAAAAAATGGCGCGGCCCAACCTCGCCAGAATGCGTGCGCCTTCGGCATCGGGGCGCAGGTCCCGCCATGCGGGGCGCCGCACCGGACCGATCAGAACCAGTTCGCGACAGTTGTTCCGCTTGAGCGCGCCGAGAATGTCGCCGGCGGCGGCAAGGCGGATGATTTCATGCGGATAAGGTTCGAGAAGCGCGCGATCGGCAAAATCGCGAAAGCCGATGACGAAGACCCTGCGGCCCTTGGCAGTGGCTGCGGCGGCGACCTGCGCGGGAAGCGGTCCCGAGCCTGCCAGAATGCCGATGCAGCCACGATCCCCCACGATCAGGCGCCTTCGGTTTCGGACTGTCCTTCCTGACGCGCGACGCGGGTCAGGCCTCGACGGCTTGGAGCTTCCATGAAGTCCAGCATTTCGGCGATGCGCGGAAGATGGCCATATTCCTGGCGAACTTCGGCAATGCGGGTTTCCAGAACCGATACCGAGGCACCATGACGCGGATAAAGCGTGCGGAAGGCGCGACGCATGGCCTGCATTTCTTCAGGACCAACGCCTGAGCGTTTGAGGCCGATCCAGTTCAGACCAACCAGACGCGCGCGGTTTCCCAGAACGCTTCCATAAGGAATCACGTCCATTTCCACCCCGCAGACGCCACCGACGACAGCACCGCGGCCGATCCGGACGAACTGGTGCAGCGCGGCGGATCCCATGATCTTGGCGTCGTCATCAATCTCGACGTGACCGCCCATGACGACATTGTTGACGATAATGACGCGGTCACCGAGGACGCAGTCATGGGCCACATGGGAGTTAGCCATGATCAGGCAGTTTGCGCCAATGCGGGTCAGGGCATGACCCTGCGCCGTACCACGGTGGATCGTTACGTTTTCACGAATGACCGTTTTGGCGCCAATTTCGCACAGTGTTGGCTCACCGGCATATTTCAGGTCCTGCGGGGCCAGTCCGATCGTCACGAACGGGTAGACTTCCACACCTTCGCGCAGGGTTGTGTATCCGTCCACAAGAACGGAAGCGTGCAGGCAGACCCCGTCACCGATCGTGACGTTGGGGCCGACCAGACACCAGGGCCCAATACGCACATTTTCGCCGATCCGTGCGCGCGGATCAACAATGGCTGTTGCGTGAATTTCGGCGGTTTCGGGGCGCTTGCCTGCCGTCTGCATCCGGGTCAACCCATGATCATCGCACTGAAGGTCGCTTCGGCAACGGCTACGCCATCGACGCGGGCCACACCCTTGAACTTCCAGACATTGGCGCGGGAGCGCTCCTTGTCGACATGGATCCGGAGCTGGTCACCGGGCCCGACCGGGCGGCGGAACTTGGCGTTTTCGATCGTCATGAAATAAACCAGCTTGCCTTCGAACGCCTTGCCCAGCGTCATGACCACCAGCGTTGCCGCTGTCTGGGCCATGGCTTCGACGATCAGTACGCCCGGCATGACGGGATGAGACGGGAAATGTCCCTGAAAAAACGGCTCGTTGACCGTGACGTTCTTGATACCAATCGCCGACTGTCCGGCATGGATCTCAACCATCTTGTCGATCAGCAGGAACGGGTAACGATGCGGGATCGACTGCATGATCTGCAGGATGTCGATGCTCTCGGGAAGCTGATGGCCTTCTGCAGCGGCGTCTGTCGCGGGAGTCATCTGTTCAGCTGGAGCGTCCACTCGGTCCATCGTTTCACCATGCCCTTCAAGCGGTATTGTCTGTCAGTCGCTGCCGTGAGGCAACGTGAATGGCTTCCCTTAGCAAACCTGCGGGGGAGTTACCATCCGCGCTGCGGGACTGCTAGTCGCCTGTTTTGCGGGAAAGCTTCCGCAGAGTAGCGACATTCCGGAAAAACTCCCGGAACGGCATGGCGGGGCTGCCGATGACATCGGCGCCTGCATCAACATCCGACATGACACCGCACTGTGCGCCAACCCGGGCTTTCGAGCCGATCTTGATATGCCCGATCAGACCTGCCTGCGCCGCGATGGTAACAAAATCACCCAGTTCCGTAGAGCCGGAAATCCCGGCCTGCGATACGACAATGCAGCAGCGCCCCAGACGGGCATTATGGCCAATCTGCACGAGATTATCGATGCGGGTGCCTGCTCCGATCAGCGTGTCTCGCATGGAGCCACGGTCGATGGTGGAGTTTGCACCGACTTCCACACCATCTTCCAGCACGACCAGTCCGAGTTGCGGGACCGTCTCGAAACCTTCAGGCCCTACAGCAAAACCAAAACCGTCCTGCCCGATACGGACACCCGGATAGAGCGTCACGCGATCCCCGATCAGGGCGTGAGAAATGGCGGAATGGGCGCCGATGCGACACCGCTCACCGATTTTAACGCTTTGGCCGATGCTGGCATGACTGGCGATAATACTGTCACGACCGATACATGCACTGCTGCTGATGACGGCGAACGGACCAATCTCGACATTTTCGCCAATTTCGGCATCTTCCGCGACCCAGGCCGTCGGATGACGGAGCCCCGTAGAGGCGGGAGCCGGATGGAATAGCGAGGCCAGACGCGCCCAGGCGAGATAGGGTGCCTTGCAGGCCAGACCTGCGGTGTCGGGCGGCAGCTTGTCGGAAAAAGCCGGGGACAGGATAACAGCCCCGGCTTTTGTTTCCGCCAGCAGAGGAAGATAACGGCGGTTATCGAGAAAGCTGATTTCGTCCGGTCCGGCGACATGCAGGGGAGCGACGCCACGGAAAGCGGACAGTACTTTCCCCGATGCCGCCGGAACAATTTCACTGCCGGAAACCTCCGCCAGATGCTCCAGACCGAAAGGTCCGGAGCGCTGGAAGAAACGGCTGTCGCCAGGACGGGTCTCGTTTGCTGTCATGTCAGACACGGCCTGTTGCCTCAGTGATGCTGACGCAGAACGGATTCATTCGGAGCTGCTGCCGGAGCCTGCTGCGGGCCACCAGCCTGCGGACCTTGGGCCTGCCGCTGTTCATCAGCCGTCGTGGGCATCTTGCCGGAGCGGGCAAGCTGCTCGGGGTCCACGCCATCGTCAGGAATGAAGACATGCGGCAGCGCCTTGTTGAGCTGCGTACCGACTTCCTCGGTGATATCCTGACCACCGACATGAAGGACGACCTGCTCGGCATGCAGGATCAGGTTCATGTTATGGGCGGCGGCGACGGCGGCAATGATACCGTTCGGCTCTTCCAGTTCACGCTCGATCTGGTGCATGGCAACCTGTGCCGCTTCCTGAATCACACGGGCCTGATTGCCAAAATCGTGCTGATCCTTTGCGCGGCGTTCCTGCAGGTGACGCTCACGCAACTGGATCTGGTCGGACGTCAGGCTGCGGGCCTGCGCCTGCAGCTTCTGCTGCTCGCCACGCCATGCAGCTTCTTCACGTTGTACGGCCTGTGCCAGACGATCGCGGCGGGCGCCAAGAACCTGCTGGATTTCCTGCCAGGCGCTGGAAATCTGCATGACAGCCTGAACATTGATCACGCCGATGACGGCGGCCGGCGGTGGAGAAGCCTTCGCAATGCTCGGGGGAACCGGGATCGGCGGCAGCGGCAGAACCGGCGGGGCCTGCTGCTGGTCTGTCGGAGCGGATTCTTCTTCTGCCTCGTCCGGGGCGGCATCCGGAATGCGACGCTGGACAGGACGCGACGGCGGCGGTGCATCAGGATGCGCGGCCTTGGGAACAAACCAGCCACCATTGCCACCGGCCGCCTGGGCATGCGCGCCCGGAGCGGAGACAAGAATCGTCGCTGCCAGAAGCGCGCCAGCCGAAACCGTGCGCATCAGGGAATTGAGGGTCATGACCACCTCTTGGCAAGGGGTTGAAAAACAGGACGGCAAGGTCTCGAGCAGTTCAGAACTGCTGGCCAAAACCGAAACGCAGCGGATACAGACGGTCACCATGTTCCTTGCGGATCGGCACGGCGCCATCGATGTTGACGAGGCCAAACGGGCTCTTCCACGACACACCAAGACCGCCCGAAACACGCGGGATCAGGTTGTCACCGGTGATCGGGGTGTAGTTGTCCCCGTCATTGGTACGGTTCGTGTAGAGATGCTTGACACGCAGGCCGGCAAGGCTACCTGCGTCGATGAAGCCGCGGCCCGAAATACCAAGATCGTCACCCATGGGCAGCGGGAAGTTGAGCTGCGCGGAGGCCGTATACATGAAGCGGCCACCGAGCAGATCTTCCTGACCCTGGGCCGGAATATAGACACCATTGATCTTGAGATGGCCCGAACGCGGACCGACACCACCCTGAAGGAAGCCTCGCAGGTTTTCACCACCAAGATAGAAGTTATCGATGATGTTGCGGTTCCCGTTAGAGCTCCAGTCGCCCATGTAGCCGACGCCGCCCTTGAACTGGAACGTCCAGTCATGGTTTCCGGTCAGATCATCAAGCGGCAGGTAATAGGCGCCATCCGCCTTCACACGGGCATATTTCGAGTTACCGCCCAGACCGGCGAAATCACCACCGACCTTGAACATGTAACCTGAATGCGGCTTCGCTCTCTGGTCACGACGGTCATAGGTTACGGACGTGCTGATCTGCGATAGCAGCGACCAACCGGCAGACTGCTGGACGTAGATGGACGGGACCCACTGGATCAGCTCCGGATCGGCTGCGACGGCGGACGCGTCATAGAAATTGCCCACCTGACGATCGACAAGGGTGTAGTTCCAGGACTGCGAGAGATACCGGTTATAGGCATACCCCAGACGCAGGCTCATGCCGTACTGGGATTCCTTATAGCTCTGATACGTCTGGTAGTTGTTCTGGATGAAGTAGAAATCCGCGCCGGCCACGAGATTGCGGTTCAGGAAGTACGGATCGGTAATGGAGATGTCAGCCTGCTTTTCATAGTAGGCGACCGTACCCGAAATACCGGCATCCACACCCGTTCCGAGCAGGTTGTGCTGCTTGATCGAGGCGTTGCCGAGAATACCAACGTCCGTCGAATAGCCGCCACCCAGAGAGAACTCGCCGGTCGGCTTTTCGACCACGTTCGCTGAGACGTTCACGCGGTCGGGTGCGGAGCCCTGCGTCTGATCGACGGAGACAGAGCTGAAATATCCGAGATCCTGAAGACCGAGCTTGGAATACTTGCGGTCGAAGGGGGTGTACGGGTCCCCTTCGGCCATTGGCAGGTTCCGGCGGATCACGTCATCATGGGTAATGGTGTTGCCATTGATGTCGATGCGCTCGACATAGACATGCGGTCCCTCAGTCACATCGAACAGCAGATCGACGATATGCTTTTCGGGGTTCCGGGCAAATTCCGAACGAACCATCGCGAAGGGATGACCCGTAGCCTGGAGCCATTCCTGCATGTTCTTGGTATTGTTCTGGATCGCCGTGCCGTCATACACCTGATGGGGGAACAACTCGACATGCGGACGCAGCATCTCAGGTGTCACATGGCGCACGCTGGAGCGGACATCCATCTTGCCAAGACGATAGCGGTCACCTTCATGGACAGTGAAGGTGATGTAGAACGACTTGTGGTCGGGAGCCAGCTCACCGGTCGCGTCAACCATGTGGAAATCGACGTAGCCGTTGTGCAGGTAAAACCGACGCAGCAGTTCCGCATCGTACTTGATGCGCTCGGGATTATATTCATCCGAGGACGAGAAGAAGCGGTACCAGATCGTCTCCTTGGACGAGATTACCTGTGACAGACGGGCTTCACTGAAAGCGTGATTGCCGACGAAGACGATCTTCTTGATGAGGGTCTGCTGCGCTTCGTTGATATTGAAAACAACGTCCACGCGGTTGTGGGACAGCCTGACGATCTGAGGCGTGACGGTCGCACCAAAACGAGCCTTGCCAGCGTACTGGTTCAGGATCTTCTGACGGTCGGCGGCCGTCGTCTCGGAGGAAAACACGGCACGCGGACGCAGGCTGATTTCCTTGCGGAGATCCTCGTCCTTCAGCGCGTGATTGCCTTCGAACACGATGCGGTTAACGATCGGGTTCTCGACAAGGTCCACCAGAAGGGTGTTGCCGTCGCGGTGCAGCGTCACGTCCTTGAACAGGCCCGTGGCGTACAGCGTCTTCAGCGAACGGTCGAGGTCGTCCTGATTGAACGTATCACCCGGCTGGGCGACCATGTAGGACAGCACCGTGCTCGTCTCGATACGGGTATTTCCCTTGACCGAGATCGCCTGGATGACATTTCCACCGGGCGCTGATGCCGGTGCCTGGTGACGAACAGAACGCGCCTGGGCCGTTCCGAGGACGACCGGCAGCAGGCAGGCTGATGCGAGCAGCAGCAGACGCTTGTTCGAAGACCGGGAACCTCTTGACCGTGATCCTGACAAACCGGCTTTCCTTGTAACATATTTTTTGCAGGCGACTGACACGTTACGCCATTGGCGGAGGTATCCGATAACCCCTGCCCCGCGCAAGATGCCCTGACGTGTTCAACTGTATCACAAGTCTTTTCAGAATATTTAGCTTACTGCGTGAAAGAGCCAGTGAAACAGTCCGATGTTGGTCAGATCGTTGACCGTTGAAAAGAGGAAAAGAGCGCCAATCAGCGCCATTCCGACCTGCATGCTCACGTCCTGAACCCGACGCGAAACCGGTCGGCCACGGATCGCCTCGCAGACATAGAACACGAGACGGCCACCATCGAGAACGGGAATTGGGAAAAGATTGATCAGACCAAGATTGATCGAAAGCAGCGCCATGAAGGAAATAATGCTGGCCAGACCATAACTGGCGACCTGTCCGGAGAGCTGGGCGATGCGAATCGTGCCGCCCAGTTCCTTTGCACTTCTCTGGCCACTGATGATCTGCCAGACGCCCTGCAGCGTCATGACAGATTTGTCCCAGGTTTCCTGCATGCCCATGATGAAAGCGGAAGGTAGGGAAACCGGACGGCCCCTGGAAATGGCGAACGCAACTCCGAGGCTGCCCGTCTCGTGGCCGTTGCTCTTCAGAGTGTCGAGCGTGACGGGAAGGCTGAGGTCTTCCGTACCCCGGTGAATGCCAAGCACTGTCTGCTGGCCCGGATGGGATGCGACGGTCGCCATGACATCCTCGGCGCCGAGGATATGCGTATTCCCGATCCGGGTAATCACGTCGCCCGGCTTCACGCCCGCATGTTCTGCGGGGCTTCCGGCCGTGACCTGTGAAATGTCTCCGTGGATTTCCGGCTTTCCCACCACCGCGAACAGGACCGTAAAGGCCAGGATCGCGAAGATGAAATTGAAGACCGGCCCCATGAGAATGACAATGGCCCGGGAGCCAACGGACTTGTCATGGAACGTGCGGCCCGGGATCCAGGCAGCCTTCTGTTCGTCGGTTGCGTCGTCCGGTCCTTCGAAGCCATGCGGCTTGACGAAGCCACCGAGCGGGATGGCGCTGATGCGCCACTCCGTGCCGGAGCGGTCATGCCAGCGATGCAGCGCAGGGCCGAAGCCGATGGAAAAAGTATCGACCTTCACGCCCCGCCAGCGCGCGGCGAGGTAATGCCCGAGCTCATGAATGAAGACGAGAATGCCCAGAATCAGGACATAGGCCAGAACAGTCCGCAGAAGATCATGCATTCAGGGCGTTCTCGCTCACGTCGTTTCGCAGTGTTCCGCTTTGCCGCAGGATATGGGCTTCTGCGAGCGCACGCCCCCGCGCGTCCCAGTACAGCACGTCATCAAGGGTCGTGAGTTCCGGATTTTCGTCCATGGCCTGCAGTGCAGCGTCGATTGTCTCGCCGATCCCGAGGAAGCCAATGCACCGGTTCAGGAACGCATCCACGGCGACTTCGTTCGCAGCCGAGAAGACGGCGGGGGCTGCTCCACCAGCCCTGAGAACCTGACGGGCAAGACGCAGGGGAGCGAAGCGGACTTCGTCCGGAGCTTCGAACTCCAGACGACCATAGGCGGCGAGATCAAGGCGCTCGCATGGCGTTACCATGCGCTTCGGCCAGGCGAGCGTATGGGCGATGGGAATACGCATGTCGGCCGAGCCCATCTGGGAGACGAGGCTGCCATCACGGAACTGCACCAGACCATGTACGACCGACTGCGGGTGGACCAGAACGTCGATCCGGTCTTCGGTCAGGCCGAAGAGACGAGCCGCCTCGATCACTTCCAGACCCTTGTTCGCCATGGAGGCGGAATCGATCGTGATCTTTGCCCCCATCGTCCAGGTCGGATGCTTCAGGGCTTTTTCCGGCGTGGCAGCGCGCATCTCCTCGATCGAGGATTTACGGAAAGGCCCACCGGAAGCGGTCAGGATGATTTTCTCGACGCTGTCCATGTCACAGGCGCCCAGAGACTGGGCGATGGCGTTATGCTCCGAATCGACGGGCAGCAGCGTGGCACCTGCTTCGGCCACAGCGCGAAGCATGACGTCGCCCGCACAGACAAGCGCTTCCTTGTTCGCAAGCGCTACGGCATGACCGTTGCGAGCCGAAGCAAGCGTGGGCTCAAGACCGGCAGCGCCCGTAATGGCGGCCATGGTCCAGTCGGCTTCCATGGCTCCGGCCTCGATAACGGCCTGACGGCCCGCAGCCGTGCGGATACCCGTACCCGCAAGGCAGGATTTCAGCTCTTCATGGCGGCTTTCGTCATGGATGACAGCGACTTCCGCATTCAGGCGGCGGGCCTGTTCCGCCAGCAGGGCAGCATTACAGCCACCAACCAGAGCCCGCACCTCGATCTCATCCGGGATCCGCGCAAGCAGGTCGACCGTTGAGGTTCCAATGCTGCCGGTGCTGCCGAGCACCGTGATGCGGCGACGTGTTGGGCGTGCAGAACCGTCAGTCATGAGAAGAACTCCCCTGAAGAATGGGTGAATGTGCAGAACCGCCAGTCAGATCTGCGGGCAGGATGGACCAGAAAGGGTGCGCTGCGACCGCCAGCGAAAGCAGCGCGGCGGCAGGAGCAGCAGCGAGAAGGCCGTCAAAGCGGTCCAGAAGGCCACCATGGCCGGGAATGAGACGCCCCGAATCCTTGACGCCAAGGCGGCGCTTGGCAGCACTCTCCAGAAGATCGCCGCTCTGGGAAAAAACACTCAACACCGCACCACAGATCAGGCCACCAAGCTGGGTGCCCGGAACGGTCAGCCACGCGACCAGACCCCCGGCCAGCGCCGAGCCGACAAGGCCGCCGATTGCGCCGGAGCGGGTTTTTCCTGGTGAAATCGAGGGGGCCAGCTTGGGGCCACCAAAAATACGACCCGTCAGATAGGCGAAACTGTCGCTCGCGATCACGACGGAAATCACAAAAAGAACGGATGCCATGCCAAGCGGCAGGTGACGCAGCCATAGGAGCGACAGACCACCGACGATGGAAACAACGACAGGAACGCTGGCCGGAAATCCGAAGATCAGCGTAGGCCAGATCATCCAGAAGGCCGCGCTCCATTCCCCTTTCAGGGCCGCGAGACCGGCAATGACGGGCCATGCCAGCAGGAGGCAGCCACGCCAGGTCTTCAGAGGCTGGCGGATGAGGGTTTCGCCCTCCCAGGCCAGCCCGAACATCGCCAGCAGGATCAGGGCGTCATAGACCGCGCCTCCCCGCCAGATGCAGAATGCGGCAACCGGAATCAGGACCGCAGCGGACAGCAGACGAAGGCGCAGATCAGACCATCTGGCGGATGACGCGCTCATGCGGGGCGGCCACCAAATCTGCGCTGACGGCTGGCAAAACGCGAGAGAGCTTCAAGAAACTCGGCCTCGCCAAAATCGGGCCAGAGCACATCCATAAAAACCAGCTCCGCGTACGCGCTCTGCCAGAGAAGGAAGTTGGACAGACGGCATTCCCCACTGGTGCGGATGACCAGATCGGGATCGGGCATATCGGCAGTCTGAAGTGCATCGTCGAGCATGGATTCGCTGATGCTTTCGGCCGTGATCTTTCCTGCGACAGCATCTTCGGCGAGGCGCCGGGCAGCCTGCACGATATCGGCGCGGCCACCATAAGACAGTGCCAGCGTCAGGGTCAGGGTCGTGTTGTGAAGCGTCAGCGCTTCGGCCCGGCGGAGTTCTTCACGCAGGGAGCCCTCGAACCGCTCCGGCTCGCCGATGATCCGCAGACGCACGCCCTGAGCATGAAGCTCATTGATCTTGTGCCGCAAATAAAAGCGCAGCAGGGATGTCAGATCCCCAACCTCTTCCGCGGAGCGCCGCCAGTTCTCCGAGGAGAAAGCATAGAGCGTCAGGTAACGGACGCCCTGCCCGATCGCCGTGCGGACGCATTGCTGGACGGACTCTGCGCCCTGCCGGTGCCCTGCGGCCACCGGAAGTTTGCGCGCGCGTGCCCAGCGGCCATTCCCGTCCATGATCATGGCGATATGGACGGGAACGACGCTCACGCCGCCCCCGGACGAAGAGGAGACGACACGGTCGTGACGGGGAAGAGATCCTGCAGACAAATGCGCAATCAGACCTGTTTGATCTCGCGTTCTTTGTCCGCGAAAATATCGTCCACTTTTTTGATGTACTGGTCCGTCAGCTTCTGGATGGCGTCAGTCCAGGTCTTCATGTCGTCCTGACTGATCTCGCTCTTCTTCTCGAGCGCCTTGGTCTGCTCCATGCCGTCACGACGCACGCCGCGCACCGAAATCTTGCCGTTTTCAGTATACTTGGCAGCCGCACGGGCCAGTTCGTTGCGGCGCTCTTCGGTCAGGGCCGGAATGGGAACGCGAACCGTCTGACCGTCCGTGGACGGGTTGAGGCCAAGACCACTGTCACGGATGGCGCGTTCGACGGCGCTCACGACCGTGCGGTCCCAGACAGAAACCGTCAGCATGCGGGCCTCGGGAACGGCAATGGAACCAACCTGCGACAGCGGAACTTCCGAACCATAGGCTTCGACGCGCACCGGCTCCAGAAGGTTCGGGCTGGCACGGCCCGAACGCAGACCGGAGAGGTCCCGGCGCAGGCTTTCGATCGCCCCGTCCATGCGGCGGGTCAGATCGGCAAGAAGGTCATTCAGGTCAGCAGGCATGAGCTGGTCCTTTCAGTTCGACGTTGGTCTCAGGACAGAGCCTGAAGATTTCGTTGAAAATGCGGAGATCAGTCCGCTTCGATGATCTTGGTAAAGAGCCCTTCCCCACGCATGACGGCCCCGAAGGAGCCGGGAGCATGCATGTTGAAGACCACGATGGGCAATTTGTTTTCACGCGCCAAACTGATGGCGGCGGCATCCATGACGTTCAGGTCACGCGCAAGGACCTCAAGATAGGTCAGGCGATCATAACGCTGGGCGTCCGGATTGCGGCGAGGGTCAGCGGAATAGACGCCGTCCACCTGCGTGCCCTTGAAGAGCGCATCGCATTCCATTTCGTTGGCGCGCAGGGCTGCGGCTGTATCTGTCGTAAAGAACGGATTGCCGGTGCCCGCTGCGAAAATGACGACGCGTCCCTTTTCCATGTGGCGCACGGCGCGGCGACGGATATACGGCTCGGCAATGGCAGCCATCTGGATGGCTGTCATGACGCGCGTCTCCATCCCGCGACGTTCAAGCGCGTTCTGCAGCATCAGCGCGTTGATGACAGTGGCCAGCATGCCGGCATAGTCACCCTGCGCGCGGTCCATGCCCTTGGCTGCGGCTGCGAGGCCGCGGAAAATGTTGCCACCACCGACAACGAGGCAGACTTCCACTCCGGAAGCCACCACATCGGCTATGTCGGCGGCAACCGTGTCCACCATTACGGGGTCCACCCCTGACGGCCCGTCACCCATGAGTGCCTCACCGGACACCTTGAGCAGGACGCGTTTGTAGGAGGGGCTCTGTTCTCGATTTTCGGTCATCATGCCCGTCTCTGGCTGGATGTGTCTTGACGTGCGCCTGTCATACAGACGTGGCGGGATTGGAACAAGCGATGTGAGGATGCCGGATTTCAAACACTCCGGCACCCGTCTTTTTCAGTCGTCCAGGCCGATGGCGCGCAGGCGGGCTTTTTCCTCGTCCCATCCCGCCCGTTCCTTGACGTTCAGGAAAAGATGGCACTTGCGGTCCAGAAGCTCCTGAAGCTCCATCCGCGCCCGTGCGCCGAGGGACTTGATCTTGTGACCGCCCTCGCCAATCAGAATGGCTTTATGGCCGGGACGGGAGACGTAGATCGTCACCTCGATCCGGACCGAACCATCCGGGCGCTCCTTGAAGCTCTCGGTTTCGACGGTGGCCTGATACGGAATCTCCTCATGCGTCTGCATGAAGATCTGTTCGCGGACCAGTTCGGCGGCGAGCAGACGATCCGGAAGGTCCGTCAGATCATCTTCCGGATAAAGGAAAGGACCTTCGGGCAGTTCCGCAGCCAGACGGCCCATCAGGTCGCTCACACCCTCGCCTGAACGGGCGCTCAGCATGAAGACGTGCTCGACACTGATCAGACCGCCAATTTCCTGCGTCAGAGGCAGCAGTTCGCCGCGCTCGACGAGATCCGTCTTGTTCAGGACCAGCCAGATACGCCCTTTGCTTTCAGACAGCTTGGCGATGATCTCGCGAACGTCCTCACGCAGGCCGGATTTCGCATCCACCAGCAGCAGCGTCAGATCCGCATCCTGCGAACCTGACCAGGCGGCGTTGACCATGGCCCGGTCAAGGCGACGGCGGGGTTTGAAAATGCCGGGCAGGTCTACGAGAATGATCTGGGCATTGTCCTGCATGACGATGCCGAGCGTCCGAAAACGGGTCGTCTGGGCCTTGGGGCTGACGATGGACAGCTTGGCTCCGGCAATCCGGTTGAGCAGGGTGGATTTCCCCGCATTCGGAGCACCGACGAGAGCCACGAAACCGCAGCGCGTGGTCATGTTCTGATCCTTTGTTGATGACATCTCAGGACGCCACATTCTGACCGAGGTGTTTCAGCAGGGCGGTCGCCGCTGCGCTTTCTGCCAGCCTCTTGCTGCCGGCTTCTCCCGTACCCGTATGACCCATGGTCGTGACGCTGACGCGAAAGACCGGCGCATGGGACGGACCGTCCGAAGACAGGAGTTCGTAATTCGGAAGCGGCAGACCCTGTGAGAGCATGTATTCCTGCAGCAGGGTCTTGGGCTCCTTGTGGGGGCGGTCCGCGCTCTCGATGCGGGACTGCCAGTACTGGTGCACGACGCGACGGGCCGGCTCGAGACCGCCATCGAGATACAGCGCACCCAGCAGGGCTTCCATCGCATCCGCACGGATGCTGGACAGACGCCGGATCCCGGCATCTTCCTCATGTGGAGAAATCTGAAGCGAGGCCGAGAGGCCCACCTGATCGGCGATTTCCGCCAGCACGGTCCGGGACACGAGATGGGCATGACGGGGACCAAGCGCCCCTTCCTGCTCGTCCGGATAACGCTCCAGCAACCACTCGGCCATCAGCAGGCCAAGAACGCGATCTCCGATGAATTCGAGGCGTTCGTTCGATCCGCTGCCTTTGGGGCGCTGGTTGCGGCGCGCCCGACGCGGATCGCGGCCTGACACGGCGGAACGGTGTGTCAGGGCCTCGTTCAGCAGTTCGGGTTTCGCAAAGCTGTGCCCGAGGGCTGCCTGCATGGAGGCGATGGCTTCTGTGTGGGAGAGTTTCATGTGACGGAATGCAGGAAACGGTTCCAACGGATCTCGGTCGGCCAGTACCAGAACTGCCAGGCCGGATGACGCATATCCATGGAGAAGAGGACGATGGGCGCGCGACCGACAAGGTTCTGCATCGGGACGAAACCGAGATCGTCCGGGCCATCGCCCTGAAAACGGCTGTCAGCGCTGTCGTCACGGTCATCGCCCATGGCGAAGAACGATCCCTCCGGCACGACATATTCCGGCGTGTCGTTGGCGAATCCCTCATCCGTCAGCTTGAGGATGTCATGCTCGACAGTGGGGCGGCCTCCTGCACTTCCCGGGAGACTCTCGCGGTAGCGGTCCCCGCTGAGAAGGCGGTTGTTCTCGTCCAGCACTTCATAATGACCGAGTGCCGTGCGGGGGACCTCGATGCCATTGAGGATCAGCTTGCCGCCCGTGACCTGGATATGGTCACCGGGCAAGCCGATGATGCGCTTGATGTAGTCGACCGACGTGTCGCGCGTGAAGCGGAAAACCGCGACATCACCGCGATGCGGCGTGGAGTTCAGGATGCGGCCGCTGAAGACATTCGGCGAAAATGGAAACGAGAAGCGCGAATAGCCGTAGCTGAACTTCGAGACCAGAACGAAATCGCCGATCTGCAGGGTCGGGATCATAGATCCGGACGGGATATTGAAAGGCTCTACGACGAGGGATCGCACGGCAAATACGGCCAGCAGCAGCACGCAGAAATAGCGGATGCTCTCGCCAAGCGTCTCTTCGCGGCGCGCGGGCTTGTCGCCGGCACTTTCTGAACCCTGCACGGGCCTGTTCTCCTTGGTCATGAGACGCTCTTAACGCAGCTTGACGGCGTTGGCGAGCGGTTCAATCCGGACGAAGGGTTGTGATGCGGACTGCACAGCCGCCAAGGGGATGGATTGGATGATGACCTGCGCAAGAGCAAACGGCGGATCGTCACTCATGCTGACCAGAAGCTGGGCTGCCTGTCCTGGGGGCGTCAGGCGCTGAAGAGCCTCTTCCGCGCCGCCTGAAAGCAGCAGTTCCGGCGCACCACCCGGGCCATTGCAGACCCCGATATCCTGAAGCAGAACCCCATTGGCGAAGCCTGTGCCCAGCGCCTTCGCGCAAGCTTCCTTGGCCGCCCAGCGCTTGGCGTAGCTACCCATGCGCGCCGCACCCGTAAAGCGGTCGGCATAGGCACGTTCCGCTTCCGTGAAGACGCGCATCAGAAAGCGGTCACCGAACCGGTCGACGCTTTTTTCAATGCGCGAAATCATGCACAGATCCGTCCCCATGCCGAGGATCATGGCGTCATCCCTTGGCGCGCTCGACCTGCATGACGCCCACGGCCGTGCGGAAGGCCGCGATCATGGACGACAGATGGCGCAGATCCTTCACTTCCAGATCGACCAGGATTTCCATGAAATCGAGCTGACGATTCACGATCTTGAGGTTGATGACGCTGCCATTATGCTTGGCGGCCACGTTGGTGAGCGTTGCAAGAACCTCGGGTTCATTGGCCGCCACGACCGAAAGCCGGGCCGTATAGGGCTCAGCACCCTGACGACGGCCAAGAGCCTCGTAGTCCCAGTCCACTTCCAGGAAACGTTCCGGCGTATCGGCGAAACTGGACAAATTCTGGCAGCCACGACGGTGAATCGTGACGCCCTTGCCCTGAGCGATGATGCCGACGATCGGATCACCCGGCAGCGGCCGGCAGCACCCCGCGAAGCTGATGGCAATGCCCGAGCCGATTCCCTTGATCGTACTGCCCGAATGAGCCGCCGTCCCCTTGGACCCGGCATGCCCCGCACCGAGCATGAGGGACTGACCGAAACGCGGAGACAGGCCGGGCACCATTCTTGGCGCACGCACACTCTGACGCAGTTCCGGATAGGCCGTATTGACCACATCCTTGGGGCCGAGCTGCCCGTTCCCGACCGAAACATACAGGTCTTCCACCGAAGCCTGACGCAGTTCCTTGAGGATGCCGTCGAGGACCTTTTCGGACCCATCCACACCCTCCTGACGGAACGCCTTTGCAATGGCGGCGCGACCATTATCAAGATGAACCTGCCGCTGCTGTTGCGCCACGAAGCGGCGAATACGCGCACGAGCCTTGCCGGTCGCAACGAACCGCTCCCAGGACGGCGACGGCGTGCCACCGCGGGCCGTCATGATCTCGACCTGATCGCCGTTCTGTAACTCGTGCCGCAGGGGCATCAGCCGACCATTGACCTTCGCACCGACGCAGGTATCACCGACCTGACTGTGCACGGCATATGCGAAATCGACAGGTGTTGCGCCGCGCGGCAGGGAAATCAGCTGCCCCTTGGGGGTGAAGCAGAAAACCTGATCCTGATAGAGTTCGAGTTTGGTGTTTTCTAAAAACTCGTCTGGAGCCTGACTGTCCTCGAGGATTTCCAGCAGATCCTGCACCCAGCGCAGCTTGCGGGTTGGCGCGCCGAACGCGGAAGACAGAGCTGCGGCTTCACGCTCGCTCGGCGTTGCATGTTCCTTGTAGGCCCAGTGCGAGGCCACGCCGTTTTCAGCCAGATCATGCATTTCGGCGGTCCGGATCTGGACCTCGATCTTCTGGTTGCGCGGATGACGCAGCGTCACGCCGGTATGAAGGCTCTGGTATCCGTTGGCCTTGGGCGTGGAAATGTAATCCTTGAAACGCCCGGCGATCATCGGATAGGCGCCGTGAATCGCGCCCAGCGCCATGTAGCAGGCGTCGCGTGTGGGCACGAGCAGACGGAACGCCATGATGT
>CALFLO010000022.1 GCA_937880175.1 uncultured Gluconobacter sp.
TTCCCCTCTCCGGCCTTTCCCTGCGCGATATCGAATATGTGGTTGCGGTCGATGACCTGCGCAACTTTTCCCGCGCGGCAGAACGCTGCGGCGTCAGTCAGGCCGGACTGTCCGAACAGGTCCGCAAGCTCGAACAGCTTCTGGACGTCACACTGTTTGAACGCTCCCGGCGTCACGTCGCTCCGACACCCGATGGGGAACGCCTGCTTGCGCTCGGCCGGGACGTGCTCGCGGCAGCCCGCAACCTGCTCGAAGTCGCGCGCGCCCAGACGGGTCCGATGGAAGGCGCATTGCGGCTCGGCGTTATCCCGACGCTCGGCCCCTATTATATTCCGGGCCTTCTGCCGCGCCTGAGGGAACATTATCCGTCCCTCAGCCTTCGCCTGCGTGAGAGCATGACGGACACGCTGGTGCATGCCCTGCGCAACAGCGAACTGGACGTGGCCCTGATGGCGCTTCCCGCGCCTTCCGATGCGCTGGAGAGCGCACCACTGTTCGACGAGGCCTTCCTCGCAGTCTTCCCGAGCACGCATGAACTGGCGCAGAAACCCAAACTGTCCCTCAGCCAACTCGGCCGCCCGGACCTGCTCCTGCTTGAAGACGGGCACTGCCTGCGCGATCAGGCTCTTTCCATCTGTCCGGCGGTTCCGCGTGAAGGCGAGCAGCGTCTGGCCACCAGTCTTGAAATGCTGTGGTACATGATCGGCGCTGGAGAAGGCTTCTCCCTCATCCCCCAGATCGCGCTTCGCAATCGCGCGGAGTTCGAAGACCTGATCACCGTCCGCACCCTGCCCGAACCCGAAGCGCGCCGCACAATCGGTCTGGTCTGGCGCGCCTCGGACCCCCGCGCCCCGGTCTTCCGGGAATTCGCAACCTATCTGCGCAGCATTACCCCCGAACACTGCCACGCCTGCGGCTAAAGCCTGCTACACACCGGGAAGGGTCTTGCCGGGATTCAGGATGCCTAGCGGGTCAAGAGCCGTTTTGATGGCCCGCATCACATCCAGCGCCGGGGCATTTTTGTGCCGCGCCATGGATGGCATCTTGCAAATCCCGATCCCGTGCTCTGCCGAGAACGTTCCGTCCATCTCAACAGAAAGCGCATCAATGGCCGCGCGCAAAGCGGCTTCGACATCCGGATCGCTCTTCGAGGGCCAAACCGTATAATGAATGTTTCCGTCACCGAAATGCGCGACGGCAATATCCGTGAAGCCGGGATCAATTTCGGCCATGAGCCCCGGGATACGCTCCAGATAGTCCGCGATCCGGTCCAGTGGTACGGCAACATCCGTGTCGATGACCGGATGCTTCTCAAAGGCGAGTTCTGCGGCGGCCTCCCGCATGGCCCATATGTCCTGACGCTGGGTATCGCTCTGGGCGATCACAGCATCCGCCACAGCACCCTTCTCCATGGCCTCCCCCAGAACAGTTTCCAGAATCTCGTCCATCTCCTCGTTCCGCACGCTCGCCAGTTCCACAAGCAGGATCGCGGGATAGGACGCATCAAAAAACCGGCGGGTCCCCGGGGCGAGTTTTTCATACCCGGCGACATAGCTGCGCGACATGAATTCATAGGCTGTCACGGCATTGCCCGAAGCATCCTGAAACGCGTTCAGCAACGCGGGAGCCACGCGCAGATCCTCAAGCGCGACCAAGGCCGTTGCATGAACAACCGGCTTCGGATGCAGCTTCATGATGGCGGCAGTAATAATCCCGAGCTGCCCTTCCGCCCCGATAACAAGGTCGCGCAGATCGAAACCGGAATTGTCCTTCTTCAAGGCCGTCATCAGATCAAGGATCCGCCCATCCGCGAGGACCACTTCCACCCCCAGACAAAGATCACGCACGTTCCCGTAACGCAGAACATTGGCGCCGCCCGCATTGGTGGAAAGCACACCTCCGATCATCGCTGACCCAGACGCTCCAAATGCGAGCGGGAATGTCAGACCGTGCTGCCCGGCAGCAGAATCCAGCGCGGCCACAATAACGCCGGCCTCGACGACAGCCACGCGGGCGTCCCTTCTGATCTCCCGGATCTCGTTCATACGTTCGACGGAAAGCAGAATGGAATCGGGGCCGTAAGCTCCGCCATTAAGACCCGTATTCCCGGCGATCGGAACGACAGGAACATGATACTGACTGGCAAGGCGCAGAACAGCGGCGACTTCCCCGGCACTTGCAGGACGAACCACGGCCAGAGGCCTGCCCTCGAACTGCCCCGTCCAATCCCGTGACCAACGATCCGTTTCGTCTCCGGTAAAGATCTGGTCTGACCCGACAATCGCCTGCAATCCGGCACGCACCGCCTGTATACGGTCATCCATTTCCATCATCATTCCTGTCCCGAGCTCAGATCCGGCTGCATGCGACCACGGTTCCTCACGACAGTTGTCGGATGTTTCTCCCGCAATCGCCTGGCAGTACGGACGCGCAAAACTCCTCCTGTCAAGCCGCTACCCCACCAGATTCCCGCAGATCCATCACTCCGGATCGTTTCGGTACGAAACTTTTTTCCGATCCCTCATTTCCGGCCGCCAGAGGGTATAACCCAAATAAATACCAAGAGGTCCAATTCTGATTATCATGGGTGATTTAGAGCAAGATTCTGCTGTTTGGATCCCTTATCGTTTCAACATCACACCAAATTCCCTGGCTGGAACGGAACTGCCGATATGCTGACGAAAAACGGTTATAAAATCCTTCTTCTGTCGGGCTGTGCGCTATATTCTCAGCCGACATTCGCAGCATCCAGCGCCAGAAACGTGAAACCTGCGTCCACGCATCACGCTCCGAAAGCCAGGGAAACACCCCATCCGGCTTCAAAAGCCGCTCCCGCACACAAGGACGAGTATATCTCGGTCCACAAACAGATCGTCGGCGCCAATGGCGTAACGAACACGACGCCGGGCGGAGGGCTTATGCCCGTACAGACCGCAGCAAAGTCGGTCAGCGGCGTTTCGCGTGATTATATTGCCAAGCAGTCCCCAACAGCCAACGCCGTCACCCTCCTTGCGATGAGCCCCGGTGTCGTTGTCTCGACGAATGATCCTCTTGGCGTCAGCGACCGGATGAACGTCTCCATCCGTGGCCTGAACCAGACCGAACTGGGAACGACCTACGAGGGCATGCCCGCAGGCGACCGCCTCTATTACACGCCCTTCGCAACCGAATGGTCCGATACGGAAAACATCAGCCATCTCGAAGTGTCGCAAGGTTCGCCTGATATCGATGCACCGGTCTATAACTCTGTCGGCGGCCAGATCCGGGCTTCCGCGCGTCAGCCGTCTCATAAGGCTGGCGGTTACATCGATCTGAGCGGCGGCAACAAATCCCTCAACCGGCAGTTCATTCGTCTGGACAGCGGCGAAATCGGACATAGCGGGATCCGGAACTACACGTCTTTCTCCCACACGGAAGTGAATAACTGGCGCGGATCCGGCAACACGAAGCGCTACCACGTCGACAGCCATTTCCTGAAAGAGTGGGGCCATAACAGCATCGCTCCGTTCTTCTCCTGGAACTGGATGCGCACGGACGTCTACACGAACCCCACTCTCAGTCAGTGGAAACAGTCCGGAATTTCCTACAATTATGCGGGTAAATATTCTTACGGAACGTCCAATTACTACAAGCTGCGCTTCAACCAGCGGCAGAACGTCATTGCCGCCATTCCGACGGAGTTCGAGCTCCTGCCGGATCTGACATTCAAGATCACGCCGTACATCATGTATACGCGTGGCTTCATCAACAGCGGTGCGAATGTCAACGGACAGTCAATGTTCGTGGGGGACCAGTCCGTCGGAACAGTACAGCTTCCCTACAGCGTCAATAATGTCGCAACGGTGGAAAACGTCGACGCCTATACCCAGGCAGCGGGCGGCCAAAACGCGACCCTGACATGGAAGCACAAGTTCAACACACTTCAGGTCGGCTACTGGTACGATTATTTCGACCACAACGAAAACACCTCGTACACGCCGGTTGAGCCGAACGGCAATGTGACGAATGAGTATGGCGGCAACCCGATCAAGTCCTCTTCAGGAACTGTCATCGGGACCTATAACGGCCATCTCATCCAGCAGACGAACGCACTTTTCATCAGCGATACGATGAAATTTTTCAATGATCGCCTTGTGCTGAATGCCGGTTTCAAGGAAGTCATGGTCTCCCGCCATGCCACGAGCGCGATGCCCGGCCCCACTTATGCCGTCAACAAGAACGATGCCGAGCCCCTGCCGCAGCTTTCGGTCAGCTATCGCATCACGCCGCATGATCAGGTCTATTTCAGCGCCTCGACCGCCTTCAAGGAACCGGCTGCCCTGAGCGCCTATGTCGATATCTACAGCGCTGCGACGGGCAAAAAGACCAGCAGCCATACAAGCAACCTCAAGCCGGAATACTCGATCTCCGAAGAAATCGGGTATCGTCACTACGGCGCGGTCAACTTTTCGGCGGCCGCGTTCAACTACAACCTGACCAACCGCCAGATTTCCAGCATCACCTACGTCAACAACAGCCCGCAATCCTTTTCGGTCAACGGTGGTGGACAGACGATCCGTGGCGTTCAGGCTGAACTCAGCCTGCCTGCATGGCATCATTTTTCCCCGTATATTTCGGGCCAGTACCTCCACTCCGAAATGGGTAACAACATCCAGGTCGGAAACGACTATCTGCCGACCAAGGGCAAAGCGTCCGTTCTGGCTCCGAAGTTCACTGGCTCGATCGGCCTGAGCTATGACGACAGCCATTTCTTCGGGAACTTCACCTTCAACTATGTGGATTCACAGTACAGCACCTTCATGAATGACCAGAGCATCCCGGCATTCAAGACGGCCAACGTCTCTGCAGGCTATCGCTTCCAGAAAGTCGGACCGGCCCAGCATCCGCAGATCCAGCTCAACCTGATGAATATCGGGGACGAGCATTACCTGTCCGGCGTCAACGGCATCGCCACGAATGCCCGTGCAACGAAGGGCATTTTCGGAACGTCCATTGCCGCTGGGACGCCGACCTATTACGTCGGGGGCGATTTTGCAGTCGCATTCTCCTTAAGCTCCGATTTCTAACGACGATGCGTGTTCCAGCGTCCCTCCCGCCTACCCGGTACGACCTGAAGGCGGGAGGATACTGGAACACTCCCTGGCTCGTTCTGGGGCTGGTTCTTCTCCCAGCGACATTCCTGATGGCCATCGATAAACAGGCGATGGTCGTCATGGCCCCCCGCATCCAGAGCAGCCTCGGTTGCAGTCTGGGTCAGATCAGCAACGTCATTTCTGCTTACTCGTTTACTTACGCGCTCTGCCAGCTTCCGGCCGGCTGGGTGTGTCGCAAACTGGGAGCGGCCCGGACCTACGCGCTGGCCTGCCTGTTCTGGTCCTTCGCCCTGCTCTCCACGGCATTTGCCAGCACGATCGCAGAGCTGATCCTGTGCCGCGCCCTCCTCGGTATCGGACAGGCACCGGACTGGACCGCGGCACTCATCACTGTGCAACAGCGCTTCCGGCCCATTCACCGCTCTTCCATCATCGCCGTTCTGCTGGCCGCGCTGTCCCTCGGAGCCGTGATCGGCGCACCGCTTTCGGTGTTTCTCATGACGTCGCTGTCATGGCGTCTGTGTTTTGCGATCTACGGTGTTGCCGGGATCCTGCTCTTCGGCAGTCTTCTGGCCTATGCCCTGAAGGCGAAAGAACCTTCCCTCCCACAGAACCCGACAGGCCCGCTGGAACCCTTCGCCCTCTCGCGCCTCTACACGATCGGAGGGGCCTATTTCTGCCTGATGGGTGTCGAAGGGTTCTTTCTGGCGCTGTTCCCCCTGTATCTGAGGAATACGTTCCATCTGAACATGAGCCATGTCGGCTGGTATGTTTCGGCCTCCTATCTCGTGATCCTGCTCTCGAAGCTGCTGGGCGGCTTGGCGTCAGACATGATGCTCCGCGCGGGCCTTTCACAATGGCGGGCGCGTGTTCCGCTCGGCATGGCGGGTCTGGGTGGAGGGACCGCCTTTCTGGCCGTGGCGCTGATGACATCGCGCAGCGCCGCCATGCTCCCGCTCGCGCTTGTTGCCGCAGCGTTTCTGGGGCTGGGCCAGATCTCGATCTGGTCCTGCGTGCAGGAATTCGGAGGAGCGTCCACGGCGCGGCTGTCGTCATGGACACAGTTTCTGGGCAACCTGTCCGTTGCGGTGGTGCCGCTGGCCATGTCGTGGAGCGTGACGTTTATGGGCAACTGGCGGCTGGCGGATGGGATTCTGGTGGTTCTGGGGCTGGCCGGGGTTGGGGCGCTGGCCAGCGTGCGGGGGGGCATCAGAGCCTGAGGGTAAGGTCTCCGATCAGGAGGGCGACGGCCGCGCGGGTGGGTTCGATCACGGGGCGCTGGCAGATGTCTTCGAGATGCGGCTGGAAATGCGCCATGCCGGCACAGCCCATGAGGATCGTATCGGCGCCCTGATCGACGAGGCGTTTTGCCGCATCAACCATCCTGTCGAGCAGCGCATGATCCGTGGCTCCGGAAGCCGTGGTGCCGATCCCGAGGCTACCGGCATAGCGCTCGCCCACGCCCATTTGGCGCACCAGACGGCGCTGGCGGAAGACCGATTTTTCTGACAGGGCGATGATGCCGAAGCGGTCCGCCTTCGTCAGGGCATGCAGAATGGCGCTTTCTCCGATCCCACGGACTGCGGCGCCCGGCGTGTTTTCGCGCGCGCCCGCAACGCCCGGATCACTGAAACAGGCGACGGCATAGGCTTCGGCCGGGTTTTCACGGATGGCGCGCTGCACCAGAGGCGCTACCTCGTCCGCATCGCTCTGCAACGCCACACCCGGCGGGGCTTCGGGCAGGTCCATCACGTCAATCCTGAAGGGTGTGCGGGCACGCATCGGGGCGAGTGCGGCGTCAATCGCGCGCGTTACCTGAGACGAGGAATTGGGATTGATGACGAGAATACGGTCAGGGGACATGGCGGGAGCACTCCTCGGGAACGGGCTGTGCCGCAAGGGCGGCGCTTTCGGGCAGGTGCCATTTATGGATCAGAGACAGATAGGTGCCATCCTGCTGAAGCGCTGAAAACGCGCCGGAGACACGGCAGACAAAGCCCGTGTCATCCCTCGGCAGGCCAATGCCCAGCGGGCTCAGATGGAACGGCTCGCCCAGAGCACGGAGCGTATGCCCGCTGGTCTCCACCGTCCAGGGAAGCGTCAGGCTGTCCTGCAGGGCGGCGACCACGCGGCCTTCGCGGAGTTGCAGGCGCGCATCCGCCGAGTTTTCAGTTGCGAACAGGAGGACAGGCGGGCGCTGCTGTGCCACGCAGTTACGCTCGCTCCAGGCCAGAAGTTCGGCGGGAACGGAGGTCACGCGGCTGGCGGCCACCCTTCGGCCGCAGAGTTCAGGCAGGCTGGACGGGGCCTGATCGTCTCCAGAAAGGGTCACGAACTGAAAGCCCGATTGCAGGTAATCGACAAAGGAGACGCTCTGGCGTCGCAGAGGCGTATCCACCATGCCGTTGAAAAACATCCTGATCCGCCCCGTCAGAAGGGAGGGGATGAGTTGCGCGAAGCCCGTCTCGACCATCCGGGGCGTCATGCCCATCCGCTGGCTCAGGGCGGTTGCGAGATCGACATCAAAGCCTTCGAGCTCGCCCGTTGTGGTGTCGCGCATGTCAAGTGGGGGATAGCTGGGATACAGCCCCAGCGGGAGATCAGGGGTCTCGGCCCCTGCGGAACCGAGCCCCAAAAGCGCGGTGACCGCGAAGGCGCGCAGCAGGAAGCGTGCCGTAAACGGGGGCATCGCGCAGCGCATCATCGGCGCGTGGGGAAAGTCGGCGGTACGAGCGTTTCCACCGAACGGCCCAGCCGGTCGCGCTGGGCGACGGAGCCCACGATCCGCGCCTGTTCCTCGACCAGACGGGAAGTCGCGCCCTCATAATCCATTGTCAGCACCCGGCCCTTCTCCACGACCTTGCGACCCGCCACGTAGACGGAATGGATGGCGCGGTCATCGGCGGAGAAAATAAGCGAGCGCACCGGGTCGATCGAGGGGCGCATCATCGGATGCGACAGATCAACCAGCACCAGATCGGCCGGACCGCCGGTTTTCAGGCGGCCGATATCGTCCCGTCCGAGCAGCGAGGCCCCGACGCAGGTGGCGGCATCGAACACGTCACGCGTGGAGACGGCTTCGGGGCTCTGTTCCTGCACGCGGCCCAGATAGGCCGTCAGACGCAGATCATCGAGAATGGTGTGCGGGTAGGTGTCCGTCCCCAGTCCGATGCGGATTCCGGCGCGTTTGTAGCGCCCAAAGTCGCGCAGGACGTAGCCGCGCCGGGCGAAAACCGTGGCGCAGTGCGCAACGGCCGCATCCCGGCTGGCGAGGATGTCGAGGTCGCGTTTCGTGTGCCAGGGCGTGGACGGATGGTCGTCCAGAAAGATCGCATGGCCGACGATGCTGCGGCGGGAAAGCACGCCCAGACTGTCGAGCCACTGAACGGGCGTCATGCCGTGGCGGCGGGTGATTTCCTGAAACTCGACGATCGACTGCGCCGCATGGGTCTGCCACGGCAGATCGCGTTTTTCGGCGGCGGCGAAGGAGGCTTTCAGGATTTCGGGGGAGCAGGTGTCGATCTGGGCCGGGACGATCATGCCGAACAGACGGCCCGACGCGTGGGCCTGTGCTGCGTCCACGGTTTCCAGCGCCTCGTCCATCGAGCGCTGGCCGCCGTCCTCGCTCCAGCTATAATCGACGGTATAGCCGTTCGTGGTTTTCCATGCGGCGGAGCGGAACATCGGCCCCAGACAGACCCGCAGTCCGCTTTCCGTCGCCGCATCGAGCCAGCCCGCCCACGGCGTGGACAGGTCCACGATCGTGGTGACGCCCGAGAGCAGCATTTCGCTGTAGGCCACGCGGGCACAGTCCGGCTTGCTGGCGGCATCGGCGCGGAAGACCGGCATGTATTCGTACAGGGACGAATAGAACAGGCCGGGCGAGCCGAGTTCGTCAAACATGCCCCGGCTCATGGGTTCCGTCGCCGGGTGGGAGTGGACATCCACCAGACCCGGCATGGCCATGAGGCTCCGCCCGTCGACATCGACCGGAAGTGCCGCATACACGTCCGGCAGTTCCGATGCGGGGCCGGCGAAGACGATCCGGCCCTCCTCGATCACGAGGTCGGTGTCAGGCGCATAGACGTGCCCTGCGCTGCGCTCGTCCCACAGGACGGCCTGCCGCAGGCCGGAAATGCGGATCGGACGGGCGGTCATGGTGTGGTCGATCCGGCCGCTTCACACGCCTCGAAATGACGGGCGATCTGCTCGCCCGTGGCGATCCAGACGTCACGGCATTCGATCGTATAGGCCAGAAAATTGCGCAGCAGGCGCAGACGCATCGGACGGCCACTGACGAGCGGGTGCAGGACAGTGCCGACCATGGCGCCCCAGGCGCGGGTTTCGTCCAGCTCGTCCTTCCACATGGACAGAACGTGTTCCTTCGGGAAGATCGAGCGCGCGCCAAAGCGGGTGCTGAGGCCGTGCATCCAGTCATCGAAACAGGAAGATGGTGGCAGTTCGACGACGCCCGGCGAGAGGTCGGGCAAGACCTGACGGTAGGGGCGCACATCGTCGCGCCATGAGCTGGAATAGAGCATGCCTTCGCGCTTAAGCGCCGTGCGCAGTTCGTCGCAGCTTTCGCCATAGGGCGCCCTGTAGCCCACAGGGCGGACACCATGCTTGGCCAGCGCCTCGAAACCGCGTGCCAGTTCGTCCTCGATATGGGCCGATCCGGGATCGGGCAGCAGGTGATGATAGCCATGATGGCCGACTTCGTGGCCGTCGCGCAGGACGCTTTCCACCATCGCAGGATAGGCGTCCGCGGCCCAGCCGGTCGTGAAGAACGTGGCTTTCAGGTCCAGTTCGCGCAGCAGTTCGAGAACCTTGGGCAGTCCGACGCGGGCTTCATAGCCGCCATAGGACATCGAGACGAGCTTGTCCGCGTGGGACGGGTCCTTGCTGGTGATGGCGCTTTCGGCGTCGATATCGAAGGACAGCATCATCGCGGCCCGCATGCCGTGGGGCCAGGGGAATTCCGGCGCTGGCCCTGCGAGATTCGAGGGGCGGATCGGAACGTCATCGTAGCTGCGAGTCATGGGGTATCTCCGCGTGTGGATAGTCAGACAGTAGGTTTCTGGCCGAGAACGGCGGCGAGGAACGCGCGTGTGCGGTCTTCGCGCGGTGTTCCGAAGAAGTCGGCGGTCGGGGCATCTTCCAGAATGACGCCGCCATCCATGAACAGGATGCGATCGGCGACTTCCCGGGCGAAAGAGAGTTCATGGGTGACGACCAGCATCGTCACGCCGCTGGACGCGACGCTTTTCATGACGGCCAGAACATCGCCCACGGATTCCGGGTCGAGCGCGCTGGTCGGCTCGTCGAACAGCATGACGGCGGGTTTCAGCGCCAGAGCGCGGGCGATGGCGACGCGCTGCTGCTGACCGCCGGAAAGCTGCGCGGGATAATGATCCGCGCGATGCTCCAGCCCGACGCTGCGCAGAAGCTCCATCGCTTCGCGTTTCACTTCCGCAGCCGGGCGCTTCTGCACGCGGACCGGGCCTTCCATGACGTTTTCGAGCGCCGTCATGTGCGGGAAGAGATTGAAACGCTGGAACACCATCCCCGCGAGACGCCGCTGACGGGCGATATCACGGGCATTGCGCACGACGAGACGCCCGTTGCTCTCCCGATGGCCGAGCAGTTCGCCGCTCATGACGATCAGCCCGTCTTCGGCTGTTTCAAGCTGGGCAATGCAACGCAGCAGCGTCGTCTTGCCCGAACCCGAGCCGCCAAGGACGCACACGACCTGCCCCGGCGGGATGTCGAGCGACACGCCTTTCAGAACGGGGTTCGCGCCGAAGGATTTGTGCAGGTTTCTGATCCAGATCGCAGGTTCGGTCATGAGGATTTTCCTCGTGAAAAGCGGCGTTCAAGCAGATGCTGCAACGGCGAGAGGACGGTCACGGCGGCCAGATACCAGAACCCGGCGACGATCAGCAGTTCGATCACGCGCGTATTGGCGTAATAGATCGTCTCCGCATTGTGCAGGACTTCGGGATACTGGATGAGGCTGGCGAGCGAGGTCAGCTTGATCATGTTGATGAATTCGTTGCCCAGCGGCGGGATGACCGTCCGGAACGCCTGCGGGAAAATGATGCGGCGCATGGCTGTCAGGCGCGTCATGCCAATGGCGGATGCGGCTTCATACTGCCCGCGATCCACGCTCTGGAAACCGGCACGAAAGATTTCGGCGATATAGGCGGCCTGATTGAGCCCCAGCCCGAACAGCGCCGAGAGGAACGGCGTCATGAGATCGACCGTCCGGTACGAGCCGATGCCCGGCAGGGTGACATGCGGGAAGATCAGCGCGAGGTTGAACCAGATCAGCAGTTGCAGGATGACCGGCACGCCACGGAACAGCCAGACATACAGGCCCGAGACGATCCGCGGCAGCCACGCCGTGGACAGCCGGCCCAGCGCCAGAACAATACCCGCGACCATGCCCAGCGCCATGGCGCATATCGCCATCAGCAGCGTGGCGCCAACGCCGCGCAGGATGGACGGCACGAACAGGAACTGCCCGACATACCGCCATTCGATCTGCCCGACGGCGAAGGCATGAATGATCCAGGCGCAGAGGGCGAGGAGCACGACGCCCGAGGCGATCTGCGTCCATGCGATATGCCTGCCGCGCGGAAGGGCAAGAAGCCGGGAAGACTCTGTCGTTCTGGTCATGGTGTTGATCCGTCTGAGTCTGGTTCCGGGGCGGGGAGTGCTGCGTCCTGTAGGGACCAGCGCTGGAGAAGGCGATCGTAGGTCCCGTCCGCCCTGAGATCGGCAAAGGCGTGGGCGACCTGCGCTTCAAGGGCCGCGTGTCCCTTGGGGAAGGCCATCGACAGAAGCATGTTCGACAGGGGATTTCCAAGTCTGCGAAAGGCGTGATGGGTGATGTCGATGAAATATCCGACCGTCTCGCCCCCCTGCACCATGGCGGCGACACGCCCCTGAAGGAGCTGTATCCGGGCGTCCGCCCCGCTTTCGGACGGGTAGAACACCATCGCCGGACGTCCCTGCGCCTCGCAGTGATCATGGCTCCACTGCCGGATCATGCTGGGGAAGGATGTGGCGCGGCTGGCGGCGACCTTTCGGCCGCACAGCATCTCCGGGCTCTGGATCTCGCCCTGTGACAGGACGAGGACCTGCGCGCCGGATTTGAGATAGTCGAGGAAATCCAGAAAAGTCCGGCGTTCGGGACGGTCGGAAAAGCCGCTCAGGATCATGTCGGTGCGGCCGCTCTGGACCGAGGGGATCATCTGGGGGAAGGCCGTCTCGACCCATTCCACCTTCACACCAATCCGGGCCGCCAGGGCATTTCCGAAGTCGATATCGAAGCCGGTCAGGCGGTCCGTGACCGGATCGCGGAATTCAAGCGGCGGATAAATCGGATTGACCGAAATCCGAAGCACTCCGGAAGCCGCCTGCGCGGCTCCCACCTGTCCCAGAAAGAGACAGGCCGTCAGAGACAGGAGTGTCCGGAATGTCGACGTCATCAGCCGATTTCGTCCTCCGGGTAGACGACGCCCGTCTGGCTTGTGATGCGGGTATACCATTGTGGCCGGCGGTGCGCCTCGAAGTTGAACATCTTGGTCTTGCCCTGCTGGCAGAGATCAAGATCACAGTCCGCGACAATCACTTCGTCGGCAAGGGTCGTGGTCTGGGCCACGATCTGGCCGTTCGGATCAACGATGCAGCTTCCGCCAATCAGGCAGGACCCGTCCTCGTCGCCCGCCTTTGCCACGGCCACGGCCCAGCAGGCGTTCATATAGGCATTCGCCTGCGCCACGAGCTGTGCATGGAAGGTCCGCAGACCCGCGCTTTCTGTATCGCCACCGTTCGGGTCGTAGGCTGCGGAGTTATAGCCCACGCAGAGCAGTTCCATCCCCTGCAGGGCGAGCGTGCGCCAGGCTTCCGGCCAGCGGCGGTCGTTACAGATCAGCATGCCGATGAGAGCATCGGACCATTCGGCTCCCGCACGATAGACCGGGAAACCGAGGTCTCCGTACTCGAAATAGCGCTTCTCGAGCTGCTGGAATTTCGCGCCGGGCCGGGGCTCGACTGAACCCGGAAGATGGACCTTGCGGTACTTGCCGAGGATCGTACCGTCACAGGCGACGATGATGCTCGTGTTGAAACGCTCGCCTTCGGGCGTGAGCTCCGCGTAGCCGACATAAAAGCCGATGCCGAGCTCCCGGGCCCGATCAAACAGAGGCTGGACCTCCGGATTGGGCATGGAACGCTCATATTCCTTCAGCAGCTCAGCGCCTTCGAGCAGCCAGCGCGGAAAGAACGTCGTGAACGCGAGTTCGGGATAGACAACGAGGGTGGCGCCCTTCGAGGCCGCCTCCTCCAGCAGGGCGATCATGCGCCCAACCGTGTGGCTCCGCTCATCGGCTCTCTGTGTCGGGCCCATCTGGGCTGCGGCAATCCGAATGATCCGTCCCATAGTCATTTTCTCTCGTCCGGGTCTCATTATGGCACGACGGCGAACCCCTTCGCACACCGGCCGGTCATAAATTCATTGCCATTTTGTTTCGGTTAGCTCAATAATCCGGCTAATCAGATATCCCACCTTCATATTCAAAAAACTTATAGATGAACCTTCGCCAGATCGAGATCCTCCGGGCGATCATTCGCCATAATACAACCGTTGCGGCCGCGCGCGTTCTGGGGCTGTCACAACCCGCGATCAGCAACGCCATCCGCACGATGGAAGATCAGGTCGGCTTCGCACTGTTCCAGAGGGTTAACAACCGGATTTACCCCACTCCGGAAGCTACGATCATCGTGGACGACGCGGAAGCGATCTTCGATCTACACGAGCGGCTCGAAGGGCGGATTCAGGATCTGCGGGACAGCCGGGCCGGGCAGCTCCGGCTCGTCGCGACGCCACCGATCGGGTATGGCATGCTCGCGACGGCGATCCAGCGCACGCAGTCCCTGCGGCCGAAAATCCGGACGTATTTCGATGTCCGCCGCTATGAAGGCGTCGTCAACAGCGTGGAGAGCCACAAGGCGGAACTGGGATTTGCGCTCGGCTTCAGCGGCAAGCCGGGGCTGGCGTCGGAGGTTCTGTATCGCGGAGAGATGGTCTGCGTCATGCCGCCGGGCCATCCGCTCAGCGAGCGTCGGCAGATCCGGCCGTGGGATCTGCGGGACTATCATTTCATCGCGCTGGAATCCGGAACCAAGCTCGGAGAAGCCACCCGGGCGGCCTTCGATCAGGAAGACGAAGGCTTCACCTTCTCGGCCGAGGTCCGCTACGCCAATACGGCGTGTACGCTTGCGGAGGCCAATGCCGGGGTCGCGATCGTGGATCCCCTGACGGCATCGTCGGGGCGTTTCAAGCTCGTCAGCCGCCCCTTTGCCCCGGCCATTCCCGTCGCCGCTTATGCGATATGGTCCGAAAACCGTTCGCTTTCACGGCTCGGGCGGTTTTTCCTGGAGCGCGTCCGCGAAGTTGTGACCGATCTTCCCAAAGAGCCCTGAGCGTCAGGAAAAAGACACGACCGCACCGCGGGGCGAGCCGATGATCTCGTCGTCACGCATGACGGCCTGACCGCGAATGACCGTCATGACGGGCCAGCCCGTGCAGGACACACCTGCAAACGGTGTCCAGCCGCAGGGAGACGTGATCCAGCTTTCCTCGATCGTCCGGCGGCGGGCAAGATCAACGATCGTGAAGTCCGCGTCATAGCCGGGGGCGATATGTCCCTTCCCCACCGCGCCATAAACGCGCGCGGGGCCAGCCGACATCAGCGACACCATGCGCTCGATCGGCAGGCGACCGGCGTTCACGTGATCCAGCATGATCGGAACGAGCGTCTGCACGCCTGTCAGTCCGGCGGAGGTCAGCGGCCAGGGGCGTTCCTTGGCTTCACGGGAATGGGGGGCGTGATCCGAGCCGATGCAGTCCACGTCACCCGCATTAAGCGCTGCCCAGGATGCATCGTAGTGGCGCTGGTCGCGGATGGGCGGGTTCATGACAGCGTAGCCGCCGAGGCGGTCGTAAACGTCCGGCCCGACCTGCGTGAGGTGATTGACCAGAACCTCGACCGTCCCGATATCCTTGAAATCGCGCATATAGGCGAGTTCCTCGGCGGTGGAGACATGCAGGATATGCGTCTTGCGCCCCGTTTTCCGGGCCAGCGTCATCAGGCGGCGTGTTCCGAGAAACGCACATTCGACATCCCGCCATTCCATATGCGTGCGATAGGGCTGCCCGACGGAAAAGAGCTTCTTACGTTCCTGAAGGCGCGTTTCGTCTTCCGAATGGTAGCAGACGCGGCGGGTTCCGTTCCGCATCAGGGCTTCGAGGCTGGCATCGTCTTCAACCAGCAGATCGCCCGTAGAGGAACCTGCAAAAACCTTGATCGCGCAGACATTCTCCTGCACTTCGAGCATATCCAGCGTGTCGATGTTCTTCTTTGTCGCCCCGACGTACAGCCCGATATCACACCAGCTTTTGCCCGGGATCATGGCGCGCTTGCGGTCCAGAACGTCTTTGGAGACAACCGACTCAGCCGTATTCGGCATGTCGAAAACCGCCGTCACCCCGCCGAGAATGGCGCCTTTCGTCCCGTCATGGATGGTCTCAACGCTGGCATTGCCCGGTTCGCGCAGATGCACATGCGGGTCGATAATACCGGGCAGGACGTGCAGGCCGGTACAGTCGATGATTTCGCTCGCCTCCGCCTGCCCGAGATCTCCGATGGCGACGATTTTTCCGTCATGGCAGCCGATATCGGCGCGTTCCTGCGATGCGGTGACGACAGTCCCGTTTTTCAGGATGAGATCGAAATGGTCCATGCGGATCGTCCTTGCCTGTTCAGCGAATGGTCTCGGGCCGAAAAATACTCCATGGCGCGCGCGGATGCGTCCAGTGCCTCGTCTATCGGCAGTTGGCAGCCAGTATCACACCTTTGAATAGCGGCTCCGGATATCCGATATGCCAGCATGGGAAACTTCTTCTATACAGGCTGACAGCAGATCTGTTTGTAGTGGAGGGATTGTGTCGACTGTCGACAACCGTATCGCGTTCGTCCGGGGGGCCTTTGTCCCGCTTCAGGATGCCGTCATTCCTGTAATGGATCGTGGGTTTCTTTTCGGAGATGGCGTCTATGAAGTGACGGCCATCATCGAAGGCCGTCTGGTGGATAACAGCATCCATCTCAAGCGTCTGGCCCGCTCACTGGCGGAGATCGGCATTCCCAATCCTTTCACCATCGAGAAGTGGACCGAGATCGAAACCCAGCTCATGCAGCGCAATGAACTGCGCAACGGGCTGATCTACATCCAGGTCAGCCGCGGCGTGGCGGAGCGTGCATTCCAGTATGCGGACGATCTCGAACCGACCGTGGTGATGTTCCCGCAATTCGCACAGATCCAGTCCAACCCGCTGACCCGAACGGGCGCCCGGATCATCACCGTCCCCGATCTGCGCTGGGCGCGACGGGACATCAAGTCCACGTCCCTTCTGGCGCAGGTCATGGCCAAGCATGCGGTGAAGCAGGCCGGGGTGAACGAGGCCTGGATGCTCGATGGCGAGCAGATCACGGAAGGCGCCTCGTCGACCGCGTTCATCGTCACGCGCGGCAACGAACTGCTCACGCGCAATCTGTCCCGTGACATCCTGCCGGGCATCACGCGCCGGGCCATCATCGGCATCGCGGAACGTCATGGGCTGACCGTCGTAGAGCGGCCTTTTTCAAAGGCGGAAGTTCTGGATGCCGCCGAGGCGTTCTATACGAGCGCCTCGACCATCGCCATTCCCGTCATTGAAATGGACGGCGTGTGTGTTGGCGGGGGCGCACCCGGACCCGTGGTTCGCAGCCTTTACGACGCCTATCTGCAGGACGTCATGGCGCTGCCCGCAAGCCTTTCGTGATCACTCCCATTCCCGAGACTGGACCATCCTCAATGTCGATTACACGTCTGGACCCCCATGAGCGCCTCAGCGGCGCCGTCATCTGCAATGGCATGGTCCATTTCGCAGGTCAGGTCACCACGGACGATACGCTGGACACCGAAGGCCAGACGATCAACGTCCTCAACCAGATCGACAGTCTTCTGGCGCAGGCCGGAAGCTGCAAGAGCGACATTATTTCCGTCCAGATCTTTCTGACGGATATTTCCGAGATCGGCGCGATGAACAGGGCGTGGGACGCCTGGCTCGATCAGGATGCCAAGCCGGCCCGCGCCACGGTGGAAGCGCGTCTGGCGGATCCGGCCTGGAAAGTCGAGATGACGCTGGTCGCGCGCCTCAGCGCCTGAGACAGCATCCTGATCCCCCGCACCCTTCCCGGAGCCCCCATGCGCCTTCTTTCCGCCGATGAGACACGACAGGCCCTCCCCTTTCAGCCGCTGATCGCGGCCCTCAGAACGGCCATTGCGGAATACCGGGACGGGGTCATCCTGTGTCCGGAACGCCTCGTTGTTCCAACGGCTGACCGGCGCGGCACCGTCCTGTCGATGGTGGCCTGCGGGGCGGATCTCATCGCGCACAAGCTCCTGACCATCTTCCCCGGAAATACGGATCTTCCGACGCTTCAGGGGCAGGTGACATGTCTGGATGGCCGGGACGGGCGCTTCGTGTTCGGCATGGACGGCATCACCGCGACTGAACGACGCACGACCGCGATTTCGATGCTGGGTTTGTCCTGTTTTGCTCCCCCTCGCCTTGAGCATGTCCTGCTCGTCGGGACCGGCGCACAGGCGCGGGTTCATCTCGAAGCGCTGAACGAGCTTCATCCGGGGCTTACGGTCTCCATCCGTGGCCGGAACGCGCAGCGGGTGGAAGCGCTGATCGACGGCCCCTATCCCGCGCTTCAGCTTCAGGCAGAACGCGATACAGCGGAACATTATGATGCGGTCATTGCCGTCACCAGCAGTCGGGAGATCGTGTTTGACCGTCAGGCTTCTCCCGATACGCTGGTTATCGGTGTGGGGGCCTACCGGCCAGACATGATCGAGATCGGCCCCGGGATCGTCTTGAACAGTCTGTGCGTCGTGGACGATCCCATCGGCGCGCCACATGAGGCCGGGGATATCCTCCAGGCGGGAAAGAGCTGGTCCGAGGTCGGCACACTTGCCGATTTTCTTGGCGGAGCGCCCCGGACGGCCCAGCCTGTCTTTTTCAAAAGTGTGGGCTGTGCCGCGTGGGACCTCGCAGCCTGCCGACTGGCCGCGAGATCCCTTACCAACGGCAGCCTCAGGGCGTCAGTTCAAGGGTCATGACTTCGAAGGGCGCGAGGCGGATGACGACGGGGGTGTCGGCATCCAGAGCCGCCGGGGCCGCCGATTTCGCCCAGAGGGCGTGAACGCCGTAATGCGTGGGCGCATCGGCGGGCAGTTCCAGAACATGACGTGGTTCAATCAGGATCGTGCGTGATATCTGGTCGGGATTGCGGAGTGTCAGGAAGGCTTTTTGCGGCGTCCAGGCTGCCCAGCCATACGGCTCAAGCCTGCCCGGATCGCCACCGACCCAGTGACTGTCCTTGAGAATTTCAGCATTCGCGCGCGCCCATTTGGCCGTTGAAGCGATGACATCCCAATCCGAAACTTTCAGCAGGTCTGGCGTAATGTAGAGTTCCTGCTCGTCTGTGCCGGTCGCAAAGAAAGAATGAACCTCATCGGGGAAATCATGACCCGGATCATCGTTGAGGCGCTGGTTTTTCTGCGCATAGATGATGCCGTGGAGCATGAGTGAATTGAGCGGAAAAAGAGGCGCTTTGACTACGATGTTGGCGTAGGTTTCGGCATCACGATAGGTGATCCAGCGCTGCCGTTTTGTTCCAACACCGCGCAGGAAATCATCTTCGCCGTCCCGCCAGATGGAATCCGCGGTCCGCAGCCAGAACGGAGAGGGATAAGTGCCGGTGGTCAGATTGACGAAGGTATTGGGCTTTGCCTTGTAAATATCGGCAATCAGGTGAATTGCGGCATCGAAATCGCTGTTGAACACACTGCCGGGTGCGACCTGATCGGCATTGCCCGTCCCGTCAAACTTGAACTGGTTGATGCAGTTGTTCTGCAGCATGTCCAGCACGGCCTTGTGAAAGACCGCATAATATTTTGGTCCCGACAGATCGAAACCGTCATCGCGCGTTTCGAGGCCAAGCTTTTTCCCGTTCGCAATACGGATTTTCTGGGGCGTGGAGTAGCCGCCCCACGGGGAAAGCCACACGCCCGGTGCGGCGCCGAATGAACCGGCCAGTGTGCAGAGTGGCCTGAATCCCTGGGGGAAAGCATGGCTGAACTGCCATGTCCCGCCCAGATCATCCCAGCCGTCATCGAACAGGAAGGAATTGAGTTGCACACCCCGCTTGCGAACCAGTTCCTCGCCAATGGTCCGGATACGATTTTCAGCATCCTTTTGCGTATAGGGCGTGAAATAGCCGATGTCATACCAGGAATTATAGTTGAGAAACGGGCGGTAAGGATGGGTCCGCTCGCGCTCGACATAGATCTGGAAATCGCGGCGCATCTGTCCGTGGCGCGTCACACCGGCTACGGCGGAGACGGTAAAATCGTGATCCGGCTGGATCGGAAGGGCCTGATCCAGACTGAGGCGACTGCGACCATTGAAAACGAGGCTGCTGGCCAGAGGGTTTTCGATGCCGAAATAGGCATCCTGAATACCGACCGGAGACCCCTTCACATCTCCAAGGACTTCGCCATCATCGGTATGGGCATCCAGCAGTTCGATACTCCTGACGGGGAGCGCGGCACCAGAAGGCGTCAGCGTCACGGTTTGCCGCAGATAAGGCGAGCCGACGCGCTGTTCGATGCTCCACCGCACACTGAAGCGCCCCTTAGGATCGTGAAGTGTCGCCGTGACGACGGTCCCCTCCAGCCGGTCCGAGGCGCGCGCTGCGTCTGACTGTGCCGCAAGACTGCCCTGACGGGGACGGCCATCCAGAAGCAGGGCGTCACTCGGGATTTTTTCACCATTGCCCAGAGTGATGTTGAACAGGGCAATCAGGGAAAGCGTCCGGTCATGGACAACATCGGTGAAGCGGGCATTTTTCATGTGCCTGCCGTCGATCGTCCATGTCAGCCGCGCAACATCGTTCCCGAAATGCTGCGTCGTGCCCGCCAGCGCCGTCTCGGGGGCTGACGGCGTCAGTACGGTGTTTTCGGCAGCCTGGGCGTGTGAAAAGGTCGCGGCCTGAAGTATCGCAGCACCAAAAAAAGTCCCGGAGCACAACAGAAACGCAGCGGGGAAGCGAAGGAGTCGGGACATGGTCGAGCGTTCTCCAGCGAGAGAAACAGGCAACGTCAGCACGGACGCCAGCCCAGACGGGGATTGCGAAGAAAGTTAAGCGGTCTTCTGAACGTATATCAAGCGAAACGATCATTAATTTGTATTTTTTATGATCGTTACGGATAGCAGTCAGGTGGAACCATAGGCACCGCACTCCTGTTGGGATAGAATGTCGGGGCAGCCCGAGACCCGGAGGAACGATGCAACCCGATCGCCTGACCCAGATCCGCCATTATCTTTATCGTCACGGAATGACCGGCGTGAACGAGCTTGCGAAGATCGTGAACAGCTCTGTCGTGACGATCCGACGGGACCTGCAACGCCTGGAAGAACAGGGTTACGTGCGGCGCACGCATGGGGGGGCCGAGATCGTCCATTCAGGCGGAATGGAAATTGCCTTCGAAGCCCGGGAAAGCCACCATCTGGGCCTCAAGCGCGCCATCGCCCAGGCGGCATTCGAGAAGCTGCGCCCGCATGAATCGGTGTTCATGGATTCCGGCACGACCGTGCTTCAGGTGGCACGGCGGCTGCGGCTCGATCCCATGCCGCTGAATGTTTTCACCAACAGCGTTGCCATCGTTCAGGCCCTGCTCGACACGCCTCAGCTACAGATCGCACTGATTGCCGGGCGCATCCGCAACGAAAACCGCAGCATCGTAGGGCCACTGGCAGAGCGGAGCATTGAAGGCCTCTGGTTCGACCGGCTGTTTCTCGGCGCCAGTGCCGTTCAGCCCGATGGAAGCATCGCGACGCCTGACAGCGACGAGGCCAGCCTCAACGCCGCGATGATCCGGCAGGCGACCCAGCGTTACCTTCTGATGGACAGCTCCAAATTCGGCAGGCATGCGACTTTCCGCGTTGGACGTCTGGAAGACATGACCCATGTCATCACCGATGATGGCCTGTCGTCGGACTGGGTAGAGCGTTTTGCGCAGGGCGGCACGGCTTTGACGCGGGTCACTTCCGATTTTGAAGGACCGGAAGTGGGATGATCTTCGACTGACGGCAGACCGGAGTTCTGCCCGAAGGCTCAGAACCCCGAAGACATGGAAACAACAAGCCCAAAGCCACCACCGATCGTATAAACGGGCGAGCTTCCCTTGACGGTGGACCCGAAAATGCCAGTCACCGGCCGGGCGTTCAGACCGCCGCCTCCCGCAGCGAGATATTTGTTGTCGGTAATATTGAGGGCGTTGACCTGGACCTGCGGATATTTCGCGATCCAGAGCTTTTTGAAACGGTAGCCGAGCGTCATGTTGCCGATGGCATAGGCAGGCATTTTTTCGTCGTTCATATAGGTCGCATATTGCGAACCGACATAGCTCATATAGCCATTGGCGAAGAAATGACCGTCGTCATAGGAGAGGCCGACATTCGCCGTATATTCGGGGCTGTTGATCGCGATTTTGCCTTTTGTCGGCAGGTAGTCCAGCCCTTTTGGCAGGTTGTTGTCTGTGGTGGCGTGCAGGTACTGGAACGACACATAAGGGCTGAAACCATGCCATGGACGCAGCCCCAGAGCGAACTGTGCGCCACGCGAGGTCTGACCACCGGCATTCATGTATTGCGAGACAAGTCTGCCGTTGATGTAGCTTGAAACCGAACTTTGACGGTTCGTCATATTGTAGTTGAACAGGGACGCCGTGACGTTGACCAGCCCGGTATGACGATAGCCGATTTCTTCTGAAATCGAATATTCGGGCTTGAGGTTTGTGGAATGTGACAGGTCCTGCGTCGGGGATTCCGCGTCCCAGTAATTGCCGTAAACGAGAATACCCTGCGGTTCCTTGAAGGCGGTCGCCGCGTCGAAATAGATCTGGTCCGCAGATGTCAGCTGATAGCTGGCGGAAACCTGCGGCAGGGGCTGTGCGTCGTTGCGTCCGTAATTGTAATCGTCGCCAGGGATCAGGTTGGTCGATTTGTAAGACATCATCGCAAACTTCAGGCCTGCATTGAGCGTGAGCCTGTCGTGGAACAGCTTGTAGGTATCGGAGATGAAGAGCGAATTCACCTGCTGGATCAGGTGGATGTTGAACTGCATGAGCGGCGTGCCGTACTGATCCTTGATGGGATAACGGCCCCAGAAATTCGTTCCTGTCCCGTCCGGACCGATGGCCGCCATGGGAGCAATTTCGGTCTGGTCATAATAATTGTACCAGTATCCGGCCTCGAGTTCGTTATGCCCGGCTTTCCAGGACAGGGAACTGTTAAATCCGGCCGTATGCTGATTATAGACATCGACGGCCAGAACGGGTGCCGTACCATCGACAGCACCTGGAATGTTGAGATTTCCGGTCGGGCGCGTGCCGTTATAGCCATATTCGGTCTGGGTCTGACCATTATCGCCCGCACCATGGATCTGAACATAATACGGCGATGTCTTGAAGGTCAGGCCATGGCCGAGATTGAAGACCAGTGGCGCACCGATCATGATCGAATGCTGCTCGGTCATGTTCAGCCTCCAGTAGTTGTAATTCCCCGGTGTGTAGGTGGGATCGTAATAGGCTCCCGATCGGCCGGTTTCTTTCCATTGGGCCATCGTGATGCTTTTGAACGACGGTATACTTTCCTGCGTGTAGGTCAGGAATAGCCGGGCGCTGTTGCCTTGGCCCCATTCCTTGATGGCCTTGGCGTCAATATGTGAGCGGCGATTGCGTCCCGGCCCCATCCACATGGCATTCGTCCCATAGGAATAGGACGCGAACGCCTTGATGCCGCTATGTCCCAGTTCGCCCGTATCCAGACGCACGAATTCACGGGCGAGCTGATGATTGCCGTAGGCCAGATCAATCTTGCCACCAAAATGGTCGGCAGGGTCGGACAGGTATTCTTTGATGGAGCCGGCGATGGCGTTGTAAAGCGGCAGGGAAATATCCGCGACACCCTGCTGGACAGTCAGTTTCTGGATGTTTTCCGTATCAGCCGCCTGCGACGTGAAAGGCACGTAATGCGCGGGATCGGCGACAGGAATGTCCTCCAGGGTAAAGCCCACGGATGTCTGGCCGAGGCCACGCATGGTGAAGCTGCTCTGATCGGACTGGCCAAACGCGTCCGCACTGGCGAGGGTTACGCCCGGCGTATACTGGATGAGCGAGAGCGGATTGCTGGTCGGGGCCTGCTTGGCGATGAAGTCCCGTGTGACCGACTGCTGGGCCTTGGCCGCTTTTTCCGGCGGCAGCAGGCCACCGCCCGGCGTGGTGTTCGTCACACCATTGGCGCTCGCGACCCCGGCTGTCACCTGAATGCGCTCGACTGTATCAGCCGTCGCCGCGACTGGTTTTGATCGTTTCCCGGATGTCGCCGCGGCTTTTTTCTGCGTCGTCACGCCGTGCTGCGTCTTTACCGCGTCGGCCGATGCAAAGGACGTGAGACATGGGAGAGCAGGCAGGAGGCTTGTTCCCATGAGAAAGATCCATTTCTTCCGCGTGGGGAGCCGCGACGTTCCGAAGGCAGGCATAAGGAGACTCCGTGATTTGAGAAGAAAATGTGTCATGCCCCGTCATAAGATTGCAATAACAAAACGAACAATAACGATCCGTTAAATGGTGTTTTTATATTTCATGTTTTTATTCAAGGGATTAATCCGCATAAAATCTGTCAAGACCGTCATAACAGGCCCGATTTTAAGGCGGAAAAGTATCGTATTTTTCGAATCTCGATCGGATTGGATCGTTTTATCGTTGATGTTATGCAGGAATAGCCGGGATTTTCAGGCTACCCGACACCCCGCGCACTGAAGACAACAGGTCCATGCGCGGGGTCACCAGAAGACGATCGATGCTGGCCGAAAGCGTTCCGGGCCTGATCGGCGGCTGAAGAAGCCGTCAGGCGGTCCGCTGTCCGTTCACCCAGACTTCGGTGACCGCGAGGGAGGCGTCAAGAACCGTGAAATCCGCGAGGAGGTCGGGAGCGAGAGCCCCGCGATCGTGCAGACCCAGATATCTTGCGGCGTTGGTGCTGACGAGTTTTGCAGCGTCCGGGAGGGAGGTTCCGGCCTGTATGGCGTTGCGCAGCGCCTGATCGAGCGTAAGGATGCTGCCAGCCAGCGAACCGCCCGGCAGGCGGACTGTACCGTTGCTGATGACGACATCCTGTCCGCCAAGCTGGCTCGGGCCTTCGGGGCCTCCTGTGCCGCGCATGGCGTCCGTCACGAACAGCAGGCGGCTGTCCATCAGGCGCGACGCCAGACGGAAGCTCGCCGGGTGGACATGGTGCGTGTCGAAGATCATTTCGGCATAGGCGACATCGCTGCACATCAGGGCCGTGACAGGCCCCGGTTTACGCCCCTCGATCGGAGACATTGCATTGAAAAGATGGGTCGCGCCGATCGTGCCTCCTGCGGCGCAGACCACGCAGATGGCGCGCTGCGCTCCGTCATAATCGGTTGTGGTGTGGCCCAGACTGACCCTGACGCCAGCCTGAGCGAACTGGCGCATGGCGATTTCCGCGTGCTCCAGTTCGGGGGCGAGTGTCACGACACGCACGCAGCCCGTGCCAATGGCTTCACTGACCTTGTCGGGCGCGGGGGCAATGTTGAACGGTGGTTGCGCGCCGAGCTTGTGGGGGCTGACGAATGGCCCCTCCAGATGAGCGCCATGCACGCGGGGGCCGCCATCGATCCCCGTCCGGCGGACTTCGGCCACAGCGCGCAGGGCGTTCATCACGTCCTGCCAGGGAGCGGTGATCGTGGTGGGGAGAATGGTGGTCGTGCCGTGCGCCATGTGAAAGCGCGAGAGCGTCCGGATGGCGTCGGCACCGTCCATCGTGTCGGCGCCATCGCCGCCATGAACATGGCCGTCCACGAAACCGGGGAGGATATAGCGGTCCGACGGCGCGGAAACCGGCTCAATGGCGCGGATATGGGTGTCGAAGGTAACGCGGCCGGGAAGAACGAGGTCGGGGAGAACGAGATTGCCGTCGAGATGCAGTGTCATTGGGGCTGATCCAGAGGAAGAAGGCCGGTCTGCCCGTAGCGACGGGCATAGAAGAGGATCGCAAGATAGGACGGGATGACCAGCAGTGCGAACATGGCCTGAAACCCGACCAGAGGCTTCAGGGCCACATAGATCTGCGGGATGATCGCCCCACCGCTATAGGCCATGACGATCAGCGCCGAGGCCAGCGGAGTCCAGGAGCCTGCGCCCCGGATGGCGATGGGAAAGATTGTCGGCATGATCATGGCATTGGCCGCGCCGAGGAGCGCGACGCAGGCGACGGAGACGTACCCCCCGGTCAGGAAAGCCATGACGGTAAGGATGACGCCGCCGATACAGGACAGTTCAAGGAAGCGTTCCTGCGTGATGATGCGCGGCACGACGACAAAGCCGAGCAGATAGCCGAACAGCATGGCCGCAAGGGTCAGCGAGGTGAAGAATTTCGTCTGGCTCAGGGGCAGGCCGAACTGTTGCCCATAGGTGCCGATGGCATCGCCGGCCATGACTTCAACCCCGACATAGAGAAACATCGTGAGGATGCCGAAGACCAGATGCGGGCGGAAAATCCGCGCTCCGCTGTCAGGCAGGCCGGGAATGGGAGGCGCCTGAAGGTTGGGCAGCGGGCAGAAAGCCACGCCGATGGCGGCTGCGAGCAGAATGACGGCCATGCCCATATAGGGGGCGTAAATCGCATGAACGAAAGCGTTGAGAACGGCATCACGGGTCGCTGCATCAGGCGCGGACTGGACGCTCTGGGCGACGTGATCGATGTCCCCCATCACGGCTGTCGCCAGCACGATGGGGGCGAGGATACCGGCGCATTTGTTGCAGACGCCCATGATGGCGATCCGCTGTGCCGCACGCTCCGAAGGACCGAGGAGGCTGACGAGCGGATTGATGACGACCTGCATCAGGGACAGCCCGGCGCCCAGAATCAGCAGTCCGGTCAGGGCGCCTGCGTACAGGCGCATGGACACGAACTGCCCGAAGACCGCCACCCCCAGCGCGCAGAGCAGGAGCGCGCCTGACAGGCCCTGACGCAGGCCGAGCCTGTGCGCCAGAAACGACGCCGGGATCGAGAAAATGAAATACGAGACGTAAAAAACGAGCGGGACCATGAAGGCTGCGACGTCCCCGAGGGAGAAGGCGACCCGCACGAAGGAAATGAGCGGTCCGTTCAGCCAGGTGACGAACCCCATGAGGAAGAAAATGGAGGCCGCAACGCCGAGCGGTCCCGGTCCGTAAGGGGCGGTCAGCGTGTCGAGGGACGAGGAAGCCTTGGAACGTGCCATGTCAGGAGGTTTCCGTGAGCCGGGAGCCCGGGGCGTTGAGAAGGAAGAGTATTTCAGTGACCAAGACCGGCCTGCTCCAGTGTGCGGGCCAGTCTGTCGATCCAGTCCGTATCCACAGTCCAGCCGGCCAGTCTGGCGGCGGACAGGAGCCCTCCCCCGATCGGGGGTAGACGGGGCGGCACCGGGGTTCCGCAATGTTCGGCAATGGCCTTGCGCAGGAGCGGGCTCTGAAGGGTTCCGCCCGCATAGCTCCAGGGGAGTTCGGGACGCTTCAGTTTGCGCCGGGCCGTCTGGATATGGGTGGCCAGTTCGGCAGCGGCCTCGTCCATGATGCGCAGGGCGGGTGCGCTGCCCTCTTCCGCCAGCCGGGCGACACATCGGGCAAGCGCGGCCACGGCGGAGCGCTCATGCGTCAGATTGCCATACCAGTCCAGCAGGGACGCGGCGCATTCGTCATGGCTTGCGGGAAGGTCCAGTTCCTTTTGAAACGGTGCCAGAAAAGCCGTGTCGGCCGTGTTGCGGCCGTCAAGGATGGCAGTGATGATGCCAAGGGCTTTTCGACCGATCCAGAAGGCGCTGCCCTCGTCTCCGAACAGGGAGCCCCAGCCACCGACCCGGCAGTGATGGCCCTGCCCGTCCGTTGCCCAGGCCATCGAACCGGTTCCCGAAAGCAGGAGAACGCCTTCATGCCCCGCAAAGGCGCCTGTGCAGGCCATGTCCACATCGTTGGTCAGGGAGACGGGGATATTTTCCAGAGTGCTGCTGATCAGCTCACGCTGACGCTGATTGAGGGTCGCGCTTTCACCAAAACCGGCGAGGCCAAGGCCCATGGCGCGGGTTTCAGCCGGAAGGCGGGCGAACAGGCCAGAGAGTGTCTCGCGCCACAACGGCTGGTCAAAGGGGTTGGAGCCTTCGGCACGGCCGATATCGGCGATCGTGCCATCCTCCCTCAGAACGGCCAACAGGGTTTTGCTGCCTCCGCCATCCATCGCTGCAATAAAGGACTGACTCATGCAAATGCCCTCGCACACCGTTCGAAGAGGTCAGTATAGACGTTCACGGACGTCCGGGGGAGCTCCGCAGGCCTGATCGTAAAGGCCCAGAACGGTATCGATAGCGGAAAGAACGATGTCGCGCGGATCTGCGCAGAGATGTCCGTCGCGGATTTTTTCGTAATGGGTCGGCAGGAACTGGCTTAGAAGGGGACCGGGCAGTCCCGTTTCTTCAAGCTGACGCATCAGCACGGCAACAGCGGCCTGCGCTTCAGGGTGAGGCCAGTAATACCGGATCCGGTCGCTATAGGCATAATGCCGGAGGACGGCGCACGCGGCGTCCGTTCCCTCGTAATGGCCGCGCCATTGTGCCGGGTGCTGCGTCATGAGGCGCTCCATGACCGTGCGCAGGCTTTCCTGTCCGGGCAGAAGGGCGGAGCGGATGCTGTCCAGCCCGTACAGGGCCTCACGCAGGGCGAAGGTCAGTCCGGGGCCGACCTTCAGAAGCAGGAAGCCGTCTTCCACGAGCGCGCGCAGGGCCGGGAGCGGTTGATAATCGGTGGAATGGGCTTCAAAAACCTGTCCCGGCATCTGGTCCAGCGTTGCCGAAAGGGTCTGTGCGCGCGGTCGGTCATAAACGGCGACCTCATCCACGCCGAACTCCACGCCCGGCTGCACGACCAGTCCGATCACGCGGCTCCAGACCTCGTCTCCCAGAACACCGCGGAAGAGTGTTTCATGAACCCCGAGCGTGGTCATCGCCGCTTCGGGGGATGTGGGGTCGAGATGGTCCAGCGCTTCGGCCGCACCGCCGGGAACCGGCACTTCCGTTCCGATGATATAAACGGCCTGACCGGGGGCGACGCTTTCCGCACGCTGTGCAAGGGCGCAGGCACGCTTGGCAACGGTTTCATCGCAAAGCGCGCCGGGTTCGCCCGCGCAGCCCATGCTGGCATCGAGATGCAGCTTGACGAAACCCGCCTGCGCGAACGCCTCGATCATGGTCACGGCCTTGTCCATGGCCTGCTGCGGCGGCAGGGATTTCCATGGATTGGGACCAAGATGATCGCCGCCCAGCAGGACGAGTTCTTCCGGGCAACCGGCTTTCGCCGCAATCCCCAGAACAAGATCCCGGAAATCTGCCGGGGTCATGCCGGTATAGCCCCCGTCCTGATTGACCTGATTGCAGGTCGCCTCGATCAGGACAGGCCGGCCGGTTCTGGCTGCACGCAGCAGGGCGGCTTCCAGAACCAGCGGATGTGCGGAGCACACCGACGCCAGACCTTGGCGCCGCGCTGCCGGAACGGCTGGATCATGGGCCTGTCTGACGAGGTTCAGGAGCGCGGCAGTGCTCATGGTCAGGCGATCGTCACGACTTTGGTCAGATGACGGGGCGCCAGAGTGTCCAGCCCTCTGGAACGCGCCACATATTCCCCCAGCAACTGAAGAACCGGCAGAACCACCAGCGGGCGGACATCCGCCCCCTCCCCGACAGGAAGCGAGACCGTGCCCGGGCCGCCGATCCCCAGAACGCGCGCGCCCTTGGCCATCAGGTCTCTGGCAAGAACGCTCTCTTCTTCCAGCGTGTCCGGGTGGTAGAGGAAAATGACGAACGAGGTGTCATCAATCAGGCTGATCGGGCCGTGACGGTATTCCAGCGGGTGATGCGCTTCCGTCTGGCTCAGGCTCATTTCCTGCAGCTTCAGGGAGCCTTCGCGGGCGACGCCGTAAAGGGCTCCCGCACCCAGAAAGACAAAATGGGACCGGCCCTCAATCAGCGGCGCAAGATGTGGGTCAGCCTCCCCAAGCAGGGTTTCCGCGGCTGCCGTGGTCTTTTCGGTGACAGAAATCCCGGCATAACGCAGCCCCATCAGAAGCATCAGACTGGCTGAAGCCGTCATGACGATCCCTTCTTCCAGGTGCGTTTCAGCCAGAACAGTTTCATTGGCATTCTTTTCGAGGCTGGCCCCTTCCGCGCAGGTGAAAGCCGTCACACGCAGGCCATTGCGGCGGCTCTCGATCGCCGCTGCAACTGTTTCGGTTGACTCTCCGCTACGGGAGAGGGCCAGAATATCCGGGCGGATGCGGGGGGGGACATAATCCTGGGGCCGACGCGTCCATTCGTTGCCGGCGACCGCGCGCGAAAAGACGCCTTGAGCGTTCAGGCTGGCGGCAATGGAGTCAGCGATATGGACGGACGTGCCACATCCGACGACGACCGTAACGATTTTCGGGTCGGGTTTGACATCCCTCATGTCCACCTTGTTCCAGAGGGGAAACTGTTCGCGGATGCCGCGTTCGGTAGCATTCATGACAAACGGTCTTTCAGAAGGAAGGCACACAACAGCGGACCTGCTTCGCAGGGAGACGTCCAGGAACCCATGAGTCGGATGGAGCAGGGCAGGAACAGTGAGGCTTTTCAGGAAACGGGTTCTGTACCTGTTATAAAAAACGTCAATACGATCATGTCAACTCATATTTATGATTGAATGTGACGCTTTTGGGAGAGTCTTTGCTCGGTTTTCGAAGGATGCCGGTTATGCACGCCCCTGCCCCTATCTGGCATGAACACTAGATGCGCGGGGGCAGAAGGGTTCTCCGCAGGATGGAAAAGCGCTATATTGTTCTGATTTCAAAATGTCATGGGTCCAGCCCGCTTCGGGAATAGCAGAACCGATCGTCATAGAGCGCCTTTCAGGAAGAACATGATGGATGTCACAGAAGCCGGGAAGCCATCCGGGAACGGGCATAATTTATCGCTCGGGATTTTTTATGGTGCCGGGGCGGGAGCCTTGTGGGGACTGGTTTTCCTTGCCCCGGAACTCGTCCGGCAGTTTTCCCCACTTCAGTTGGCCACAGGACGGTATCTGGCCTATGGCTGCATGGCGGCCCTCATGATCGCTCCAAGATGGCGCATCATCGTCAATCACCTCAGCCGTTCGGACTGGCGGAATCTGTTCTGGCTCTCCCTTTTTGGGAACACGCTTTATTACATCATGCTTTCGCTGGCCGTGCAGCAGGGCGGCATTGCGCTGACGTCGTTAATAATCGGGTTTTTGCCTGTTGCCGTGACCATTATTGGAAGCCGGGACAAAGGCGCCATTCCGGTTGTTCATCTTCTTCCATCCCTTCTGTGCTGTGCTGCGGGGGCCGTCTGCATCGGCTGGCAGGCGCTTTTTACGGAAAAAGCCAGTAGCCAGACGGTGATCGGCCTTTTCTGCGCGGTTGCGGCCCTGGCATCCTGGACGGCTTATGCTGTGGGAAACAGCCGGTGCCTCATGCGTCTGAGCGCGATCTCCGCTTATGACTGGAACCTTGCGACCGGCGTTGTAACGGGCGCGCAGGCCGTCATTCTGATCCCCTTCGCTTTCCTGCTGGGAAACCTGCAGCACAGCGTGCGGCAATGGGAATTTTTTGCCGCGACCTCAATGGCGATTGCCGTTCTCGCATCCATTATCGGGAATTCCCTGTGGAACCGCATGAACAGGCTGGTGCCTCTGACCATGGCAGGACAGATGATCCTGTTCGAAACCCTCTTCGCTCTGATTTATGGCTTTCTGTGGGAGGCGCGCTGGCCGTCCCCCCTTGAAATTGCGTCCTTTGTTTTCATCAGTCTGAGCGTCATGACCTGTGTTTCGACGCATCAGCAGCATGCTGCCCGGCAACAGGCAAAAGCGCAGACCTGTTGAGGGGCGGCGCTGCCGGGGCGGGTGTTTCTTACATCGTCCGGTTTTTGTAGAATTTTCCGCCTTTCATGATGATGTCGATATTTTCACCCTGATGGGTGAAGACCGTGCTGTCGCATGTCGGATCACCGTCCACGACGAGAATGTCGGCTTCGGCGTCAGGCTTGATGACACCGATTTTGTCCTTGAGCATCATTATTTCCGCATTGACGCTTGTCGCCGAGATCAGGGTTTCGACAGTCGGCTCGGCCTTGGCGCGCAGTACGAACTCATCACACTGGTAGGGATGGAGTTCAATGCCCAGCAGGTCGGAACCAAAGCCGATCTTCACGCCATTTTCGCGCGCTATTCTGACAGACCCGATGCCCCGCTCGCAGACATGCGTGATCTTCGCGACGCTGCGGTCGGAAAATCCGTAAGCCTTGCCTTTCCGGCTGAGAACATCGGAGGCGACGAGCGTCGGCACAAGATAAACCCCGTGTTCGCGCATGAGGCGGGCCGTTGGTGCATCAAGAAGATTGCCATGTTCGATGGTCCGCCCACCGGCGCGAACCACGGCCGAGATTGCGGCCGGGGTATAGGCATGCGCCATGACATAGGTGTTCCACGCCCGCGCTTCCTGAACAATCGCATGCAGTTCCTCGTCCGAAAACTGAAGCGCATCGATCGGGTCGGTCACGGAAGCAGCACCTCCGGAGGCCATGATCTTGATGAAATGCGCGCCTTTGCGCAATTCGTCCCGCGCTGCTTCACGGACTTCGGACACACCATCGGCAATCCGGGCGATCATGCTGCCAATCCGGTGATTGGCGGTCTCACGCGGCAGCAGGAGGGTTGAGCGCATGTCACCATGGCCGCCCGTCTGGCTGAGGGCCAGTCCGGAAATGGACAGGCGCGGACTGCGGAGGTGACCTTCCTCAACAGCCTGCACGAACCCAGCATCCGCGCCCCCGCCGTCCCGCACGGTCGTAAAACCCCGGTCCAGCATCCCGGCCATGATCTGCACGGCCTGGGAATGGATGTAGGACGGGTGCTGTTTGCCGGCGCTCAGATCGACCTTGTTGGCAATGATGTGGACATGGGCATCGATCAGCCCCGGCAGAAGCGTCCGGCCCCGGCAGTCAATCTCCTGCACCTCCCCCAGATCGTCCGGGATCGCGCCCACACTGACGATGCGGCCATCGCTGACGACGACATTCATGCCGTCGATCAGTTCGGGATGAACACCATCGAAAATCCGGGCATTGCGAAAAAGAATGGTCATGGCTGGTCTTCTTGTCTCGGAGATTTCTGTCGTCGGGGATGGAAAGGCCGATGGGAAACTGGCCCGGATTACGAGCCGTTCGGCCAGGTGTCAGAGAGACGGTAGCCCTGAGGAAACGGGTCCGTCGGATCGAGTGTCACCTGATGCGTTCCGGTAATCCATGCCCGACCAGACACGACCGGGATGATGGCGGCGTGATCCGCGAGGGTCGTTTCCCGGTCGATATGGCACTCGAATGTCGAACCGATGATCGAGCGTGCGACATAACGGTCCGTCAGCGACATGAGACCACGCGCCTTCAGCACTGCCATCCGCGCGGAACAGCCCGTCCCCGTGGGGGATCGGTCGACTTTTCCGGGGCGGATGGCCACTGCATTGCTGCCGGACAGCACATTCCCTTCGCGGACCAGCGGGCCAGCCATCTGGCAGAAGGAAATATGGTCCCATCCGGCATTGGTCGGGTGGGAGAAGCCGATCTGCTCATTCGCAGCGTCGGTGATTTTTACACCGAGCTCCGCAATATCCCGGGCCTCGTCAGGCGTGATGGAAAACCCGAGGGCCTGGGCGTCGACAATAACAAAACTGTCCCCGCCATAGGCCGTGTCGACACTCAGGGTGCCGATGCCCGGAACCTCGATGACGGCATCGAGCTTGTCCGCGAAGGAAGGGACGTTGATGAGGCTGACACGCTCGACGCTGCCATTGCGGCACGAAGCGATAATTTCGACCACACCGCCGGGAGGCTCCAGCATCAGGCGGGTTTCGGGCTCCTGCATCGAGACAATGCCCGTCTCCAGCAGGACCGTTGCCACGCACATGGAATTCGAGCCCGACATCGGGGGCGTATCGGCGGGTTCCATGATGATCCAGCCGGTCTGCGCGCGTGGATCCTTCGGCGGGACGAGAAGGTTCACATGGCGGAATACGCCACCGCGCGGCTCGTTCAGAACGAAATTGCGCAGTGTTTCGTCACGCGCGATGAAGCGCGACTGCTCCCAGATCGTCTCACCCGGTGGTGGCAGAACACCTCCGACGATAACGTCCCCGACCTCGCCCTCGGCATGGCAAGAGACGATATGCACAACTTTTGACGTCAGCATGTGCGCCCTTTTTTCAGAAAAATTTCGATATCCGCCAGCAGCGCGACCGGCACATCAATGCCCTGGGACTTTGCCCTGCGTCTTGCCGCGTAACGGCGAAGCGACGGCAAACGCGCGCCTTGTCCGACGATCGCCGCGAACAGGGTCTCCGCTTCGGAGAAAGCTCCGGCGGGGCGCCCGGGCTGGAAGCAGGCAGGATCGATCGCAAGGATCAGTTCACCGCCCGTGGGGGCTGATCCTTTGGGGCCATCATGGGCCATGGAGTTTGCGCTCGTCATGTCGCCGATCAGGGGACCGGCAAGGAGTTCAACCATCAGGGCAATCGCCGATCCCTTATGGCCACCGAACGGGAGCATTGCGCCTTGCAGAACAGCCTGGGGGTCATTCGTCGGCTGGCCGCTGGAATCGATACCCCAGCCATCCGGCAGGGGCTGTCCAGCCTGTCGATGCAGTTCGATGTCTCCGCGGGAGGCCGCGGATGTCGCGAAATCGAAAACGAATGGATCCTTCCCCGGCCGGGGCCAGCCAAAAGCCAGCGGGTTCGTCCCGAACAGGGGCTTCATGCCGCCATAGGGCGCCACCCATGCGTGACTGGCCGTGCAGGCGATCCCGACCAGACCCTGCTGCGCAATGGCCTCCACCTCAGGCCACAGAGCCGCGAAATGCACACAGTCATTGATGGCGAGAACAGCCACACCGCATGTTTTTGCGCGCTCGATCAGGGATGGCAGAGCAGAGTGGAATGCCAGAGGTGCAAAACAGCGCTTTCCTTCCACGCGAAGAACGGCCTGCGACAGATTTTTCAGAACCGGGATCGCCTGTAGATCAACCGAACCCTGCCAGATCGTCTGGGCAACCATTTTCAGTCTGTACAGGCCATGCGATCCGCCGCCATCGCGTTCACCGGCCAGAATGGTGGCCGCCACAGTCTCTGCATGCAGACCACTCAGGCCGAGGCGATGCAGAACGTCCAGAATATAGGTTTCAAGTTCAGGAATCGTGAACGTTTTGGTTTCGGAATTATAGTCAGCATCTTCGGTCATCGCATCACCGGATCAATGAAAGCTATATTTTACGGGGATCTGACATCGCGACCCGGTCGGTCAGAGGTGCAGCATAAACCTCAGGAAACGGCATTTTCAGGGACGCTTATTCTCTGCCCTGCGAGGGTTGGAGCGATCCTGTCGAGAACAGGGAGGAAAGAGACTGTTTTTGGACAACGGTCTCTTTCCTCTCAATATTTAAGGACCTGATCAAATCAATAGAAGTATTAAAGGGCGTTCTTCTTGATCTTTCCTTCCTGCATGATCAGTGACAGATACTGCCCCTGCTTCTCCAGAACGGAAATATCGGTCAGGGGGTTCTTGTCCACCACGATAAGATCCGCATAGGCGCCGGGCGCTATGGTGCCGATCTTCCCTTCCATATGGCACAGGCGCGCGCCGACACTCGTAGCAGATCTGATGATCTCGCGATTTGAAAGCACTGCGGACAGCAGGGAGAATTCTTCAGACTGGAAGGTCTGCATTTCTCCCAGAAGGTCCGATCCAAACGCCATTTCCAGCCCGGCATTGCGCATGATGTCGAGGGAGGCCATTCCCGCACGATGGACTTCGTCGACCTTGCCGATGGCCGTGGCGCCCATACCGACCTTCTCGCCGATCTCGACGATTTTCTTGTAAGCGATCAGCGTTGGCACCGCGATTGCGCCGCGTTCTGCGGCAAGGCGCGCAGTCTCGGGCTGGATCAGATTGCAGTGCTCAAGAGAATGGATACCGCATTCCACGGCGCGGCGAATGGCCGCATCCGTGTAAAGATGAGCGGAAACATACGTGCCTGCGTTTTCCGCTTCCTCAACGATCGCCTTCAGTTCCTCGATCGAAAAACCAAGGGCATGAATCGGATCGGTCGGCGAGGCTACGCCACCATTGGCCATGACCTTGATGAAGCGCGCACCGTTCTTCAACTGGTCGCGTGCAAACCGCCGGACTTCACTGACACCGTCACAGACATAGCCCAGCGAGCCAAGACGACCTGCCATGACATCCGGGGCAGACGAGAACGGTCCCCGAAAATCGCAATGCCCCCCTGTCTGGCTGAGAGCTTTACAACAGATCACGGGACGCGGGCCATCCACCAGACCTTCCTCGTAAGCCCTTACCTGCCCGAGATCCGCGCCACCGACATCGCGCACGGTCGTAAAGCCACGCATCAGCATTTCACGCTGGATTTTCATGGACCGTGCCATGACCAGAGAGTCCGGCAACGTCGCGTTGACACCCAAATTGGCGACAACCGAAACGATATGGACGTGGGAATCAATGAGACCCGGCATCAGATAGCGGCCGGACACATCAATCACCTGCGCATCGGAGAGATTTTCCCCCTGGCTGATTTCCCTGATGTACTGGCCTTCCACAACGACATCGACGGGATCCAGCGCCTCGTCGCTGCTGCCATCAATAATACGCGCGTTTTTAAATACGGTTACAGACATTATCAATGATCCCAGGTCTCTGTTGGAGTAATTATAGATCGATACGGAAACGACCGCCAACCATTCTTGGTGTTCCGGGAACTCCGAAGAAGGCATTCAGTCCGATATCGCGGGTCAGGTCATAATGACGGCCCAGAATATTGTTTGCATAAGCCGTGAGGGACCAGCGCTTCGATTTCGGCCCGAATGTCAGCCCCATATCCATCAGGAAATAAGGCGCCATACGATAGATCTGGTTCCCCGGAACATCGAGCTGGGAGCCACGGTAGCTGTAGTTCATATAGGGCGTCAGGTGCCAGTTTCTGCTGAGGACGATCCTGTAAGAAGCCGCGCCCTCGAGATTCAGCTTCGGTATTCCGCTGTCAACACCGGAATAGTTGTTATAGATCGATGTATAGACGCCTGTTTTTACGTAATTCGCTACCACAGAGGCCGAATTCACCATGTTCAGGTTTTTGTAGACGCCTCTTTCATAACCAACATGCTGATGAAGCATCAGACCCGGAATAGGCTCGGCATCGACGTTCAGTTCCACACCCCAGATCTGCGATTTGGGAACATTGATGAACTGTCCGACAACACCATAGCCAGAGACGACGTCCAGACCCAGGATCTGCTGGTTATGATAATCATACCAGAACGCATTTCCGTTCACACGCAGATGCTGGTGGAAAAAATCTGATTTGAAGCCGACCTCATAAGCCAGAAGCGACTCAGGCTTTGTCGGCGTCAGCTGCTGGGCGACATTGGTGTTGTTCGCCGTAAAGCCACCGGGCTTGAACCCTTTTTTCACGCTTCCGTACAATAACAGGTTCGGGAGTGCCTGATATTCAATGCCTCCCATCCCCGTAAACTGGTTGGCCAGTGCGCCATGTGTCGGGAAGCTTACGTCGCTATAGCCATAATGGATGGTCCGCATGTCATACAGATGACGGTCGTCTTCCTCATGCGTCACACCTGCCGTGAGATGCAGATTATTCAGAAGTCTGAGACGCATATGTCCAAACTGGCTGAAGGCCTGCTGCTTCTGGGTATAGCCTGTTCGGGAAATATACGGCCTGACGACGCTGTCATAAAAATCATCCGTAAATGACGATGCCAACTGCGTGCGGTTGTAGAACATTCCAGCCGTCCACTGGATCCGGCTGCGTTCATTATCGGAGTGAAGCCTCAGTTCCTGCGTGAACGAACTGCCATTTGTATTCAGATACGTGTCATTATAGGCGTAAGGTGTTCCGTCCAGATCCATCAGATTATGGATGTACATCTGATTGTATGAACTGATGGCTGTGATTTTGGCGAATTTCAGATCACGGGACGCCGAAATATTCGCGCCAAAAAACGTATCGTCGTAGCCCGGCTTGCTTCCCGCCTTTGCGCCGATCAGGTTCGTAAACTGGGGCCTGAAACCCCAGGACGTCAGAAGGTTGTCTGTCGATGCCGGGAAATGATGCACGTTGTTATCGACGATATTGAAAACGCCCGGAGCTTCGGAGTTGTCTTTCTCGAAATGCCCTGAGATCATGATCTCGGTTCTGTCGTCCGGCTGCCAGGCGAGCTTGGCCCTTACACCGCCCTTATCGGCCGATCCGAGATGCTGTCCTGTGAACATGTTCTTCTGATAACCACCGCCCTGCTGGGTAAAAGCCGCCACGCGGAACTGGAGCCGCCTCGTAATCGGGCCGGACACATACAGGTTGGTGATGCTCCGCTCGTAAGTCGCAAGATCTTCCGAGGCGCCATAATGCAGACGGGACGTGGGATCGCCGGTTTTCACGTTGATCTCACCCGCACTGTCGGTGATGCCATGCGTGAAACCAACAGGACCGGGTGTGACATCGACCCCGGCAATATCATACATTGCAGAACCGGCCATGAAGCCGATGGGAAGCGCTACGCCATCCACATAAGTCATGACGGACGGCGTATTGTTGGATGTGAAATCCTTCAGTCCGACGCCGCGCAATGTAAAATTGACGTTGGCATTACCGGCCTGAGGCTGGACAGTCAGGTTGGGGACAAGGTTCATCAGACCTTTCACATCCACAACCTGATGCTGCGCCAGTTCTTCGGCATTGATATGGAGGGTGGCCGTTCCAACACGCTGCATGGCGTGCTGACCGAACGGGCTGGTATGACCCACGACGCTCAGCTGTTCAGGCACGGAAGCAGGTGCCGTATGCCTGCGGGCCGGAGCAACATGCTTCTTCTGCTGCGTTAGGCCGGGAACCTGCGCCCCGGTGGGCGCGTGCTGGTGCGGGTGGGTCGTTTCGGCATTGCCGGGCGTGGATGACATCACAGCGCCAAAGGCCGCAAAACCAATCGTCAAAGTACTCTGCAACTTTTTCACTGAGGAGACTCCACCCGCATCGGTTTAACGAGAGATCTTGAATGCTTCATGAGAGCAGAATGCATATATTGCGATTCTGTAAGGATATCGTATACGTCAGATATTATGGAAATCGTTCCCCTGTCAACATAAACCTTGTGGTCTGGAAAGATCGGGGAATCGTAGGCTGGCTGCGTGATTTCGGGCTGAACAGGGGGCTTTATGGATGACGACAGTCAGAAGAGGCTGTCAGTCGTGACAAACCAAAAGTCGTCCCATCTGCCTGCCCTGACTTTGCCTCAGGTGACCTGAAAGCCCTTGTGGAAAATATCATCCTGATCAATCCAGATCGTATTGAATCCGGTGGCGATGGCGCTTCCTGTAATCAACGGTATGATGGCCGGCGGGGGCGGG
>CALFLO010000023.1 GCA_937880175.1 uncultured Gluconobacter sp.
TATCGCTGGCCTAAATCCTTAGCGTAGGATTTCGCCCCCTCCCGCAAACGACCCCAATAAGATGGCGGTGGCGTAGTCGTGGATGACCATATTTGTCAGTATAGAGAGGTGGTCCGCCCAGCCATCCGGTAAGATATTCGAACAGCTTTTCTTCGGCACGGGTCAGTGAAGGAGGATGAACGGCACGGCAAGCCGCAGCTTCCGGCAGAGTATCCATCAGAGTGTAGAAGCGCGCACATAGCTGACGCACCATTGTTTCCCCACCCAGTGCTTCATAGGGGGATATGTCTGTCATTTCTTTGTCCTGTAGATGATTTTTACTTTTCTGTTGCCGGATCCAGTCTGAAATTTGTGGCTGTCCTCCCGTCATGAAGGTCGCGGGTGTGAGATTATTTTTTCAATTTCAACGTTCGGAGCGTCGGATGTAGGTTTTTCCGGAATTTCCAGTCATTTTACATATTAGCATTGCATAATATTTAACTTCACGACTCCGGGATTTCCTCTCCCTGTGAAAACAGGAAAGAAGAAATCATGGAAATCGCAGCGCAGGGGTATGCAATCTGATCGGCTGTTGGACTGACTGTTGTGGCTGCGCTTAGCGGTTCCATGGAGCGTGAGCTACGACCCGTGCCAGGCCGCAAAAACCTGTCAGTCCAGCAACGGTAAGGCCCGCGCCAAAAAAGCCGGTCAGCAGGAAATACCATGGGCTTACAAAAAAGCCGAGAAGGCTGCCTGTGAGAACAAGTAATCCGATGATGAGTTGCACCTGACGGTCGAGGGGCAGGACTTTCCGGCCGCTTCTTTGTAATGGCAGGCCTTCCTTCATCCAGGACTCGATGCCTCCTTCAAGATTATAGAGAGTGAGGCTGGGGTCTTCGGCCAATAGTTTCTTGCAGGCAGAAGCACCACGACCACCCTTGCGACAATAAATGACCAGATTTTTGTCAGCATGAGGCGGCAGAATGGCCTTTTTGATTGAGCCCAGTGGCAGAAGGGTCGCGCCGGAAATGGACTCGGATGCAAATTCCGAGGGCTCTCGCACATCGACCAGGGCGACTTTCTTCTGCTCCAGCCAATCGTTCAGGGTTTTTGCATCCACGGACTGCATTGTCATTTTACATGAACTTCCTAATCAAGGGTGTTCGCGACAGAAGATCAGCTGAAGCACGGCAAGTACTGCCTGTGCTTCAGCGCTGCAAAGTCGATAATAGATCATCAGGCCGCGTCGTTCTGAAGTAATCAGACCAGCATCTTTAAGTCGCGCCAGATGTTGAGACAGGGCCGACTGCGATAATCCAACGGCTTCAGCGATATCTCCGACATTTTTTTCACCGGAGACAAGGTGGCACAGCACCATCAGTCGGTTGGCATTGGCGAGTTCCTTGAGAAACCTCTCTGCTTCCGAGGCATGACGCTGCATGGCTTCATGGGAGAGGGATAGGTTTCGTTTTTCCACGTTGATACCTTATTGCAGAATTCTATTTTAGCAATATCTAAAATACTTAATCCAAATCGTAAAGTGTCTTTCCGTATGGATGCCGGTATATGCCTCGTGAAATATGCCAGATAATGATTTCTGTAATTTCGTCTATGTTTTCAAATATTTTTTGAAAAAACATGGCATTCCACATCCTTTTCATGCGAATTGCAGAATGTCATCAGTTAGACGCCGGAAGCGAATAAGGATTGCAGTTTCCAGTGGTCTGCACTGAGTGTTTTTCCGGCTTTGGAAGCGGCAGAAAAACACTCGGCATAATTTTCTTAACGAACAATGGGGGGAGTATGCCCCTTTATTTGTCCGTTTTCGCTGAAAACCAGGGAATCATGCGGGCAATAGCTTCTTCAATCCTGTCGGTTGAAACCGCGAAGCTGAAGCGCATGAATTTGTGGCCATTGACCGGGTCGAAATCAATTCCGGGCGCAGTTGCAACACCTGTATCGCGCAGCAGTTCTTCGCAAAATATCAGACTGTTGTCAGTCAGATGTCCGATATCGGCATAAACATAAAACGCGCCATCAGGGGGGGCTATATTGTTCAAGCCCATCTGTGGGAGAGCTTGCAGGAGAAGATCGCGGTTCTTGCGATAGGTCACAAGATGCCCTTCCAGCTCCTCGCTGCAATCAAAGGCGACCAGCCCGGCGTGCTGGCTCAGGGAAGAAGGTGTCAGGAACAGATTGCCCATGCGGGCACGCGCCTTGTCGATCATGTCTTCGGGAATGATCAGCCATCCCAGACGCCAGGGTGCCATGCTGAAATATTTGGAAAAGCTGTTCACGATCAGCGCTTCCGGTTCATATTCCAGAGCGCTGTGCGCTGGTTCACCATAGCTCAGACCGTGGTAAATTTCGTCGGAGATGATCCGGATATTGCGCTCGCGGCAGACGCGGACGATGGCGCGGAATTCCTGTTCCGGCAGGATGGTCCCCGTAGGGTTGGCGGGACTGGCGATAATCAGGGCGTCCGGTGCGGGCACAAGCGCTTCGATGGCGCGCGCTGTCAGTTGGAAGCGTTCTTTCTCGCCACACGGGATTTCAACCGGGACCATGTGAAGGCTTTTCAGCGTGTTGCGATAGGCAACGTAACCCGGCCGGGCCAGAGCAACGCGCATGCCGGGTGTGAGGCTGGACAGCAGGGCCAGAACCAGAGCCGGTGACGCGCCACAGGTCAGAATGACCTGCTGCGGGCGGATGCTGACGCCATATGTGTCGTGATAATGCCGGGCGATCCGTTCACGAAGGGCCTGACTTTCCCAATATCCCATCGGATCTGTGGCCAGAACATGTTGTGCGCGTTCGATGGCCTTGGTCGGCGCCCCGGTGGAGGGCTGGCCAAATTCCATGTGAATGATGTCCTGTCCCTCGGCTGCGAGACGGTGGGCCAGAGCGCTGAGTTCAATGGCGTGGAACGGTGCGATTTCGGGAACGGACATGCATGACCCATGGGGTTGTCTGAAACTTTGGCCCTGATAGCAGAGATGGAATGAAAGAGGAAAAAGACCAGCACAAAGACGCTTAATCTTCTGCTGCGAACCGGGCTAAAAAGCACGAATGATATGTTCCGAGATTTTCAAGACAGAGCTTGCTTGGCGCCCGCCCGAGGATTTTCTCGGATTTGCTTCCGGAGCATCGTCCTGCGTCATGCTGGACAGCGGTGGAGAGTCGCCTGAAGGGCGCTGGTCATGGCTCTGTCCACGACCAGTCTCCACACTCGTGTTGCGACAGGGGGGTTCTGAAGCGTGACGGTGTGGAAATCGCGCAGGGGACGGATGTCTGGTCTTGTATCCGTGCGATGTTGCGTCCACGCAGTGCGGAAGATCTGCCTTTTCCCGGAGGCGTGATCGGTTTGGCGTCTTATGAAGCGGGCATGCGGCTGGAGCGGATTGCGTCACGGCACATGAGCGATGAACCCGAACTCATTGCCATGCTGTGTGATGATTTTTTCGCTTTTGACCGGCTGGAAAAGCGCCTTTGGTGGGTCAGTCATTCGGCAGCGCCTGTGCCGGAAATTCCGGTCGTTCTGGACGCGGAAATCTCACAGAAGGGTTGTACATCGGGTTAGATTATGAAAAAGTCTGTTTTGCACAAAAGAAATTTTCGTAATCTATAAGAAAACCCGATGCAGACAGAGTGTAGCGCAGGCGCGTATGAGTTTCCAGCCTCCTGTGGACGGCGTGTTGTGGCCCGTTTTGACGGGGGTCGCATGAGTTCGGATGGGGGCGTCATTCTGGTGAAGCAGGCTGATGACATTCTGGGTCTCAGCCGCCGCTTTGCTGCCTGTTTTCGCGATGAACGGCATCCCGGCTTTGTGGAATACCGGGTTGAAGACCTTGTCCGTCAGCGGATCATGGGCCTGGCACTGGGCTATGAAGATCTCAATGATCACGATGCCCTGCGGCATGACCTGATCTTTGGTCTGGCCTCGGGCCGTCTGTCAGGAGGCCGGGCAAACTGCGCAGCATTGGCTGGCAAATCTACACTGAACCGGTTGGAGCGCAGTGGGCAGCAGGCAGATCGTTACTGCCGCATCATTGCTGATCATGAGGCCCTGGCTACCCTGTTCGTCACGCTCTTCCTTGACCAGCATGAGCACGCACCCGCCCGGATCGTTCTGGATGTGGATGCCACCGATGACCGTATCCATGGCCATCAGGAAGGCCGCGCCTTTCATGGATATTACGGCCATAACTGCTATCTTCCCCTGTATGTCTTCTGCGGGGACCATCTCCTCAGCGCTACCCTGCGCACGGCAGACAGGGACCCGGGGAAGGAAGCACTGGCAGACATCCGCCGGATCGTGGAGCAGATCAGGAGCCGTTGGCCCCGGGTGCGTATCCTGGTGCGTGGGGACAGCGGTTTCGCCCGGGACAGTCTGATGACATGGTGCGAAGACAACCACGTTGACTTCCTGTTCGGGCTTGCAGGCAACACCCGCCTGTATGACCGGATTGCCTCTTTGTCCGCTGAGGTTCGTGACGAAGCCGCCACGACAGGCAGAGCTGCGCGCGGTTTCGCCTCCTTTGACTGGATCACAAAGGACAGCTGGACGCGCCGCAGGCGGGTGGTGGCCAAGGCCGAATGGCGCCACGGCAACCGCTATCATCGCTTTATTGTCACCACGCTACCGCAGGGAATGTCCGACCCCCGCCATCTCTACGAACAGATTTACTGCGCACGCGGGGATATGGAAAACCGCATCAAGGAATGCCAGATGGATCTGTTCTCAGACAGGACCTCGTCCCACACCATCCGGGCCAACCAGCTCCGGCTGTGGTTCTCGGCCGCAGCCTATGTCCTGCTGACCGCTCTGCAAAGACTGGCCCTTGGGCAGACCAGCCTGGAGAAGGCGACCTGTGGCACCATACGCGCACGACTGCTCAAAATCGCAACAGTCGTAAAGGTCAGCGTGCGTCGAATTGTCCTGTCCATGCCCGATATATTCCCTTGCCAGCACGAATTCGCCCTCGCTCATGCACGATTGCGAAGGCTCCGCCAGGCTTCCTGACGAAACAGACAGTGCACAGACCACATAGCTTCCACCAACACTGCCTTCTCAGGCCGTGACACCCTCACTGCGTTCAGAACCCGCCGCCAGAAGCAGAATATCGTCAATATTCCAGATCGGGCTCCTGTGGGATGACTGAATTCTACAAAATGACCCGAAATTGCCTCAACGCGGAAATCTCACAGAAGGGTTGTACATCGGGTTAGATTATGAAAAAGTCTGTTTTGCACAAAAGAAATTTTCGTAATCTATAAGAAAACCCGATGCAGACAGAGTGTAGCGCAGGCGCGTATGAGTTTCCAGCCTCCTGTGGACGGCGTGTTGTGGCCCGTTTTGACGGGGGTCGCATGAGTTCGGATGGGGGCGTCATTCTGGTGAAGCAGGCTGATGACATTCTGGGTCTCAGCCGCCGCTTTGCTGCCTGTTTTCGCGATGAACGGCATCCCGGCTTTGTGGAATACCGGGTTGAAGACCTTGTCCGTCAGCGGATCATGGGCCTGGCACTGGGCTATGAAGATCTCAATGATCACGATGCCCTGCGGCATGACCTGATCTTTGGTCTGGCCTCGGGCCGTCTGTCAGGAGGCCGGGCAAACTGCGCAGCATTGGCTGGCAAATCTACACTGAACCGGTTGGAGCGCAGTGGGCAGCAGGCAGATCGTTACTGCCGCATCATTGCTGATCATGAGGCCCTGGCTACCCTGTTCGTCACGCTCTTCCTTGACCAGCATGAGCACGCACCCGCCCGGATCGTTCTGGATGTGGATGCCACCGATGACCGTATCCATGGCCATCAGGAAGGCCGCGCCTTTCATGGATATTACGGCCATAACTGCTATCTTCCCCTGTATGTCTTCTGCGGGGACCATCTCCTCAGCGCTACCCTGCGCACGGCAGACAGGGACCCGGGGAAGGAAGCACTGGCAGACATCCGCCGGATCGTGGAGCAGATCAGGAGCCGTTGGCCCCGGGTGCGTATCCTGGTGCGTGGGGACAGCGGTTTCGCCCGGGACAGTCTGATGACATGGTGCGAAGACAACCACGTTGACTTCCTGTTCGGGCTTGCAGGCAACACCCGCCTGTATGACCGGATTGCCTCTTTGTCCGCTGAGGTTCGTGACGAAGCCGCCACGACAGGCAGAGCTGCGCGCGGTTTCGCCTCCTTTGACTGGATCACAAAGGACAGCTGGACGCGCCGCAGGCGGGTGGTGGCCAAGGCCGAATGGCGCCACGGCAACCGCTATCATCGCTTTATTGTCACCACGCTACCGCAGGGAATGTCCGACCCCCGCCATCTCTACGAACAGATTTACTGCGCACGCGGGGATATGGAAAACCGCATCAAGGAATGCCAGATGGATCTGTTCTCAGACAGGACCTCGTCCCACACCATCCGGGCCAACCAGCTCCGGCTGTGGTTCTCGGCCGCAGCCTATGTCCTGCTGACCGCTCTGCAAAGACTGGCCCTTGGGCAGACCAGCCTGGAGAAGGCGACCTGTGGCACCATACGCGCACGACTGCTCAAAATCGCAACAGTCGTAAAGGTCAGCGTGCGTCGAATTGTCCTGTCCATGCCCGATATATTCCCTTGCCAGCACGAATTCGCCCTCGCTCATGCACGATTGCGAAGGCTCCGCCAGGCTTCCTGACGAAACAGACAGTGCACAGACCACATAGCTTCCACCAACACTGCCTTCTCAGGCCGTGACACCCTCACTGCGTTCAGAACCCGCCGCCAGAAGCAGAATATCGTCAATATTCCAGATCGGGCTCCTGTGGGATGACTGAATTCTACAAAATGACCCGAAACTGCCTCAAGTGTGAGATGGGGTGGTTGCCGTCCTCCCCGCACGGCATCGCAATGTGCCAGAATGGTCGTTGGAAGAAACGACTGCGCGAAAGGACGGCAGATGAAGGATACAGTGATAGGCGTTGATCTGGCAAAGAACATTTTCCAGGTTCATGGAGCTTCGCGTGCGGGCGAGGTGATGTTTCGCAAAAAGCTGCGTCGTCAGCAGTTTATGCAGTTCATGGCCACGCAGCCGCCTGCTCTGGTCGTTCTTGAAGCGTGCGGGAGCGCGCATTACTGGGCTCGCGAACTGGCAGGAGCTGGTCACGAGGTCAGACTGATCGCTCCGCAGTATGTGAAGCCTTTCGTGAAGCGCCAGAAGAACGATGCTGCTGATGCGGAAGCGATCGTCATTGCGGCCCGTCAGCCGGAAATGCGCTTTGTCGAACCACGCACTGAAGCGCAGCAGGCGCGTGGCGTTCTTTTCCGGGCCCGGCAGCGTCTGGTGCACCAGCGCACGGAACTGGTGAATGCCCTGCGTGCCGTTCTGTATGAATTCGGTCTCGTCGTGCCACAGGGGATTGCGCATATCAAACGCATTGAAGCCATGCTGGATGATGCAGTTCTGCCAGATCTTGTAAGGCAGGAATGCCTTGATCTGCTGCGACAGATTTCGGAGCAGAGTGTGCGGATTGATGTCAGAACAAAGAAGATCAGGATGCTTGCCCAGGAAAGTGAAAACACCTGCAGATTGCAGAGCATGCCTGGAGTGGGTCCTCTGACCGCTCTTGCGATTGAAGCTTTTGCGCCTGACCTGCAGAGCTTCCGGCGCGGGCGCGACTTTGCTGCGTGGCTGGGGCTGGTGCCCCGTCAGTTCTCATCTGGCGGAAAGGAAAGGCTGGGGAAGATATCAAAAGCCGGGCAGGCTGATATCCGCAGGCTTCTCATCATGGGTGCCATGACCCTGGTGAACTGGGCCAGCCGTAAGGCCCCTGCACCGGGAAGCTGGCTGGCACGGATGCTGGCCCGCAAGCCCCGTATGCTGGTAGCCATTGCGCTGGCCAACAGGATGGCACGAGCCATCTGGGCCATGGCAACAAAACAGGAGGATTATCGGGATCCGGCCCTGTCCGTGGCAGCCTGAGCGATGGCTCGGCTCCCGCGGATGGAACCGGTAGGGGTGTGAGAGGGCGATGACCTGAATGGGCGCATGATCGTTTGATCCGGATCGGAAAAACCAGTGGATTTCTCTGTGCTTTAAAGCACGCCTGTGAGATTTGGATCTGATCCGCTGATCACCATACCGGCCAGTGGCTTCTGAAAGGCCACATCAACAGGCCTTACAGAAGACCGCACACGATCACACGTCAATATGGGTCAGAAAACTCTTGCATAACGGACGGCAACCACAGAAGAAATCCGCGTCCGAGGCTTTCCAGGCCAGCCTCCAGGGACGGCTGCTGCGGTCCTGACAGGCGTCCGAACCACGCCTGCGCCACTTGCGGACTGTTTCATCGCTGATCCCGTAGCGTCTGGCGAGCACGGATGTCGGTTCTGACGAACGAGCTATCTCAGCCCGGACAGCCGGTGTCGTGCGTGCCTGTGGGGTAATCATCCGGCGAGAGACGCGGGCGTATTCAGGCGGCGATGGTATTGTGGACCTGCTGGTGGGCTTTCCAGTGCCAGGGCAGGAGTTCATGGAGGCGTGGATTGGGGATGTCATTGATCCGTGCCAGGACATCAGCGAGCCATGCATGGGGATCGACATCGTTCAGGCGCGCGGTGACGATCAGGGAATACATGGCGGCGGCGCGCTCTCCGCCACGATCGGACCCGGCGAACAACCAGGCTTTCCTGCCCAGGGCGATGCCGCGCAGGGCGCGTTCTGCTGCATTGTTTGAGAGGCAGATCCGGCCGTCAGTGAGGAATCGTGTGAATGTATCGGCACGTCTGAGAAAATAGTTCATGGCGTGGGCAACGGGATTTTTTGTCGACATGCGCCGGCAACACTCCCGCATCCAGTCGAACAGATCGTCGACCAGAGGGGCTATGTCTGTTTGACGGACTGCCAGCCGATGTTCTGGGGGCGTACCGTTGATGGTGCGCTCGGCCTGGAATATGGCGTCGATCCTGCCTACTGCCTCTATGGCGAGGGGCGCCTTGTCCCTCTCGGCGATTTTGAACAGCCCTCTGCGTCCGTGGGCCCAGCATCCGGCGGAGACAACCGGCGCGGGTTGGCGTCCCGGTTTCGCCAGAGTATTATAACCCGCATAGGCGTCTGACTGCAGAATGCCGGTCCAGCCGGTGAGATGGTCCGTGGGATGTTCGCCCTTGCGGTCCCGGGAATACCGGAACCAGACGGCTGGCGGTGCTGGCCCACCAAATGGACCATCATCACGCACATAATTCCACAATCGTCCGGTGACTGTCCGGCCTTTCGCCAGAACCGGCACGGTGGTGTCGTCCGCGTGCAGGCGTTGTGCCGCCAGCACATGCGCCCGGATCAGCGTAGTCAGGGGGGCCAGCGTCGCGGTGCAGGCTCCCACCCAGTCGGCCAGCGTTGATGGGGTCACGACACGAAAGTGTACTTTACGTACGCTTAGAGTGAACCCAACAAGAACGTTGAGGCTGTTCTGCTGAGAGCTCGATAGACTGTCGGACGAGAGATGGAAAAGACTTCGGCTAGATCGCTGATGGAGTAATCGCCGGTATCATACATCCGGCGAAGCTCCTTCTGCTGCCGGTCAGAGAGCTTAGGTTTTTTCCCGCGTAGCTTGCCTTTGGCGCGGGCGACCGCCATGCCTTCGCGGGTGCGCATCCGGATCAGATCGGCTTCAAACTCCGCGAAAGTCGCCAAGATGTTGAAAAACAGTCTACCCATCGGATCTGACGGATCGTGAATGCTGCTCCCAAGTTGAAGCTTCACACCACGGGCTGTCAGACTATCGCCAATGGCTCGCGCGTCAGGGACAGATCGGGCCAGCCGATCAAGCTTTGGCACGACCAAAGTATCGCCACTGCGAACAGCCGCAAGGGCTTGATCAAGGCCGGGTCGCTCCCGGTTCGTGCCAGTAAAGCCTTTGTCCGTGTAGATGCGATCGGCAGCAACACCGAGTTTGAGAAGTTCCTGCTGCTGGACCGCGAGGTCCTGTTTGTCCGTCGAGCATCGGGCATAGCCGATCAATGTGTGCGTCATGCGGGAAAGTGTAACGTATAACGCCCCATCAATGCAAAAAATATGGTACCATCTATATGAGACTCGGCTTTCGGCTGTTTTTCTGCCTTGGCAGGTGAACCAGTGATCGTCCGTTCAATGATCCCCTTCCGGACACATGAAGGAGACATCCGATCATGGCGCGGCGCCGTCTTCTGACCCGTGAAGCTCTCGCCCGACATTACGAGCCTTCTGTCGATGATCGCGAGATCACGAGACATTTTACACTCAGCCATGATGACTTCGATCTGATCGCAACCCGCCGCGGAGAAACCTCCCGATTGGGTTTTGCGATGGTCATGCTCTACATGCGCTGGCCGGGACGGGTGCTGGAATCTGGTGAAACACCACCGGCTCCCATTCTGTCATTTGTTGCGCGGCAGCTCGACCTGTCCCCTGGGCTCTGGTCCCATTACGGACGTCGTGACGAAACCCGTCGATCCCATCTGGCCCACCTGATGAAGCGTTATGGCTACCGAACCTTCGATCGGTCGGCATTTCATGACATGACCGGTTTCGCGATGCCAATTGCACATCATGTGACCCAGCCATCCCGCATGGCTGCGATCCTGATTGACGAGATGCGTCGCCGAAGCATTCTCCTGCCGTCGGTCACTGTCATTGAAGCCTTGGTGCGCCGTGCTCGTCAGCAGGCCGATCACCTTGTCCATGACGTCCTTGCAGGGGATCTGCCGCTGGAAACCCGTTGTCGTTTGGACAAAATGCTGGAGCGTCGTGGCGATCGCAGTGCCTCCTCGCTCTCGTGGCTGCGTAACCCGCCCCTGTCACCAGCCGCGCGCAATATCCTGCGATTGCTGGAACGCCTGGAGTATGTACGATCCCTGAACCTCGACAGCGCTCGCGCCACGACCATACCGCGTGTGGCCTTCGACCGTTTGAGCGAAGAAGCTGCCCGGATTACGCCCCAGCATCTGGCCGAGCTTCGGTCATCCCGTCGTTACGCCATTCTGGTGGCAGCCGGGGGCCGACTTGAGGAGGTTCTAACCGACGCGACCCTCACAATGATGGACAAACTCCTCGGAAGCATGATGCGCCGTGCCGAGCACCGGATCCGTGACAAAGCGATTGTCACCATGCGATCGTTGCAGGCCCAGCTTCGTCTGCTGACAACCTCCTGCCGTCATCTGATTGAGGCGCGTGATCAGGGTGTTGATTCACTGTCTGCCATTACGGGAATTGACTGGCCCCGCCTCCAGGACGCCATCGGCAGGGCTGAAACCCTGACAGCTCCAGAGACCATTGATCGCACGGCCGAACTGATCAACCGGCATCGCTCTCTTCGTCCTGCCATTGGTCCATTCCTGAACGCGTTCCAGTTTCAGGGTGGTCGCACGGTACAGGGATTACTGAAGGCGGTGCAGATCATTGGAGACCTCTATCGGACCGGTAAACGCCGCTTGCCTGACTCCTGTCCGATCCGTTTCATTCCGCCTTCCTGGCACAGCTTTGTCAGGCCAGAGGGAACAGTCATACGACAGGCTTACGAACTCTGTGTTCTGACCCAGCTGCGCGAGCGTCTGCGTGCCGGAGACATCTGGGTAACGGAAAGTCGCCAATACCGCGCATTCGACACCTACCTTCTTCCGGAAGCCACGTTTGCAGCGATGCGCGCGCAAGGACCGTTGCCTCTGGCGATCAATGCTACGGCTGACACGTTCCTTTCTCAACGGCGTGCAGTGCTGGAAACCGCGCTGAACCGGGTGACGGCTCTTGCCAGGAAGGGCGAGTTGTCACAGGTCCGGCTTGATGCACATGGTCTTGTGATTTCGCCTCTGAAAGCAATTACACCCCCTGCTGTGGAAGAGTTGAGGCGGGCGGCTTACGACCGGCTGCCACGGATCAAGATTACTGATCTTCTGCTGGAAGTGGACCGCTGGATCAGCTTCACCGACTGCTTTACCCATCGCCGTTCCAGCCGTGTCGCGGATGACAAAAACGCCCTGCTGACGGTGATCCTGGCGGATGGGATTAATCTTGGTCTGACACGCATGGCCGACACCTGTCAGGGTGCCACCCTGCGCCAGTTGGCGCATCTGCATGACTGGCATATCAGCGAGGCCGGATACGCCGAAGCCCTTGGCCGTATGGTTGCAGCCCATCGTGGGCTGCCCCTGGCGTCACTCTGGGGAGACGGCACATCGTCCTCAAGTGATGGTCAATTGTTTCATGCAGGTGGCAGAGGCGCTGCGATCAGCGATATCAATGCGCGCAATGGCAGTGAACCGGGCGTCAGTTTCTACACCCACATCTCCGATCAGTATGATCCGTTTTCGACCCGGGTGATTGCTGCGACGGCCGGTGAAGCGCCCTATGTTCTGGATGGACTGCTTTATCATGCTAACGGACTTTCCATTGAAGAGCATTATACAGATACGGGTGGGGCATCGGATCATGTTTTCGGGCTGATGCCCTTCTTTGGTTATCGATTTGCGCCCAGGATACGGGATCTGAAAGAGCGGAAACTTCACCTTTTTCCGGGACAACACCCGGGCGAACTTCTGGGTGGGATGGCCGGTGACCTGATCAATACCAACCATATTGTGGAACACTGGGACGACCTGCTGCGTCTCGTCACATCTATTCGGAGTGGAACCGTGACCGCTTCGGCCATGCTGCGCAAACTCGGATCTTACCCCCGTCAGAATGGTCTGGCTGTGGCTTTGCGCGAAGTCGGCCGGATCGAACGGTCAATTTTTATGCTCGACTGGATACAGGATCTGGATTTGCGCAGACGAACCCAGGCTGGACTCAATAAGGGAGAAGCCCGGAATGCGCTGGCTCGGGCGCTCTTCTTCAATCAGCTTGGCGAACTGCGGGATCGGCGTTTTGAAAATCAGGCCTATCGGGCGTCAGGTCTGAACCTGCTGGTGGCAGCAGTCATCCTATGGAATACGCGCTATCTTCAGTCTGCCATCACGACGCTCGGTATTTCAGATGACCTGGCCCAGCATATCGCACCCCTCGGCTGGGAGCATATTTCTCTGACAGGCGACTATCGCTGGAATGTCGATGAGCAGCCCGAAGCTGGCGCGTTACGACCGCTTCGGGTACCTGCATCCCTACTTATTGCGTGAACCTCAAGTGGCCAGTTCTACAGGTGTTCACTCCAAGCGTACGTAAAATACACTTTCGTGTCGTGATCCCAATGTCGGCAATCGAACACTGTCGCACCGCAGCCCTTGGTGGTCATGTCGCAGCGTGCGGGGACTGTGGACACAGGCGGATCGCCTATAACAGTTGCCGCAACCGTCATTGTCCGCGCTGTCAGGGGAACGCCGCACGGACATGGCTGGCCGAACGTGAGGCCGATCTGCTGCCGGTCGGGTATTTCCATGTCGTCTTCACCCTGCCTGCGC
>CALFLO010000024.1 GCA_937880175.1 uncultured Gluconobacter sp.
AAAAACATCGATAAAAATTATATCCTTGAAAATAGTGGTATAAAAATTCAAAAAGAAATGTCTATTCTCCTTGTAGACATTAAAAATATACTAATGAGGTGAATGCTATTACTAAATCACATTAATGATTTTTATTCTCCGGTTCTGGGAATGGGGGCGACGTATATTAGAAGTATAAGAATTTTATACTCTATATTTTGATGGACTGGGCCAATGACTGAATTCAGCTTTATAGACTGAATTGATCAAACTTTTCAGATTCCTGCGAGGAGATAATTTGAGATAGGGGGAAAATGTAGCTAGATAGAGAATAAGAGCGGCTGTCGGTATCGGGGGTTGCGTGCCCCCGCAACCAAAATCCTATAAAACTCAATCAAAAACTCTTAGCCCGACGCAGTTGTGCGTGCGGGTCGTCGCGCTTGGAAGTGGGTTTGGGCGTAGGTCACTGCCCAGTTGGTAAAACAATACACTCCAAAGCAGATGGCAGTTTCTGAAACACCGCTAAGTCAACAGTTTAGCGGGGTTTTTTGTTGCGCCCCACATCACACGCCTATCAAATGCCTCATTATTTCAACGGTTTGATACCCGTAGGTTCAAAGCGAGGGGCCCTATACCCGCAACCAATTGCTCTGTATGCAGGTGGTAAATAGGCTGTTCGGAACGTGCTCGGGCGGAGTGGAAAGGGGCGCAGCCGAGGGAACGCGAGAACTCCCTCGCCGAGGGCTACGTCGGGATGACGGCTATGCGGGGGCAGATTGTCCGGGTTCAGAAGTGTATGAAGGAAACTGGACATTGAAGATCTATGTTTTACCGCCAAGCAGATCCTGCGTCTTTTTTTCGAAATTGAAATTCTCGTGACGCCCATAAAGCTGGCTGGAGAGTTCTTCTGATGTTCGATTGACATACGATCACGCTGAACGGCTGGCCGCTCCAAAAGTCAGTCTGCCCATGCCCTGAAATAGGGATAGTCCTGAACATTCAGGAACGTGGCCTCATCACTGTAAAGCCAGCCTTTTACCAAGCCTCCATACCACGAGAAAATAGCCATATCGGCAATCGTATACTATTCGCCAGCGATGAAGGGGCTATCTGCAAGGCATCGATCAAGCACATCTGGTTGCCGCTTGGCTTCCATAGCGAAACGATTGATCGTGTCTTTAATTTTCTCTGGCGGATAAGCATAGAAATGCCCAATTCCGCCGCCGATATAAGGCGCGCTGCCAACCTGCTAGAGGAGCCAAACTGGAAGCTTCTGCTCCTGGGTGGCGCCGGCTGTCGGAGCACGCTCATCACTTCTGTGAAACATGGCAAGATGCGACCACTCTTCTAGGCTAAGAAATTATTCATTCAAAGAGAGTGATAGGGGCAATTGCGATATGAATTGCGTCTATACTTTCTTACCGATTAATAATCACGCGATATGATACAAATTTAATTACACTGCCTGCTGTGTAATAGTGCTTCGTGAGCGCTGAACAATACCTGAAAGCAGAGTCTGTCCTACCTTCGCAGACAATGAGGGCGTGTATTCTACGTCCGATAGCCCATCAATAAGCAGCATAGTAAGCCCATGCACGGTGGAGCATGCAGAGAGCACTAAAATGGCCATTTCATCATCATCCGATGCCGCAAACTGCCCTTTCTTGACTCCTGCAGCAATCACGTTAGCCAGAATTGCCTGAGATCGGGATGCGGCCTCTAATACGAGTGCAGGTGCTTTTGTCTTCGACGAGGCTAGAACGGTACCAAACATTAATCGGTACCGTGCGCCATTTATTATACCGAATTTGACGTAAGCGTTGCCGAGTTCGACCAAAGCTTCTTCCGGGCTCTCAACACCATCAGCCGCTTTAGTCATTGCAACACCGAGGGCTATAAAGCCCTCGGCGGCCACCGCCGCAAGAAGGTCCAGCTTCTCGGGGAAGTGTCGATAAGGGGCGTTATGACTCACACCAGCACGACGGGCGACTTCACGGAGAGAGAAATCCCAATTCTGCTCTTCAGCGACGATCGCACAGGCAGCCTCAACGAGCACGCGCTTTAGATCGCCATGATGATAGGCGGCGGGTTTTGATGAAACAGGCACATTGTCTCCAGAAATGTTGACGGCGTCCACATAGTGTTTATGTTGGCATTGACAACATGGTTTAGAGAATCAATTCCCTCTCCACAATACCAACAAAGAGAACGATTATGATAAAGGTCACTATCCTGCTGCGTCGCAAGCCTACGCTCACCTTGGGTCAGTTCATCGAACATCACAAAACTCGGCATGCGGAATTGTTCATGTCGTTGCCTGTCGTCAAAGAGACCGTACGTCGTTATGTGCAGGAGCATTCCCTCGGCATCGAACTTCCAGGCCTTCCGCCCGCGAAGTATGACGGCATTACTGAATTGTGGTTCGACGATGTTGAGAGCTTTGGCCGTTGTTTCAGCGACGATGAATACATGCAGCTAGTCAGGCCGGACGAACTGAGTTTTCTTGACCTGACTAATTGTGATCTGGTTATCACGACCTCTAACGTCGTATTCCCATCATAAGATTCTAAAATACAATCAGTTTTTTCGGCATATAAATTTCTCATGGGGAATCTTGGTCGAAAATACTACTTATTAAGTTTGATTAATCATGTCAGAGCGCCTTGATCGACAGAGCAAGGGCTTCTCCTGTCCGAGTAAGGAAGCGCATGATGACCTCAAACTCGGCGTCGCTGTAGCCGGCCAGTTCCAGCCGCATCGTTTCTCCCAGTTCTCTATAGAGCGTGGACGCCTGTTCCGAAATCGAGATGCGCGCCTTCAGAAGTACCCTGCGCTTGTCGGTCGGGTCCCGTGCGCGATCGACAAGCTTCTGAGTTTCCAGCTTTTCGATCAGACCTGAGACAGTGCCAAGCTGCAGGCCCGCTTCCTGAGCCAGGCTGGTCATCGGCAGCGGACCAAGCAGATCAATCAACCGCAAACACTTGAACTCGGTCGCTGTGAGGCCAAGGCGTTCGGCGACTTTCTGATGAAACAGCACAAGCCGCGCAGCAAAAAGCTGGATCGTCGGGACGTAGCGCGCAAAGCGATCACTTGACTCTGAGGGAATAATAGTTCGATCTCCTAAGTATATTATTAGATAATCTAAGGAGTCTTCCCTCTCATGTCGATCCCCTCTTCCTGTAAGGTCCTTGTTATCGGTGGCGGAATTGTCGGACTGACGGCAGCTGCTTTCCTGGCAAAACACGGCGTTGATACCGTCCTTGTCGAAAGGCGCGCCTCTCCGTCCAAGCGTTTGCGCGCCAAATTTTTCTATCCTCGAACCATCGAACTCTATCGCTCTCTCGGCATCGATCAAAAGATCGCAACCCCGCCAGGCACATTAAGCGAGGCAGCAGTCGTTCACTCTCTGACAGGAGATGAGATCCGGCGCTGGACACTCCCAGCCGTCGGGGAAAGTGCGGCTTCGCCCTGCGTTGCCTCTTCAATCAAGCAGCAGGATTTGGAATGTGTTGTCCGCGATACGGCAGAGCGCCTTGGCGCGCATATTCATTTTGCTCATGCCCTGACAGCACTCGACCAGCATGCAGACGGCGCAACCGCGACAATCAAAGCTGCTGATGGCACCGAGGTCCTGCTTCACGCCGATTTCGTGATCGGATGTGACGGCAGCAAGAGCATGGTACGCGACCTTTTGGAGATCGGGACCACAGGGCTGGGCGATCTCGTTCATTCCATGAGTATCACGATCCGCTGTGATATCCGCGAAGCGCTGCGAGGACGGCCTCTGAGCTTTGCTTGGGTGAGACAGCCCGATATCGCCGGCTTCATGTCCTGGAGCACCGATCTCGTCTCGGTCGTTTTAAGCATTGAGTATGACCCGACGAACCCTGCTGATATTGCACGCTTCACGCCCGAGAATTGCTACTTACTCGCGGCCCGGTGCCTGGGATTGCCGTCGCAGCAGATCGAGGTGGTCGACATCCATCCGTGGTGCCTTTCGTCGTGGTATGCTGAGAGTTTTCGGAAGGACCGGGTTTTTCTGGCGGGAGATGCTATTCACAGTACTCCTCCTCTTGGTGGTTTTGGCGCCAATACGGGCATCCATGACGTCCATAACCTCGCCCTCAAGCTTGTTTCAGTGATTCAGCATAGTGCTCCGGAATCACTGCTCGATCTTTATGAGGTCGAGCGTGCGCCGGTCGTGCAAATGGTTGTGGGTCAGGCCACGGCAAGGCTGGCACAGCGATCAAATATTCAGCTTCCGCTTGAAGCGCTTCAGCCGGTTCTGGATGAAGAAATGATCAGCATGGGATATCGCTATCCGATCCTCCCTCACGTCGAGCTCATTCCTAACCCGATTGTCGTGCATCCACGCGATCTCCATGCTGAGCCAGGGACGCGCGCACCGCATATCTGGTTGCATCAGGCCGGCGTGCGTCTGTCCAGCCTCGACCTTTTCGGCGACAGTCTGGTGCTCTTGGTGGGAAGTAATGCGGAATCCTGGTGCATGGCGGCAGAGACGTCATGTCGCCTTCACGGATTGCCGGTGCAGTGTCTTGTTGTCGGGCGTGACCTACAAGATCCCAAGTGTGCTTTCCCTGCTGCTTATGGGGTCTCAGAGACAGGAGCCGTGCTTGTCCGCGCCGACGGGTTTGTTGTCTGGAAAACAGTGCGAACGAACGTATTTCGCCACGAAGATTTATTAAAGGTTTTGGTTGCAGCGCGTGAGGTAGCCGAACCTGTCGAGACAATTGCCGCTGCCGTAGAATCGTGAGGCAGGGGAATGTTAACCATGCAGAGATCGTTTCCGGGAAGAAGGGGGTGGTAGAACGCGTATACGCCGAGCGAACCGGTAACCGGAAATGGTGCATCGGGGATGCCGATATGCTGAAGACAGCTCATGAAAATTAGGGATGCCCTATAGAACAGCGTGCTGAGCTGTCTGATCGATAGATCCAAACTTGATCACACATTGGGTCTGCATGCATCGCACCGCCAGTCTCTCGCAAGACACCCTATAATCTTTACCAAGGATTTTCTTATGAAAGATAAACGAACTGCTATCGTCACGGGTGCAAGCAGGGGCATCGGTGCTGCGATAGCCACCCGTCTTGCTGCAGATGGTTTCTCCGTGATCATCAACCACTCTGCGAGCGCCGATGACGCGGAGGCACTTGTCGTGGCTATCCAGGCTGCGGGTGGGCGTGCGTACGCGGTCCGCGCTGACATAACCAGCGCAGACGATACGCGGATGCTATTCGAGAAAGCCGAAGCCATGTTTGGGGGCGTGGACGTACTCGTCAATAATGCTGGAATTCTTAGAGCAAATCCAATCTCCGAAGTTTTTAACGAGGATTTTCATTACCAGGTGTCCGTAAACCTTAACGGCGCGTTCTACTGTATGCGTGAGGGAGCGAGGCGGATTTGTGATGGCGGTCGCATTATAAGCCTGTCGACTGCCCTCATTGGGCTCGATCTGCCCGCTCGCGGTGTCTACGTCGCCACTAAGTCGGCGGTCGAGAGTCTTACACGCGTTCTCGCCAAAGAATTGGGTCCGCGCGGTATCACTGTGAATGCGGTTGCCCCGGGGCCAATAGGCACCCAGCGATTCTGTGACAAATGGCCAGCTGAGACGATTAAGCACATCGTCGAGGGCATTCCGATGGGACGGTTAGGAGAGCCGCAGGACGTAGCGAGCGTGGTGTCGTTCCTTACTGGGTCGGACGGCGGCTGGGTCAACGGCCAGGTGATCAAATGCAACGGTGGTAGCAACTGAGAAACCGTTCTCCACTGATCAAGCGCAACTCCGCTTGTGCTTCTTCGCATGAACGACATCGCTTTTCAGGAATTGATGTTAAAGGATTCTTTCCTGAGTCGCGAAAGTTATGCTGAGGTTACGCTCGCAGATTGGCGGCGTCTATGAAGGCGGCGTGAGGTCGCCCCAAGCAGACGATAGCCGATGCCGGGGCTGTCAATTATTTATGCTCAGCGATGACTTCAGATCAGTCTGTCGCTGCACCTGCTCTTATTGCCGCATGCCTGGGTCGGTCGTTGCAGTCGCAGAACCGGGCATCTTCAGGGTGATGACGTGCTGATAACTTACCGGTTCAATACCGGAACGGCACACTACGTCTTCTGCTCTCGTTGTGGCATACACATGCATCATCAGTGTCGCTCCGCCCCGAACCGGCATGCCATAAATGTGGGCTGCCCTGCGCTTTTTGAAAGCGTATTAGCACATTGAAATTTTTCAGATCCGGATGACGCATTGAGATCTGATATTCGCTTCGTTCACACGGTTTTTTAGGCTGAATACGCTAAACCGGATTACTGTCAGCCTGCAGCAATCGTGTTCTACCGGTCATCGGCCAAGTCTTCGCATAAAATATTTATATGATGGTCCGGCTGGCCGACACTTCTCGAGCCGACTTATTCGAGAGAATAAAGAAAACAATAATCCGGCATCGGTGAAGGCGTCACAGACCGACCGCTATGATCCCGATCAGTACGACGACAGCCCCCGCGATCCGGCGTGCGAGATGGCCCTCGTGAAAGAGCAGGCATGCGAGAAGAGAGCCTATAACGATAGAGGATTCACGCAGGGGCGCAACGAGCGCCACTGGCGCCACCTGCATGGCGCGGAGTACGAGGATATAGGCCAACGGGGAAAGCACGGCGACAATAAGGATTGGTGTGGCGTTTGTGCGGAGAGCACTCGAGATCTGATGCCTCCGACGCAGTGCGCTCGGCGTTAGCAATACGCCCTGTAGCAACAGCGTGCCTGTGTAGTAACTTACCGGTGCGAGATGCAGGGAAGTCAGTGAATAACTGTCCCAGAGAGTGTAACCTGCAATGGTGGCGCCTGTCGCAGCGCCCCATAATACCCCCTGAAGCGGGTGGTGACTTGCGCGCCTGAACGGATTGCCTGTGACAACGAGAATTCCTGTTATAATCAGGAAAGCGCCGAGCATCGCGAGTGCAGTAAGGCGTTCTCCCAGCAGGAGAACCGCGAAGAGCATCGTCAGCAATGGTCCCGTGCCGCGTGCTACCGGATAGACCACGCCGAGTTCTGCGCGGTCATATCCGACCTGTAAGATCAGAGAGTATGCGATATGGAGCACTGCCGAGACGGCCGCGCCTAAGGCAAGCGGCCAGTCGAGCACCTGTTGCCCCCTGATTACAGGCGTGACGCAGAGTGGCACACACAGCAGCGCCGAGGTGCCGGTATAGGCCCAGACGAACAGCAGGGTATCACCGCGCTTGTATTTCGAAGCCAGGTTCCATATCGCATGGGCCACCGCCGCGACGAGAATTATTTCAACCGTGCCCGACTGCATCAGGCAAGATCGGGCAGGTCGATGCCGGCTCGTTCCGCCCGTCGGCTACGTTCCGGGTCGCGTAAGGCCAGGGCTGCGGCCAGTGCATCAATAACGACGAGTTGGGCCAGTCGGCTGCCAGCGGCGGCCATCTGTGCCGGCAGTGGTGCACCACCGACGACCAGTGCAATATCCGCAAGAGCGGCCAGGGGTGTGCCATACTGATTGGTGACCGCGATGAGCGATGCTCCTGCGGCAGCCGCTGCGTCGGCGACAGCCAGCGTCGTTGGCGTACGCCCCGTTGAACTGACAGCTATGACGACGTCGTCCGGGCCAAGCAAGCGCGTGGCGATCATCGCCGACAAGTAATCCGGGATGCTAATGGTCGTCACGCCCAGTGCGCGCAGGCGGAACACCGCGTCGGCGGCAACCGTCGCTGACGGACCCGCGCCGAAGGCGATCACCTGGCGGGCACCCTGGATAGAGGCAACGGCCTTGTCGAGCGCAGTGATGTCCACTGCTCCGCTGAGCGCCGTCAGAGCGTCGGTGCCCGCACGAATGGATGTTTCGAGCACAGTGGTGGTCGTCGCATCCGCCGTGAGTGTTTCAGAAGGCGCGAAGAATTCGGCAGTGCCACGGGCACGAGCGATCTCAATCTTGAGTTCAGTAAAGCCACTAAACCCAATCGCTCGCGCGGCGCGAATCACGCTTGGTGCTGAGACGCCCGCTCGGGCGGCTACCTGCGCAGTCGTGCTGGTGCCCACGAACAAGGGATCGGTGAGCAGGAGTGCGATCACCTTCTCCTCGCTGGCAGCGAGGTTGCCGGTGCGTGCCTGAATGCCGCCAAGCCATTGACCCAGCCGCCCTTCAGAATCTGAAATTCCATTACAATTAATTCTTATCATGTGTAATATATTACAAAGAGTGTATCGAGCGCACAAGCGTCATGTGAGTCTATGCGCTGCATGTGAGCCGAAGATTTCACCAGGGAGGCCGTTTTCATGAATACGGATATAAGTACCACTGTCGCTGTCGTAGGCCCCGGCGCAATCGGCACCGTGATTGCGGCGGCGCTGCACGAAGCTGGTCACATTCCGGTGTTATGTGGCCGCACACCGCGCGAGCATCTGACTCTTCAGGATAACGATCGTCTCATCACCATTCCCGGACCGGTAAGGACTGATCCCAGACAAATAGATCGGAGCACTGACCTCGTCTTCCTTGCTGTGAAGGACACGCAAATCGAGGCGGCGGCGGAATGGCTGTCATTACTGTGTTGCCCGAGGACCGTCGTGTGCGTGCTGCAAAACGGTGTGGAACAGGTGGAGCGCGTGGGGCCACACTGTCCGCATGGTCAGGTCATCCCTGCCGTTGTGTGGTTTCCTGTTCAGGCGCAGTCCGATGGCTCAGTGCGCTTGCGTGGGGATGTGCGTCTTACCCTGCCAGACATGACGGCTTCACACATCGTTGTCGAGGCGTTGCAGGGCTCCCGCTGTTCCGTAGAATTGGCCGGGGACTTCCTCTCGCAGGCCTGGCGCAAACTGCTGCAGAACGCTGTGGCCGGACTCATGGCGCTGACGCAGCGCCGCTCAGGCATGTTCGGTCGGTCTGACATCACCGGACTTACACTCACTTATCTGCAAGAATGCCTGGCCGTGGCTCGCGCCGAGGGCGCTGAACTTGGTGACGAGGTTCCTCAGACCATCCTCGACAAGTTTCTGGCATCTCCTGTTGACATGGGCACTTCCATTCTTACGGACCGTGAGGCGGGTCGACCCCTTGAATGGGATATCCGCAACGGCGTGGTTCTACGTAGAGGTCGCGCCCACGGCATCCCAACGCCGATCAGTGATGTCATTGTGCCACTCCTTGCGGCCGCAAGTGATGGTCCAGGCTAACTCCATGGCTGAAAAGGTCGAAGAATTATTGTTGAAATCCCTGCGACCCAATTTTGAAGAGAATGGATGATGACGACTGGGTCTACGTGATGACTTTCGCCTTACGTTGAAACAGAGCGGGAGATACTCTGTCTTACGCTGCTATGCGGCGACGCTGGCCTTTCGAGGAAGAAAGAGCATGGCACAATATTGGGGGACAATCCTTCACTTCACAGGCATTTTCTTAAGACAAGGCTTCGAATAATGCGCTCTCTGAGCAACATGTTTCGTTCGACCATCTTTAGGATTCAGCAGTATCGAAAAAGGGCAGAGCTCTTGCCTTGATGACCGATTTCACCCACAAAACTGTCTGTGGGCTTCAAGAATTCCGTAGACAGGCAGCAGTCGCCCCCCATCTCGGGCCACGCAAGACAAGCGCACCACTTCCTACAGCGAACATCACGATACAGACTTTACCTCTCCGATAGTTTGACGATCAGCTCGGAGATTTCCGGCCAGATAGTCAACAAAGACACGCACTCTCTGCGGCATATAACGATTTGGCCCCATAAAGACAGCGTGCACAGTCTGTGGCTCCCTCGCAGCAAATTTTTCAAGAACCGGGACAAGCTTTCCCGCAGCGAGATCTTCCTCAACCTGAAACAGTGAAAGCTGTGCGATTCCGGCCCCTGCGAGCGTCAGACGGCGCATGCTTTCTCCATCTCCCAAAAGAAGATTGCCTCTTGGATTGAAGGTTCGTGGTTGCCCGCTCTCATCACGGAACCTCCATTCCGGTGTATGACGCCGGAAAGAAAATGTGAGGCAATTATGCTTTTCGAGTTCATCGATCGTTTCAGGCATGCCATGCCTCTCCAGATAGGACGGAGCGGCCACGGTGACAAAATGCGTTTCCATGAGTTTGCGCTGCAGAAGTCCTGAATCCCGCATGGGGCCTATCCGAATAGCGACGTCCGCATGATGCTCGACAAGATCCACAACGTGGTCTGTCAGATCCACAGAAAGGCGGATTCCCGGATAGCGGTTCAGAAATCCGGGCAAAAGATCAAGCACGCACTGGAGACCGAACGGCAGGTTCATGTTGACCCGAACCTCTCCCGTCGGCTGCGGTGTTTCATGCAAAAGCCCCTCTTCCAGTGCCGTCATTTGTTCCAGAATACACAGGCTCTCGCGATGGAAGCGCTCTCCTTCGGTCGTCAGATCAATGGACCGCGTTGAGCGGTTGAGCAGCCGCGTTCCCAGCCGTGCCTCCAGCCGCGCCATCAGCTTGCTAACGGCAGAGGGTGACATGTTGAGCCGGCGCGCAGCTTCGGAAAACGATCCGGCCTCCACAACGGCCACGAACACTTCCATTTCACCCGACCGATTGACGTCTCGCAACATATCTGTGCCCTGAATTCATAGTAATTGTGAATTCATAATCTCTAGTTCATTCGTCTTTCAGGGAGCAAGTTTTACGCAGCAATCCAACCTCAATGGAGACAGTAAAACATGAAGATCTTTCTCACAGGCGCGACCGGCTACATTGGCGGTTCCATTGCACGCTATCTGACAGACTTCGATCATGAAGTTCGTGGTCTCGTGCGGCAACCTGCAAAAGCACAGGCTCTTCAGGAAATTGGCATTTCACCCGTTCTGGGGTCACTGGATGACGCGTCTCTCCTGGCGGAAGAAGCTAAGGCTGCGGACGCCGTCATTCATGCAGCCGACTCTGATCACCTGCCATCCGTCCAGACTTTTCTCGAAGCCCTCAAAGGCAGCGGCAAGGCTTTCATCCACACATCCGGATCCAGCGTGGTAGGTGACGATGCCCGGGGCGCTTATGAGCGGCCCGATATCTTCGCGGATGACACCCCTTTTGTCCCGATGGACATCCGTAAGGATCGCGTTGAAATCAATGAAATCGTCCGGATTGCGGGAGTGCGCGATGGAATCAGGACCATCGTTTTCTGCCCGACAATGATCTACGGGGAATCCCTCGGCCTGCCAGCAAAAAGCGATCAGCTCCCCAAACTCTATGCACAGTCGCGGAAAGTTGGTGCCGGTGCTTATATCGGAACAGGGCTGAACCGCTGGTCCAACGTCCATATTCGCGATCTTGCAGAGCTTTATCGTCTGGCTCTCGAAAAAGCGCCCTCAGCGTCTTACTTCTACGCCGAGAATGGTGAGGCGTCTTTCATAGAAATCGCGACCGCCATCAGTAATACGCTTGGCTTTGACGGAAAAACCCAGAGCTGGCCCGCAGAGGATGCCATTGCAGAACTGGGCGACTGGGCTCGCTTTGCTATCGGCTCCAATAGCCGGGTGCGGGCCGTCAATGCACGACGGCTGCTCGGATGGGCTCCCCAGCACACATCCATCCAGAAGTGGATCGAAACAACCGACGTCGCCTGGTGAAGGCAGTCTGATGAGGCCCGCTGCACAGATTTGCTCTGATGCAGCGGGGTTTTTCTTCTCACACGTCCTTAGGAGCTTTCCATGACCGGCATCGACCTGAGCCGCCGAAGCTTATTGCCACTGGCTGTTGGATTCTGGGCAACGACATCTGCCTCTGCATCAACCCCGACTCAACCCCGCGCGCCATGGTGGAAAAACAGCGTATTCTACGAGATTTATCCCCGCTCCTTCCAGGATGGAAATTCTGACGGCATCGGGGATTTCATCGGGATGAAAGACAGGCTGGAATACCTCGCGGAACTGGGCGTTGACGCGATCTGGGTTGCTGCGTGCTTCGACTCTCCCAATGTCGACAACGGGTATGACGTGCGTGACTATCGCAAGATCATGCCGGACTTTGGCACGATGGAAGATTTCGATGCCTTTCTGGCGCGGGCAAAGCAACTTGGTATTCGTGTTATTCTCGATATGGTTTTCAATCATACGAGCGACCAACATCGCTGGTTTATAGAAAGCAGATCATCTAGAAGTAATCGCTACCGCGACTTCTACCACTGGCACGATGGAAAAAATGGCGCCCCGCCCACAAACTGGCAGACGCAGTTTGGAGGTTCGGCCTGGACCCTTGATGAGAAGACAGGCCAGTATTATCTCCACTCGTTTGAAGCACAGCAGCCGGATCTGAACTGGGAAAATCCTGAAGTCCGTGCTGAGCTTTACGCAATTCTGAAGTTCTGGGCCGACAAAGGTGTGGATGGTTTCCGGTTCGATGCGATTACCTTCATTGCGAAACCAGAAAAACTGTACGATCTCACTCCGGAAGAAATTCCGGCACGGAAGACATTTGCCGATCATGGAGACCGGCTCAGTTTCTATCTGAAAGACATGTACGAGCATGTTTTCAAGAACACAGACCTGTATTCTGTGGGAGAAAACTGGGGCGTGAGCCGCGATGAATATGCTCGCATTACAGATTCACAAAACAAGGAGCTTTCGTCAGGATTTCGCTTCGACTTTCAGATCAAAGATAATGTCGACGCATGGCGTAAGGGCACTTTTCATCTAAGCGACTTGCGCGCATTCAATCGTGATAACAGTTTTGACGACCACCGCGGCACGTGGCCTGTTGTCTGGCTGGAAGACCATGACTACTCACGCTCGGTGTCACGGTATGGCTCTCAACGCCCCGAATACAGAGATCGCTCGGCGAAACTTCTGGCAACGATGATGCTTTCCCTGCGTGGGACGCCATTTATCTATCAGGGACAGGAGATTGGTATGACCAATTTTCCCTTCAAATCGATAGATCAGTTCGATGACGTATTTGCGCATAATGAATGGCGGTTACAGGTTGAGTCGGGACACATTTCCTCTCAGGAAATGCTTGTAAACCTGGCAGCAACGACACGGGATAATACCCGCACACCCATGCAATGGAATGACGGGCCTACCGCTGGATTTTCAGCGGTGAAACCCTGGATGCTCGTCAATCCGAATTTCCGCACACTCAACTGTTCTGCAGAATCTTCTGACCCCAGATCCGTGCTTTCTTTTTACAAGACAATGATCCGGACCAGAAAACAGTTTCCGGTCCTTATCCATGGGACATACAAAGATGTTTCTCCGGATGATTCGCAGATCTATGCCTATATCCGGGAAGACTCCACAAACAGAGTTCTGATTGCTCTTAATTTCTCTGATGATGAAAAAACGTTCGCCCTTCCTGAGGGGAAAACAGTAAAGCGCATCATTGCCAGCAATATGGACAGAACACAGATTCAGGATCGCGCCATTTTTTTGGAGTCATGGGAAAGTGTTATCGCTATTATATAATTAAAAA
>CALFLO010000025.1 GCA_937880175.1 uncultured Gluconobacter sp.
ATTCTGGGCATGGCGGCGGCGTTTGATGCGGCCCGTGAGCAGGACTGGGCGTCGGTTCAACGTCTGGGGGATCGGGTCGAGGCGGTTGCCAAAAGTGTTGGCGCGCGGGTTGCGGGTGAGGCTGTAGGGAGGCTGCCGAATACGCGCTGTCTGCTTCTGGCCGGGGTAGCAGCTCAGGTTCAGCTCATGACGCTGGATCTGGCGGGGTTCTGCGTCTCGGCGGGGTCAGCCTGTTCGTCGGGGAAGGTGTCGTCCTCGCATGTGTTGCGGGCGATGGGGGAGACCGAGGGGGCGTCACAGGCCATCCGTGTTTCGCTGCCGTGGAACGTGCAGGAGGCTCAGGTCGAGGCGTTCTGTGAGGCCTATGAGGCCATGGCACGTCGTTTGCGGAAATGACCGGGATACGGGAGCGGCGGCCATGATTTATCTCGATTATCTTTCAACGACGCCCTGTGATCCGGCAGTCGTGAAGGCCATGCTGCCCTGGTTCGGGGAAGATTTTGGTAATCCGCACAGCTTGCATGGGCCAGGACGGAAGGCGGCGGAAGCCGTAGAGCGGGCGCGGGAGAGCGTGGCGCGGCTTCTGGGCGTGGAAGGGCGGGAGGTCGTGTTCACGTCCGGTGCGACGGAGGCGAACAATCTCGCCATCAAGGGGGCGGTGCGGCATCTGGCGCGGCTGGGGGACCCGCGACAGCGGGTTGTCACGGTCGCGAGCGAGCATAAATGCGTTCTGGAATCGGTGCGCAGTCTGGGCGCGGAGGGGTTTGAGGCGGTCGTGCTCGGCGTGGATGCTGACGGGCGTCTCGATCCTGAGGCGCTGCGGGAGGCGTTGAACGTGCCAACGCTGTTGGTCAGTATCATGGCGGCGAATAACGAGACGGGCGTGTTGCAGGATATCCCCCGGCTTGCGGGGATTGTGAAAGGCGCAGGTGCGCTGATGCATGTCGATCTGGCGCAGATGGCGGGGAAAATGCCGGTTTCGCTGCGGGATGTGGATCTGGCGTCCGTCTCCGCTCACAAGATGTACGGCCCTAAGGGGATCGGGGCGCTGTATGTCCGGAGGAAGCCGCGCGTCCGGCTGGAACCGCTGTTTTCCGGGGGCGGGCAGGAGCGGGGGCTTCGGTCGGGAACGCTGCCGACGCCGGTGGTTGTCGGGTTTGGGGAGGCTGCGGATCTGGCTGCGGCGAGGATGGGTGATGAGGGGGCGCGGCTGGTTTTTCTGCGCGATGATCTGTGGTCGCAGCTTCGGGACGGCCTGCCGGGAACGGCACTGAACGGGGCTGGCGCGCCGCGTCTGGCAGGGGCGCTGAATGTCTGTCTGCCGGACGGCATCCGGGCGCTGGACGTTCTGCAAGCCTGCCCGGACGTTGTTGCTTCGACCGGATCGGCCTGTACGGCGGCGGAGATTGCGCCGTCCTATGTCTTGACGGCGATGGGACTTTCTGCGGAGAAGGCATCGCAGTGCTTGCGCCTGTCGGTCGGACGCTTTACCTCCAAGGCCGATATTGACCGTGCGGCCTCTCTTCTGATCGCAGCTGCCCGGGCGTGCCAACCCAACTGAAACCGGAAAAAGCGGACACACTATGCCCAAGATGACCTTTATCGAGCGTGATGGAACCCGTCGTGACGTTGACGCCCCTGTCGGCCTGTCGGTGCTGGAAATCGCCCACAAGCATGACATCGATCTGGAAGGTGCGTGCGAAGGCTCTCTGGCCTGCGCGACCTGCCATGTGGTTGTCGATCCGGAATGGGCTGCCAAGCTGAGCACGCCTACGGATGATGAGGAAGACATGCTGGATCTGGCGTTCGGTCTGGAAAAGACGTCCCGTCTGGGCTGCCAGATCGTCATGACGGACGCGCTTGATGGCCTGACCGTTCGTCTGCCGAAGGCGGGCTGAGCATCATGCGGATCCTCGTTGCCATGTCGGGAGGCGTGGACAGTTCCGTAGTGGCCGCGCTGCTCAAACGGCAGGGCCACGAGGTGATTGGCGCGACGCTCCAGCTTTATGACCACGGACAGGCGGCCAAGCCGGGTGCGTGCTGTGCGGGGCGTGACATCATGGATGCGCGCGCCGTGGCGGATCGTCTGGGCTTTCCGCATTATGTCATCGACGCGGAAAGCCGGTTCCGTGACAGCGTGGTCGAGAGCTTTGCCGATGCCTATGCGCGTGGCGAAACGCCCGTTCCCTGCGTGGCCTGCAATCAGGGCGTGAAGTTCACGGATCTGCTGGGCATGGCGCGGGATCTGGGCTGCGAGGCCATGGCCACCGGGCATTACGTCCGCCGTGTTGAAGGTGTGGATGGGGCGGAAATGCACCGTCCCGTTGATGCAGACCGGGATCAGAGCTGGTTCCTGTTCGCCACGACGAAAGACCAGCTTGATTATCTGCGCTTTCCGCTGGGCGAGATGCCGGACAAGGCCCATGTCCGGGCGCTCGCGCAGGAACTGGGGCTGGAAATCGCGGCCAAGCCTGACAGTCAGGATATCTGCTTCGTGCCCACCGGCTCCTATGCCGAACTGGTCGAGAAGCTGCGTCCCGAAGTACGGGGCGAGGGCGAGATCGTGGACGAAGAGGGCCGTGTCCTTGGCCGTCACGAGGGCGTGGTGCGCTATACGGTCGGGCAGAGCAAGCGTCTGGGCGACATCCACACCGCAACCGGTGAGCGCCAGATGGTGACGCGCATTGACGTGCCGAAGCGGCGCATCGTGGTTGGACCGCGCGTGCAGGTTTCCGAAGCTGACAGTCGCCGCACCGTGCGTCTGCGGGACATGAACTGGCTGATCGATGCTCCCGCTGAGGGCGTGCGTTGCGGGGTGCAGATTCGCGCACGCGAAAAGCTGCGTGAGGCGCTTGTGAAGCCGCTGGAGAATGGTGGCGCGCTGGTGGAACTGATGGAAGCGGCGATGCCGGCTCCGGGTCAGGCCTGTGTGCTTTATGATGGAAGCCGCGTCCTGGGCGGTGGCTTCATTACTGCGGGAGAAGCCTGATGGCGGGTGTGCTGCTTCTGGGGTCGCGCCGGTATTCGTCCTGGTCGCTCCGGGGCTGGCTGGCAGTGCGTCTGGCCGGGTTGGATGTGACGGAAGAGGTTATTGCGCTCAAGGGTGCTGGTCAGACGACCGAAATCCATGCGCGCTCACCCAACCGGATGGTGCCGTATCTGACGCATGATGGCGCGGATGTCTGGGAAAGTCTGGCCATCTGCGAGTACTGCGCGGAAATCGCGCCGTCCCTGTGGCCTGAAGACCGGATCGTGCGGGCCCATGCCCGTAGCATCAGTGCGCAGATGCATGCCGGTTTCCGCCCAATCCGCCAGAACTGCTCCATGGACGTTGAACGCGTTCCCGCTGCTCTGCCGGAAATCAGCGAAGAACTGGCAGCCGACGTGGCGTTGCTCAGCCGCACGCTCAAGGCCGCGCTTCTGCGCTCGGGTCAGCCGACACCGTTCCTGTTTGGCGACCGGATGACTGTAGCGGACTGCATGTATGCGCCGATTGCCATCCGGATTCATACGTTTGCATTGGATGTCGATCCGGTCGTGAAAACGTGGGTGCAGACGATGCTCGACCACCCGCTGATGCAGGAATGGTATGCATTGGCCAACGCCGAACCGGCAGAATGGCGGCTTACTTACTAAAGCTTAGTGATGGGCGAAGCTCATGCCCGTCTGTAAGGCGGTTCTGAGGACTTCGCCCCAGATATTGCTGTCGCCTCCCCTGCCGCCGCCCTGATGGCCCCGAACCGTATAGCCGGAATCATCGTCATTGGCTGCTGCGGCCATATCGGCCGGGGAGCGTGACGCACAGGCTGAGAGCAGGATGAAAATGCCCATGGTGCAGGTCTTTTTCACGGGTCCTGAGTCCTCCTGTTTCCCTTCCGGAAAGAATGCGTCCTGCGGTTATGACTGTCATGTCAGGAACCGTAAGGAAGCGTAAGCGTGCCACGGGGACAGTGGAAACCTATCCCGGTCTGTAACGCTCTATGTCTGCAACGGGCATGGGATTTTCAGGAATGGGCGAAGCGGAGATCAGGGAAGCGGATGCGAAGTCGCAGGCGCGTAAGGCGGGTCTGCGCTATGTGGATCGCTCCATGCCGGGGATTACGCGTCGGCGGGTCGGGCGGGGCTTTGCGTTCTACGCGCCTGATGGCAGCCATATCGTGGATGCGGATGTCATTGCCCGGATCCGTCGGCTTGCCATTCCTCCCGCCTATCGGAATATCTGGATCTGTCCTGACCCGAAGGGGCATCTTCAGGCTGTAGGCGAAGATGCGCGTGGACGGCTGCAATACCGGTATCACCCGCAATGGCAGGGGATCCGGGACGAAGGTAAGTTCGGACATATGCTGGTGTTCGGCGAAAAACTGCCTCTGCTGCGGGAGCGCGTGGACCAGGATCTGCGCAAGCGCGGGTTGGAGCGTGAGCGCGTTCTGGCCGCGATCGTGCGGCTTATGGAACGCACCATGGCCCGGATCGGCAATGATCGTTACGCCAAGGAAAATCGCAGCTACGGTCTGACGACGCTGCGGCACCGGCATGCGAAGGTAGAGGGGCGGCATCTCACACTCGATTTCCGCGCCAAGCACGGGATCGAACAGCATCTGGAACTCGATGACCCGCGCCTTGCCCGGATCATCAGCCGACTTGAAGACCTGCCGGGCCAGCGTCTGTTCCAGTATGTCGATGCGGACGGGACGCGTCATGACATCCATTCACAGGATGTGAACGCCTATCTTCAGGACATCACGGGCGCGGATATTACCGCCAAGGATTTCCGGACCTGGGCGGCCACGCAGCTGGCGGCCGTGACGCTCTGTGCGTTCAGCCAGTACGACACGAAAGCCAGGGCAAAGAAGCAGCTTGTGGCCGCCGTCAAATCGGTAGCGGCCAAGCTTGGCAATACGCCGGCCGTCTGCAAACGCAGCTACATCAACCCCTGTGTTCTGGACGGGTATCTGGATGGCAGTCTGCGCGAAGCGTTCAAAAGCCGGGCGCAGGACGTTCTGGATCATGAAGGTTATGGTCTGACGGCCGAAGAAGCGGCTGTTGCGGGGTTTCTTGCCAGCCGTTTGCCCGATCTCAGATCCGGCCCAGCATCCTGATGCCGCTGACATATTCACAAGAGGAGTCCTGACGTGTTTCAACCCGATCGCCGTTCCGTTCTGCGTGGCGCCGCTGCTGCTTTCCTGACCGGGACGGTAGCGCGCGCTGCAACGCGTGAGCCGCATCCGGCGGACGTCATGACGCAGCCTGTCCGCGATTTTGGGCCGCATGCTCCACCTGCTTTCGTGCCGGACCCGGATATCCTCTCGCTTGATCCATCTTTCGGTGATCTGGTTTTCAAGAATGGCAGTATCGAACGCGTCTGGAGCGGTGGCGGTTGGCTGGAAGGGCCTGCCTGGGTCAGCGAAGGCCGCTTTCTGCTGTTGTCCGATACGGTCCGAAGCACGCAGTACCGCTTCCTGCCGGACGAGAACCTGATGACGACCTATCGGAAGGAAAGCTTCAACAGCAACGGCAATACTGTGGATCCGCAGGGGCGTATTCTGACCTGCGAGCATGGTCTGCGTCGGGTCATCCGCTGGGAGCAGGACGGAACCTGCACCGTGCTGGCGGACCGCTTTGAGGGACAGGGGCTGAACTCTCCGAACGACATCATCGTCAATCCTGTGGATGGGAGCATGCTGTTCACGGATCCGGCCTATGGAGACTGTCTCGCGGAAGGACATCCGGACGCACCGGGTGGTCGTGCAAATCGCGAGGGCAGGCTGCGCTGGAACATCGGCACCGAAGCCACGACGCAGTTCGGAACGGTAAAGCGTCAGGCCGACCATACATTCCGCATTGACGGGCAGAGTGGCAGGCTTGAGGCCGTGCTGAGCGAGACGCAGGTGCCGGGGCCGAACGGGCTTTGTCTCTCGCCGGACTTCAAGACGCTTTATGTGATTTCCACGGCGCCTGATCCCGGTCTGACCGGCCCGGGTGGCGACCGGAAAATCCGGGCGTTCGATATGGTCAATGGTCGTCCGCAGAATGGCCGTGTGCTCTGTGATATGACTCTGGACGGGCAGCAGCTCGTGCCGGATGGCATGAAGGCGGATGTGTTTGGCAATCTGTGGTGCGGGGCCTCAGGTCCGTACGGCTTGTGCGGCGTGTTCTGCTACAGTCCGGCCGGGAAGCTGCTGGGACGCATCCGGTTGCCCCATGGTGTGTCGAACCTGACGTTCGGCGGCCTCAAGCGAAACGAGCTCTATATGTGCGCGGCCGGAGCCCTGTATCGTGTCATGCTGAATACGCAGGGGGCGGCACTGTGCTGAGTTTTCAGCACTGAAGAATGGGTCACGGCAGTTTTCGGAAGAAACTTCGTACGGTGCTGCGCAGTTAAGCATGTTGGATCTGTCCGCAGTTGGTTTGCCATGCCGTAAGCCGTTGCCGGAGCGGAGGTCGGCGAGGGGATTGCAGTCATGAACTCTCTGGGGCTGTTTGCTCTGCTTCTGGCTGTCGCGACGCTGCTCGGAATCATCAACTACCGGACGCTGAAACTCCCGCTGACCATTGGCATCCTGCTGATTTCGATGCTGATTTCTCTCGTCGTCATGATTCTGAACCCCCTGTTCCCGGGCTATGATCTGCAACAGGTTCCGCAGGCCCTGTTGGGAACGATCAACCTGCCGCGGACGCTGCTGGATGGGGCCCTGTCCTTCCTGCTGTTTGCGGGCGCGATGCAGGTTGATCTGGGGCTGCTGGTGTCGCGTGGGAAATCGGTGGCGGCGCTGGCGATACTGGGAACATCTCTGGCTGTGGGGCTGCTGGCTGTTCCGGCCTGGCTTATTTTTCCAGTGTTCGGACTGGCGGTGCCTTTCAGCTGGTGTGTGTTGCTCGGGGCCATGCTTGCGCCCACCGATCCGGTTTCGGTCGTGGGCATGTTGCGTCGGCTCGGACTGCCGCCGGCATTACAGGCCACATTTGCGGGTGAGAGCCTGTTCAATGACGGCGTGGGCGTCGTCATTTTCGGGACCATGATCGGTCTGGCGACTGGGGAGACGAGTTCCGTCTCAATCGGGGATTTCGTGCTGCGGTTTCTGGTGGAAGCCGTGGGTGGCGGTCTGCTGGGCGCCTTCACGGGCTGGCTGACCCTGCTGCTGCTTCGGGGGGTGGAAGACACGCAGATCGATCTGCTGGGATCTCTGGCGCTGGCGACCGGGACGTACAGTCTTGCAAACGGGCTGCACATGTCCGGGCCGATTGCGGTCGTGGTGGCGGGAATGAGCCTCGCGGGAAAGGCAGGGCATCGGGCCATTACGCAGAAATCCCGTGAAGAAATGGTCGTCTTCTGGAACCTGATCGACGAAATCCTGAACGCGCTGCTTTTCCTGCTGATCGGGTTCGAACTTCTGGAAATCAGGCTCCATCTGGCACCGCTTCTGACGATGCTGGTAGTGATTCCGCTTTCGGTTCTGGTGCGGGGCGCGAGCGTCTTTCTCTCCACCATGCCCGTTCATCTGCAACCGGGGGAGCGGGGGCGGGCGC
>CALFLO010000026.1 GCA_937880175.1 uncultured Gluconobacter sp.
CCGATAGTGATGCGCCCGAAGTCCCGATAGTCCCTGCGCCCGAAATCCCGTGTCCATCCACAGCGTCATCCACAGGCACTGTGGATAAGTTGATGGGGCGAATATGCAGCAGTTTCCGCCGCCCCTCGCGTCGGATCGCGAGGCGATAACCAGGAAGCGACTGGCGGACGACGATGCGCCGCAAGTCGAGCGCGAAATCGGAGACCCGCGCCAGGCTGCCGGATTTCTCGTGAAGATGCGGTATCTCGAACAGCCAGCCCTGTGGCTGATGCCCGGCATGTTTGCGGGCGACGCGGTAGAGCCAGCGTTCGATGCCACCGGTCAGACGAAAATAGGCCGGGTCGATGGTCAGGACCAACGAGCGGTCGATGACGCCGCGATAGAACCAATCGGGCAGAACGCACTCCATGCCCTCGACACGGCCGTCGCAGGTGGTCCTTTCCTCCCATTCGTTGATCCAGGAGAACTGGTGTCGGCGCCAATGCTCGCCGTTGCGGATGGTGGTGCGGATCACGGTCGATTGCAGCCGGGCGAACGCGGCCTTGAGCAGCCGGTATTCCCGTGCGCCCGTGGCACGGCCGACGGCCGTTAGAAGCTGGTATGGGGTGAAACGCAGGTAGCGGGATGTTCTGATGCCACCATTCTCAGCCTCGACGATCTGTGAAGCAGCCCAGATCATTACATCGGCATCCCAGATCGTCGCCATGCCGTGCTCGGCCAGGCCGTGAATCTCGACCCGCTGGCCACCGGCCTCGTAAAGGATCGGCGCGATCCGCTTTGCCTTGGAAAGCGAGAAGAACGGCCGTTCCATGAGGTCACGCTGGTCGCGGGGGCTGGCATAGCCACCCGCGATGACGAAGGGATCGAGGCGCAGCCGCTCCCTCTCCCGCGCATGTTGGCCGCGCTGCGGCATGACCCCAGCCATTCAGAGGGTCGCCTTTTCGGCCGGGGTCAGCGGGCGGGCTGGAAAGACCCGGCAGGGAGTCTCGTCGGTCGTGGACCTGCGGACGCCGTTCTCAGTCCAGCCCTGAAGGTCGTCGAGGGTATAGACGATGCGGCCGCCAATCTTGCGATAGATCGGGCCTGTGCCATAGGTGCGGTGTTTTTCCAGCGTGCGGATGGAAATGCCGAGGAAGCGCGCCGCATCGGGCGTGCGCAGGAAACGGGGCGGCAATCCCGTCTTGGGATCGAGCATGATCGGACCTCCGGTTGGGTTCGGCGGCTATCGGTAACGACAGCGGACCATGGCGAACCGTGGCGGAGGATCGACGGTCTGGAGAGTGCCGGAATCACATGGGGTTGATTGCGGCATCCCCTCGGCGATACTTATAACGAAAGTCTGCTATAGACAGGGAATGCTGTCGTTTTAACTAGCCTCACATTCAGAAGAAAAAAACGAATATATTTAAATTATAACTTCCCTACAGCGAGTTATGTCTCGCAGAAATCAAGCCATATAATGACTGATAGATTTTATTCGATACCGTAACGGAGACAAAACATGGACAATGAACACACTGAAATCATGCGCGCAGTTGAGCGCTTTGCCGCGACAGTCACTTTACCAGTGCTACACGAATACGCCCCTGGTACAGTCGATCAGGTCGGCACCGGAACATTGTTTGATCATGCCGGACGGCTTATGCTGGTAACGGCACGTCATATTTTTGATGAAATCAAACCAGAAAACTTAGTTATCCCAAGTCGCGACACGACTGAACTGCACAACATCGGTCAATATAACCTGTATGTTGCAGATCAGCCTCATATCGACCTCGCCATTGTTGAGATTTGCAATCCTCTATCAATAGAGAGAGCACGGAAAAGTTGGCGGATTCTAACGGTCAACGACACGAATATTGCCAATACTGAAGGCTGGTTTGTTTTAACTGGCTATCCTTCGGAAAAAGGTAGAAAAATTGGGGGATTAATAGGGAGTTCCTTGCTCTCTCTTCACACGTGGCGACTACCTGAGGCTCCTTCGAGCGCGACGCAACCTATTTCTCCTGATCTGGATCAATTTTTTCGTTATGATACAAGTGCCGAGATGATTAATGGCGAGACGGGTAACGTGCCGCACCTCGGCGGGTGCAGCGGAGGCCCCGTCTGGGAATATCGCGAGCCGCAAGAAATAATATTTTGGACAATAGATCAATGTGTCCGAGTTATTGGTGTGCAATCGTCTTTCAATCCATCAGCCAGCTATTTTCGCGCACAAAGCTGGACATACGTTTTTGAGATGATCAAGCAATTAGTCGCCAAGTATCCGATTACATGAAAAAATCGAAATGACGAAATATTAGCACGATCTTATGTGAGCGCACCTGAGGCGATCAAAGTTGTCTACTGTGTGCAGAAGACCGGAGAAGATTAACGGCTATCTTCATTTTGTAACTAACCAGACCGAAAGCGTTTTGGGAATTTGAGAAAGTTGTACAGGGCAACCACGTTTACAGCCCGACTGAGCACAACGAACATGGTCGCCTCAATAACGCGGTTACAGGTGCGGTTGCTTTATCTACCGTACTATATTTCCCAACCGAACCCTTCGGCTGAAGCGTCTGGAGAATGAAAATTGCACTGCACAGCTTTCAATCCAAAAAATTCCTCGACAACATACACAGAAATCTAATATATCCACCATTAAGTACAGAATTTATGATATATAATAATTAAATTTACAAGAAAATATTTATGTTCGTATAATACCATCCCCGCCACCGAAAATTAATTTCCATTTAAAAAATATCTGACTTATATTCTGGAGGTATATTTCCAATTATATTATCTATATTTCCATCCTGAATGAACTCTGTCCTAGAGGTATATTTTAGAAGAAACTTCTTTATGGATTTTTCTATACGTTTTTTATTTTTTTCTAAAAATATCTTGTTAAAGAAAATATTTCCATGC
>CALFLO010000027.1 GCA_937880175.1 uncultured Gluconobacter sp.
CGCTCGTAATAGGGCGTGCCGAGGCGGGCGATGATCTCGTGATAATGCACGCTCGGGTTCTTGCCGGTCTTGGCCGTGATTTCAGCAGCCAGCAGACCCAGAATGAGCCCGTCCTTGTCCGTGGTCCAGACGGTGCCGTCCCGACGCAGGAACGTGGCGCCCGCGCTTTCCTCACCGCCAAAACCCAGCGAGCCATCCATCAGCCCCGGCACGAACCATTTCAGCCCCACCGGAACCTCAACGAGCTTGCGGCCCATATCTTTCGCCACGCGGTCAATCAGCCCGCTGCTGACGAGCGTCTTGCCCACACCCAGCTCCGGGCTCCAGTCCGGACGGTTCTGGAACAGGTAGGAAATCGCCACAGCAAGATAATGGTTCGGGTTCATCAACCCGTCGGGCATGGCGACGATGCCGTGACGGTCGGCGTCCGTGTCATTGGCAAAAGCAACGTCAAAGCGGTCGCCCATTTCGATCAGTCGCGCCATGGCATAAGGCGAAGAGCAGTCCATGCGGATCTGCCCGTCCCAGTCGGCGGTCATGAAAGAGAATGTCGGGTCCACCACGTCGCTGACGACGGTGGCGTTGAGGCCGTAGCGCTCGATGATGGGCTTCCAGTACGCAACAGCAGCTCCGCCCAGCGGATCGATGCCGATCTTCACACCCGCATCGCGGATCGCCTTCATGTCGATGACGGAATCCAGATCGTTCACATAAGGCGTGATGAAATCATAACCCCTGATGCACGCTTCCTGCCGGGCCTGCTCGTAAGGCAGACGCTTGACGTCCTTCAGCCCGTTGGCGAGGAACTCATTGGCCATGTCCTGAATGGCCTTGGTGATCGCCGTATCGGCCGGACCACCATTGGTCGGGTTGTATTTGAACCCACCATCGGCCGGGGGGTTATGCGACGGCGTGATGACCACACCATCGGCCAGACCCGTGGTACGGCCCTTGTTGTAGGTCAGGATGGCGTGGGAAATGACGGGGGTCGGCGTATAGCCGCCGTTTTCGTCAATCCGGGCGTCGATGCCGTGAGCTGCGAAAACCTCAATAGCGGATTTCTGCGCCGGGCCGGACAGGGCGTGGCTGTCCATGCCGATGAAAAGCGGACCGTCGATGCCCTCGGCCTTGCGATGGCGGCAGATGGCTTCGCAGATGGCGAGGATATGGTTCTCGTTGAAGCTGGTATGAAGCGAGGAGCCCCGGTGACCGGACGTGCCGAACGAAACGCGCTGCGTGGAGATCGAAGGATCGGGCTTGCGGTCATAATAAGCCGCGATCAGGGCGGGAATATCGGTCAGCTTGTCGGGGGAAAGCGTTTTGCCGGCCAGAGGGCTGAGATGGGCCATTGCTTCAAAATCCTTGCATTCGCCATTGGGCATTGCCGTCGGTTAACGGCCGTAACGCATGAACGCCCGGTCAGGGCGCGTCGTTCGGGCAGGAAAACTTGTATCCGGGTCGATGTCCAGAGAGGCGCGTCAGTTCTGTGAAGATTGCGCCGGGACCAGTCCGGCTGGAACCCGCCCGTCGCAGGGTGCATGATCGCCCGATGACACAGCCAGAAAGCGGGAACAGACTGATGCAACATGCCTGTGGAACTGTTTTTGGCAGCCTCATCCCCGCCTGCGCCGTTCCAGCTGGGCTGGAAGGGTTTTTCCAAACTTTCAGAGATGTGATCCGATCCGAAATTACCCCCCGGGCCGCGGAAAACGACCGGGCAGGGCGCTATCCACACGCCTCCATTCAGGCGCTGAAACGCTGCGGTCTGATGAAAGCCCCTCTGCCAGTGGCGCTCGGAGGGCGCGGGTTTTCGCAGGCGCTGTCGCAGGAGGTTTTTCTGGAGCTCGGAATGGCGGACCCGTCCGTAGCCCAGATTTACAAGGTGCATGACGACGCAGTGCGGGAACTGCTGTCCGTCGCCACGCCGGGAATGTGCCAGCATCTGGCAGAGCGCATCTGTGAGGATCAGGCCATGATCGGCATGGCTCTGGCGGAGAACGGAAAACGCGCGGTTGATTTCGGACATGTCGTGTCCCGTCCCGAAGGTGCGGGACATCTCATCGACGGCCGCAAAATCTACGCGACCGGAGCTGTCGGCGCGGATCTGCTTCTGGTGTCGTCCTATGACGTGGTCGCGCAGACAATGCGGCTCGACCTGCTGCCGTCTGGAACGCCGGGCGTGCATTTCGTGGAAGACTGGAACCGGCTGGGACAGCGGGCGACGGCATCAGGCAGCGTCGTTCTGGAGCGCGTCCAAACCCGCCCGGAATGGTCGGTGCTGACCCCACAGTCCGAGCCGCAGGTCCATGCGCCTCTGCGCTATCAGAACGGATTTTCGATGATCCTCGTGGGGACCGGGCTGGCCGCGCTGGAGGCGGCCATCCTCTTTGTGCGCGAACACAGCCGTCCATGGGCGTCCGCCGGGGTGGCGGAAGCGGCGGATGATCTTCTGGTCCGCCGCCTGTTCGGGGAAATCGGCGCGGAACTCGCCGCGGCCAGTGCAAGTGCGCGGACGGCCGCGGGACTGCTGGATGTTTTTGAGCGCGGCGCCTGCTCGCGCACGGATGTGGCCATCCCCGTCTATGCCGCGCGCTCCTCGGCCTCCCGGGCTTCCCTGCGCGCGGGGTCGGACCTCATGGCAGCGCTTGGCGCGCGCGCAACGGACGCGGCTTACGGGCTCGACCGCTACTGGCGCGATGCCCGGACACTCTCTCTGCACGATCCGGTGGAATGGAAGCACGAAGAAATCGGCCGCCATCTCCTGACCGGCTGGGAACCCGAACCGGGTCTGTACCGGTAACGCACGACCCATTACGCCTCACGAAAACGGCGCGGTCGCAGCCTGCGCCATGAGCTGCGCGGCCTGCTCGATCCCGCTCTCCGCCAGTTCGCCATAACCATGGGAGACGAGGCGTCTGAAATCGGCCGACGCCGGATCGGAAGCGGAGCGCAGGGGATAATCTCCGGGAATCTGAAGGTTCAGCCTGCGCGCAGCACTCACATAGGCCGCACTGTCAGAAACGCCGGCAGGGAGGAACCAGCTCATTCGCGGCGCCTGCCGGGCGTTGAAAATCCTGAACTCCCCCAGATGACGCTGCATGGCATCCACGAGATGATCGCGCCGCCGCATCAGGGTCATCCGTCGTCGCTTGAGAAACTCGTCCAGATCTCCGCCATCGATAAACCGCGCCAGAGCTTCCTGTTCAAGCCATGGCAGTCCGTTATCGGTAATCAGCTTGGTATCCAGCACGGCAGGCAGCAGCGGCCAGGGCACAACCATGTATCCCAGCATCATGCCCCCACCCAGCGCGGGCGCGAACAGCCCGGCATGAATGACATTCTTCCCCCCCGAAAGGGACAAGAGAGAGGGCACGGATTTCCCTTCCAGCGTCAGGAGATCGAACATCGATTCCTCAAACACCGGTGTCCGGTTCCGCGCCGCCAGAGCCAGAAGCTGGCGACGACGGGGAAGGGACAGCGTGGCATTCGTGGGAACCTGACAGCCCGGATTGACGCAGACGAGCTGGACATCCGCCAGTTCCATCCCCGCAATGCCTACGCCCTTGCCATTCACGGGCAGGTTCACGATCCCCATGCCCATTTTTTCGTACAGCAGCCTCTTGCCGATATAGCACGGTGCCTCCAGCGCCACTTTCATGCCGGGGCTCAGCAGCGACTGCGCGATCAGCGAATGCGCCTGCTGAAGGCCGGAAATGATAATGACCTGCCGCTCATCCACAGCCGTCCCATGGCGCGCCGTCAGCCACCGAGCGAGCGTATTGCGCAGGAAAGGCAGCCCCGCATTGGACTGGAACTGGCCCCCGCTCTTCCAGTTTTCATACTGGAACAGCTTCTGGATGGTGCGTTTCCATTCCAGGGAGCGATAGACCGGCTGGTCACTCCCGAAACCCAGATTGACCCGCCCCGGCACATCAATTGACGAAAAATAATTGTGGTTCTGGTCCGCGAATGTCCGCTCAGGGCGCGAGCCAACAGTGTCCGCGCCCGTAATATCGTCCGGCTCGGCCAGAGCGACCGTCTGGGCCGCAGCTTCAGACGGGTGAGGCGGCGTCTGATGGACGTAAGTGCCGCGTGACGGCCGCTTTTGCACATAGCCCTCAGCCTCCAGATGTTCGAGCGCAAGCATGACGGTATTGCGCGAAACGCCCCAGTTCGTGGCGCATTCCCGGATCCCCGCGAGGGATTCTCCCGGCCGCAGGGTCCCGCTGCTGATCGCGGCGGCCATTTGCCGCACGATCTGCTTCTGAAGGCTTTCGCCAGACTGCCGGTCGAGAAACGGCAGGAACATCACCACAGGCTTTTCTCCGTCACTAAAAACTAAAACAAATAGTATTAACCGTACCCATTGAAATTATACTATCCGTATCTATCGTTAAATAAGATTCTCACTCTATCACTTCGTGGTGTCATTCAGCAGGAAAGCTCACGTCGTGGTTGGTTTTGTCCGTTCAGCAGCGCTTCGTACCGTGCACCGTCTGTTTCCGGGCGCGCCGGGCTGTGTCTGCCGGGGCAGGGCAGCCATGGGTACGGCTCCCGGCGGTCAGACGCTTGTCTTCGTGACCGTGGCGCTGGGTTTCTCCGCCGCCGTAGGACACGCCCAGGACGTCCCCGACCGGAAAAAGCCGCCCCGCCATGCCGTGGCCGGAAAAGCAACGCCTGCAAACCGCCCGTCCGGCGTTGAAACCGTCATCGTCACGGCCAACCGGCGCGCGCAGGATATCCAGAAAGTCCCTGCCACCATCACCGCCATCAGCGCCGAGACCATCGCGCGCCAGCATCTGGACAGCGCCGCCGACATCGCGGCTTTCGCCCCCAACGCGCTGGGCTATAATTTCGACGGTCGCCTGCGCCCGCGCTACTATATCCGCGGCGTCGGCAACGGAAACGTCGCAAACAACGCGGTGGGCGCCGTCGCGCTCTATGCCGATGATGTCTATCTCAACAGTCTGGCGCTTCAGGGCTTCCCGCTCTTCGATCAGGCGCAGGTGGCGGTCCTCAACGGTCCTCAGGGAACACTGTGGGGAAAGAACGCCACCGCCGGGGCCATCCAGTTCACCTCCCTGCGTCCGACCTTCCGCAATGACGGTCATGCACAGGTCGATTTCGGCAATTACGGCCAGAAACGCGGCGAACTCGTCCTCAACACCCCCATCATCAGCAAAACGCTCGCCACCCGTCTTTCCGTCCGTTACGAGGATTCCGACGGCTGGGCGCGGAACCTGCAAAGCAACAAGCGTGTCGGGAATTTCGGCGATTTCGCCACCCGGTTCCAGACCCTCTGGCGCCCCAGCGACCGGCTGGAGTTTCTGCTCAACCTTCATGTGCGCGACATGCAGGGCACGAATGTCCCCTATTACAGCGCATCGGGAACCTCGGTCTATTCTCCGCTGAAAACCGGCAGCCGCGATCTGACGAACACCAACGTCAACGGCCGACAGGCGCTCGTTTCGGAAGGCGTCTCCCTGCACACCACATGGCACCCCGGAGCAGGGCTGGCCTTCACGTCCATTACGGCTTTCGAGAACGCCCAGCGCCGCCAGTCCGGAGACGGGGATTATACGCCGCAGGAGTTCAGCCGCGCCTACGACAAACTGCACCCCACGCAGGTCAGTCAGGAGTTCCGGCTGGCATCGGACGCGCACAAGCGCATTTCGTGGATCGCAGGGGCCTATTATTTCCACGAAAACCTGAATGACAGCTACGCCACCACCACACTCCCCCCCGGCGCTGTCACGACCCCGGCCATCATCGGCCAGCCCGGTTTCGCGGCCACGAACTACACCCAGACTACGGACAGCTTCGCGCTGTTCGGCAACACGACCATCCACGTCACCAAATGGTTCCAGATCACAGGCGGCGTCCGCTGGACGCATGACTATCTGCATCTCGATCTCGAAAGCAGACAGGCCCAGTCGCCCGTCTCCTTTTCGGCCAATCCAGCAAACTGGTGGAGTGCTGGAAACGTGACCTCGCCGCTCGTCGGGATCGACAGCTATCATGGCGGAAGAAGCTGGTCGAACGTCAGCTACGAGGTCGAACCGCAGATCCTGCTGGACAAGAACCAGATGGTTTATGTCCGCATTGCCGATGGTTACCGCTCCGGACTGTTCAACACGCAGGTCACGCCCAACCCCGTCAATCGCGGCGGAACACCGCTGCAGAAAGCCGCCCCCGTCAATCCGGAAACCCTGTCGTCCTATGAGGGCGGCTACAAGGGAAGCTGGTTCGACAAACGTCTGACCCTGAGCGCAGATGGATTTTACTCCAAATACGACAATATCCAGGTCTCCTGGACCGCGACGGACGCCGCCACGAAATCCACCATTATTTCCCTGACCAACGCCGCATCCGGCATCTCCTATGGTGGCGAAGTCGCATTTCAGGCCCGCCCGCTGGATGATCTGACCGTCTCGGGAAATGTCGGCATCCTGCGCACGAAATTCACGGATTTCACGGCCCCCGCAAGCGCCACCGGTGCCACGGACCTCACAGGCAACGAATTCGCCCGCGCCCCGCACCAGACCGCCAATATCTCCGTTGATTACCACTTCAGAACCCGGATCGGAGACGGCTCGGTCGGCACGCACTGGAACTATACCGGGCATTACTTCTACCTCGTCTCAAACGAGAAAGCCTCGGCCCTGCAACAGTCTCCCGTCTGGCTCGGTGACGTGCACGCGTCCTTCCGCCCCGGAAACAGCCGCTGGGAACTGAGCGGCATCGTCACGAACATCACGGGCAACCGCTACCTCGTGCAGGTCCTGCCGTACTCCGCCACGAGCCAGACCTTCACCTACCAGTACAGCGCGCCGCGCATGTTCCTCCTCTCCGCCCGCGTCGATTTCTTCTGAGCCAGAGGACACAGTCATGAGCCTTTCATTCCCTGTCATTGACCTGCACGCGCACTGGTTCGCGCCCTCCACCCTCGACATCCTCGGCCGAAGGTCCGAAGCCCCCCGCATCGGCCGACTGGGCGACGATCTGGCCATCTGGCGCAAAGGCGCGGGCGCGGGAACCGGCGTGCCATTCCCGCTCGGCCCGCAATGGACGGATATCAACGCCCGCCTCGACCATCTGGACAGTGCCGGGATCGCGCATCAGCTCATTTCCTGGCCCACGACCCTCGGCGTCGATGCCGCGCTTGGGGCATCGGATACGCTGGATCTCTGGACCGGCTGGAACAACGAAACTTCCGCTCTGGTGCGTCAGAACCCCGACCGCTTCAGCGCGGTTGCGGCCCTCAGCACAAGCGACCTCGACTGGTCCCGGCGCGAACTGGCGCGCGCGCATGAAAAGCTGGGCCTGATCGGCGGCGTCCTGCCGGTCAACGGCTTCTTTTCCCGGGCCTCCGCCGAGCAGTTCCGGCCGATCTTCGAGGTGGCGCAGGCCCATCGCAGCCATATCTATCTGCATACGGGTTTCGCCAACCCCGTCATCACGGGACAGCCGCCCGATATCCTCCATGGGGATAACGAGGCTCTCCGCTGGGTCATCGACAACGGCTTTCATTTCGCCTCCGCCGTGGCGACGCTGGCCTTCACCGATTTCCTCGACCCGTTCCCCGATGTCACGCTTCAGATCGCCATGCTCGGCGGTAGCGGCCTCGGGGCTCTGGCCGCCGAACAGGCCGAGGTCTCCCCCCGCATCCAGGCCGGTCCCCTGCGCCGCCATTTCCGCCAGATCTGGCTCGATACGGGGGCTGCGGGCAGCGGCAGTGCCGCCGTCGCGGCAGCCATCCGCGTGCTGGGGTCGGAGCGCATCGTGTTCGGCTCGGATTACGCCCCGCTGCCCGATGTCCGCCCCACGCTCGACCGCGTCCGCGCGGCAACCGCCACCGACCCCGACAGCCGGCACGCCGTCCTGTCCTCAAATGCCCTGTCGCTTCTCTCCCGCCACGATGCCTTCCCCGCACATCTGGCGCCACTCAGGAAAACAGCATCATGACGCGCCCTGTCATTCACTATACCCGCTGCCCTTCCGTCCCGACCGTCACAGCCCTCGCACAGGCGCAGGGCCTGCTGGAAGAAGAGTTCCGCAACGACGCGGACGTGGATTTCGAATTCAGCTCTGTCGGCTTCTCGCCCAAGCTGGACTATGCGCCAGCGGATCGGCTGTGGCTACGCAATGCCGGTCACGCCCCGGCCTTGTGGAAGCGCAGTCTGGGCGTGGCCTGCAAGGTCGTCGGGCTGGCCTTTCTCGAAGGGCGCTATCCGGTTCTGGCCCTGCATGGCGCGGGTATCGCCAGCCCGTCAGACCTGAAAGGCCGCCGCGTCGCGGTTTTTCACAACCCCGACAGCCCGTTCGATCTCATGGTCGCACAGCAGCTCAAAATCTATCAGACCGCCCTGCAATCGGTCGGCCTGTCCCTGAACGATGTGGAGCCGGTCTATCTCCCACGCTTCCGTCCCGGAGCCGCGAAAGGCGGCTTCCTCCTGTCGCTGTTTCAAAAGGGGCTGGAAGCGCTTGAGGCCGGGGAAGTTGATGCCGTCGCCGCGTCCATCCCCCCCGATGGCGGTTTTTACCCGCTGCTCAACGTCGTTTACGACACACGCCTCGCGCCTGAGCGCACCCAGCGCGTGCATCCCTCCGTCCTGCGCGGTCTGGTCGTCAGCCAGCCCCTCCTCGACGAACGGCGCGATCTGGTCGTCCGGATCGTCGAACGCCTGATCGAGGCCTCGGAGCGGGCTGTAAGGGCTCCGCTGGACGCCCTGAGGACGCTGGCGGGCGATCTCGGTCAGGCGCCCGAAACACTGGCCGCCGTTTACGAAAACATCCCCCAGGGCGTGCGCCTCGACCTGAACGACGATTACGTCGCATCCCTCGCCACCCAGAAAGAGTTCCTGCTGCGCCATCGCCTCATCGAACATGATTTCGATCTCGAAAGCTGGATCGATTACTCCATCCTCGCCGACGCCACGGTCCTGCATCGCCAGAGACAGGCCCGGAACGCGGAGGTCTGACTCCATGTCCGATGCCTCACTGCCCCTCTCCGCCGAGACTGGAGCCGCCATGTCTACGATCCGGGAGCGCGTTCGCGCATCGCGTGGCTGGGCGCTCGTCCTGCTGCTTGCGACAGGCACCACCTGCGCCATGGACGGCATGATCCTCGCCGGGCTGCTGACGCCCATCAAGGAAGATCTTCACCTGTCTGATGCGGCCTTCGGCAGTGTCGCCTCCGTCTCGACTATCGCCGGGGTCGTCGGCGCACCGCTTTTCGCCGTTCTTGCCGCGCGCTTCAGTCGCAAGAGCGTCCTGATCGGTTCCATCATCCTGTGGAGCCTCGCCTCCGCGGGAAGCGCCTTTGCCTCGGGTCTGGCCACGCTGGTCCTGTGGCGGACGCTCACCAATTTCGGCATCGCCGCCTATCAGGGAATCGCCCCCGGATGGCTGGCGGACCTGTACGACCAGCGGCAGCGCAATTTCGTTTTTTCGCTGTTCATGCTGCGCAACAAGCTCGGCTCGGCCCTGGCGTTCGGCATCGGCGGCTGGATCGCAGCCCATGCCGACTGGCACCGCGCCTTTCTCCTGACCGGACTGCCCGGCCTCGCCCTCGCGCTGCTGCTGCTCTGGGTTGCAGAACCCACTCCCGGCCACGCCGACGGTCATGTCAGCACCCACACAGCCCCGGCAGGCTGGAAGCAGCAGCTCTCCGTGCTGAAGATCTCACCCTATGTGACGCATCTTCTGGCGCTGTGCCTGTTTCTCTCCGGCATGATGACCGCACAGATGTGGCTGCCAGCCTTCCTGCATCGCGCACACGGTCTGGATAACCTGCATGCAACGCGCTTCGCCTTTTTCGTCCTGCTCGTCACGCTCCCGGCCGGTCCGATTGGCGGCTGGCTGACGGGACGCTTCCTCGCCGGGAAAGTCTGGGGCATTTCCGCCTCCCTTGCAGCAAGCGCCCTGCTGGCGGCAGGCCTGTTTCTCGTCGCCTTCACGACCGCCAGCCTGCCCGTCTGCGAGGTCTTCAGCCTGCTGGCGATCGTCACCTTCGGGGCCACGGCGGGAAGCCTGACAACCCTGCTGATCGAGACGGTTCCGGTCTCGCTCCGCACCATTTCCGGATCCTTCGGCGCAATGGTCGCAGGCGGCGTCTCGGGCCTGTTCGCGCCCTGGCTCCTCGGCCTGCTGTCAGACCGTTTCGGCCTCGCTACAGCCATCCTCGTCGGACCGGCCTTCTATGCACTCGCGGCCGTGTTCTGGATCGGGCTGAGCCTCCACGCCTTCCGCACCCGCACCTCCTGATGTCACTCTTCTGAGGGTCCACACTCATGAACACATTCAATATCCAGCCCCCCGCGTCCCCATCCTCCGACAGCGCCGCCCGAAACGCGCAGATTGCCGCAACACGCCCCGGCACGGCCGAACCCTACCCGCAGGACTGGGTGGCGCGCGCACGCGACCTCGCCAGGGAGTTCCAGACCGGCGCCGTAGAGCGCGATCACGACCGCACGCCACCCGTCGATCAGATCCGCCGCCTGCGTGAAAGCGGCCTCGTCAGCCTGCTCTATCCCACCGAACTGGGTGGCGGAGGGGGCACCCTGCGCGACGCCGCCAACAGCGTTCTGGAAATCGCCAAAGTCGATGGCTCAACGGCCGCCCTTCTTGGCTTTCACTTCTACAATTCGCTCGTGCCGCTCCTCACCGATTACACCGGCCAGAATGCCACTTTCGTCAGACGCTCCACACAGGCCCGCTGGCTGTGGGGAAACGTCACGCAGTATGTGAACAAGGATTTCGTGGCCCGGCATCACCCCGATGGCGGCTTCACCATCAGCGGCACGAAAAAATGGAACACCGGCGCCCCGCTGGCCGAAATCACGACCGTTCTGGCCATCCACCCCGATCGCGACCGCTATCTCTACGCGGCCATCCCGACCAACCGGGAAGGCCTGACATTCCACGACGACTGGGACCCGATCGGCCTGCGCGGGGCAGATTCCAGCACGATTGAATTCGATAATGTCAGGATCCTCCCACAGGACGTCCTGCACTGGTCGCATGGCCCCAGGCAGACCGGACCGCTCCCGCTCTGGGCCAGCTTTGGCGCCATTTTCTATTCCGCCGTCTTCATCGGACGCACACTGGGCGCCCTCGAACGCATCCGGGACTACACACTGCAAAGCCGACGGCAGGGCACCTTTGGCGGAGCATCCGTCTCCGCGGATGACCCATTCATTCAGGCGGAGTTCGGCCAGTACTGGGTGCAGGCCCAGGCAGCGCAGGCCTATTTTGAAAGGGTAATCGAAACCGTGCAGTCCGCCTGGAGCCGCCGTGCAGAACTGACAGACGAGGAACGCGGCAAAATCGCCCTCGAAACCCTGTCACTGCGGACATTCGCCTCCCGGACGGCCCTTGAAATCACACCGCGCATTTTTGAACTCGCCGGGGGCAGGGGAACCGCATGGAGCGCCGATTTCGACCAGTACTGGCGTGACGTCCGCACCCTCTCATCGCACGACCCGGAAGTTTTGGCCCGCCGCGTCATCGGACAGCACGCCCTGCACGGTACTTCCCTGATTTTTCCAACCCATTTCAAAACCGATATATAAAACCAGAAGCGCTGGATCCGGGGCTATTGAAGACCCCGTGATCCAGCGCTCTATCAAGCCGACCGAGAGCGCCTCTCAGCGAGCAGCAGGAACTCAGAAAGACGTCTGAACCGAACCCATCATAGCGAAACCGGAGCCCACGAAATAGGACGGGGAGGAGCCTGCGATTGTGGATCCGAACACACCCCGGGAAGATTTCGCGTTCAGGCCCGGATACGCTACGCCGGAAAGGTATTTCGTATTTCCGACATTGATGAAATTAAGCCGGAATTCCGGAGCCTTCGCAATCCAGACCTTTTTGAGCCTCACGCCAAGTGCAATATCGCCCGTAACGTAGGACGGCATTTTCTCATCATTCATGAAGGTTGAATACTGGCTGGAAACAAACTTCATGCCGCCATTGGCAAAGAACATTCCATCATCATAAGAGAACCCGGCCGCCACCTGCCAGTGGGGGCTGCGGACTGCGTTCTTTCCCGCCGTCTTCAGGTAATCGGTACCTGACGCGATGTTGTTGTCGGTCTTGGCATTCAGATATTCCAGGGATGCATAGGGGCTGACGTGATAATAGGGGCGTGTCCCGATTTCCGCGTCAAATCCGCGGGAAGTCTGACCGCCTGCGTTCATGTAGGAACTCACGAGGCTTCCGTTCTCGTTCAGAACCGTTGAAATCTGTCTGTTTGTAAAATTGTAGTTGAAGAACGTGATCGAGGCGATGATGTCCTTCTGATACCGGTATCCGATTTCTTCCTGAATGGAATACTCGTCCTTGAGATTGGTGTTCGACAGGCTGGTGATGGCGCCTGTTGCAATGCTGTAGCTGTTATACAGATTGCTTGTGGCGGGAGGACGGAAGTTGCCGCTCGCGGAAATGAAGATCTGATTGTATTCGTTTGGCTTGTAGCTCATGGAAAACTGCGGAAGAGGTTCGGACATGTTCTGTCCGACATGCCCCTGCGGCCCGGGCAGATAGTTGTTGCCCGTGCGCGAAACCATCATTTCCTTGAAGCCCGCGTTGATTGTCAGCTTCTTGTTCAGCAGTGAAAAACTGTCGCCGATATAGATACCGTTTATCTGGGTGCGCGTGTAGTTGTCGCCAGCCAGAAGAAGCTGCCCGTTCGGATAACGGATGCTGTATCCCCCGGTATGGCTTGCAGCTTCACCAACCGAGTTCAGGGTTGCGAATGGCTGCTGCACAGCGTTGGTCTGGTAATTATACCAGTATCCGAGCGTGAGTTTGTGGCGCCCGACCTTGTATTGCAGCGTACTGTTTATGCCGCCCGTGTATTCCTGCTCCAGATACTGCGCGAGGCCGTTGACCTGACCATTACTGTCGGCCCCCGCAAGGTTCAGGCTTTCCGGATGATATTGCGTCCCGATGTAGTTTCCGGACTGGTTGATCATCGTTCCGCCCGGGTAGTAGCCACTTCCCCAGTAGTAATAAGGCGTGACGCTCAGGGTCAGATTTTTGGTCAGGCTGAAATGCGAGGGCGCGCTGATCATGACGTCATTCCAGCCTCCAATGAACGACTTCCAGTAATTTGTCTGTCCACTGTGGAAGGTCCCTGCGTAATTCGCCGAATATCCAAGCTTGTTCCACTGGGCGAGCGAAGGCTCCATGTAATACGCAACATCGCGGCTGTTATAGGAGCCAAACAGGGATACGCTGTTATCGCCCCATTCTTTCTTTATCTTGAAATCGACGTGACGACGGTGATTCCAGCCCGGTCCATGAGAGTTCTGGCTGGACGCACCGGAAAACGATACGAATGCTGCAACGCCGCTATTGGCGATCTCACCCGTATCCACGCGGATGAAATCGCGGTTCGTCGTAAAGGTTCCGTATGCGCCATCTGCGAAAACGCCGAATTTTTTGGATGGATCACGGATGCCTACGGTCATGACACCCCCCGCTGACGTATAGACCGGATCCGTCAGTCCAGCGGAACCCTGAGCGATCGAGATTGACTTGATATTCTCGGAATCAGCCCATTCCGAGGCGTCCTGAATATAGATGCCGCTATCGTTAAGTGGGATGCCTTCCATGACATATCCGATTTCATCCTGCCCGAGGCCACGGATCGAAATCGTTGACTGATCGGAAAGACCTATCGGATCCGACCCGCCGATATTGACGCCAGGCAGCATTTTCACGAGCTGCACGGCACTTGTCCCGGGAGACTGTTTCTGGATGAAGTCCGATGAGACGGTGCTGACCGATCTCGCTTCGGTTTCACGCCGGATCAGCCCCGCGCCCAGCCCCGGCCCCGTCACTCCGTTCGTAGCAGCCGTGCTATCCGCCGTCACAGTGATCTGCTCGGGCGCGGTTTTGGCGAGGGCCTGCGCCTTCGCCGGGCGGCTGTGAGGAAGGAGGCTTGGGGATGCCTTGGTGGCATGGGGCGTATTCTGCACCGTCTTGCCGTTCAACTGGGGCTTTGCCTCAGCCGCAGTCAGAGGGATCAGGGCACAGACTGGAAGAAAGAACAGGATGGTAGGACGCATTTTCGGATCTCCTCGAAGGAAAAACATTACGTAACCGGAACAAATACAAGGAGTTAAAGGGAATTTCTTCCCTTGGTACTAGAAGGTGGTACGCGGCCGGACCTTCATCCGGACGTGACGGCTTTCGCGGTAGGTTTCCAGGCCTTCGACGCCCAGTTCCCGCCCGAACCCACTCATTTTCCAGCCACCGAACGGTGCCTGAAGCTCACTGACATCGTTCACGTTGATGCCAATGCCTCCGGCTTCGATCTGGTCCGCCAGAGCCCAGGCACGATCCAGATCCTGCCCGTACACATACGCCGCCAGACCGAACGGCAGCATATTGGCCAGCCTCAGCGCCTCTGCGTCAGTTTCGAAAGACCTGACGGCAGCAACGGGACCGAAACTTTCCTGTGTCATGGCCAGCGCATCAACCGGGACGTCATCAAGGACAGCGGGGCTGTAAAAGAAACCATTGCCGTATTCCGAACCCGTCAGGTTATGGCCACCGCACAGCAGGCGCGCGCCGAGATATACGGCATCATCGACATGTTTCTGCGTCCGCACACGCACACTGTCGTTCATCGCGGGACCATATACCGCACCACTCTCCATCCCGGGTCGTGGAGCGATGCCGCTGGTAATGCTGACAAGGGCTTCCATGAAGCGATCGTGGACCTTGTGCGAGACAAAGATACGGTTCACGGCAATGCAGATCTGCCCCATGTTGGAGAAACTGCGCCGTGCGGCTGCGGCGGCGGCTTCCTCGATGTTCGCGTCGTCCAGCACAATGAAGGGGCATTGGCCGCCCAGTTCCAGCGCCACGCGTTTGAGATTGCCCGCTGCCGCCCGCATGATTGCCTGACCTGCGGGCACGGACGCCGTGGCGGAGATCAGGGAGATCCGGGGGTGTGCAGCCAGCGCCGCCCCGATGGTTGGTCCGTCACCGGGAATATCGTTCAGCACACCGGGGGGAAGGCCAGCATCCACCAGACACTCAAGCACTGCTGCGATTGCCAGCGGCGTTTCCGGCGGTGGCTTGACGACCATGGTGCAGCCGGCCGCAAGTGCGGGCGCGATTTTCCACGCATACAGATCGACCGGATAATTCCAGGGTACAATCGCAGCGACGACGCCAACCGGAGCACCTGTCACGATGCAGCGGATATCGGGGCGGATCGAGGGGCGCAGCGTGCCACCCATCCGGCGCCCTTCTTCGGCGTAGTACCGAAGGACCTCGGCCCCGAACAGGATCTCCTTTCTGGAATCCGGCAAAGGCTTTCCCTGCTCCCGGGTGAGCAGAGCCGCGATGTGATCGACGCGCTCGTCGATCAGGCTGGCGGCGCGATGCAGAATGACGGCCCGGCTGTCCGGCATCATCCCGGCCCAGACCGGAAAGGCTTTGTGGGCTGCCTGCACGGCCTTTTCCAGGTCGGGCATGGTCGCGATGGCGGTTGCGCCGGTGATTTCGTTTGTCGCGGGGTCGATGACGTTGCGGTAGCCGCCTTCAAGGGGGGCGACCCACCTGCCATCAATGAAAAGCTCTCGTTTCATGGTTTTCTTCCGATCAGGAGTGCGACAGTCAGCTTCGTGCCCGCAGGCGTCTCCACAGTTCGGCGTAATTTCGGTCGTTCTGGCGGGTGGCCTCTTCCTTGTGTTCGGTGTTCGGATTGATCATCACGAACGGCTCGACCCCGCGAGACACCAGCTCCTCTGCGGTCGCGGAGACGAGTGCATGGGCGATGGCGATGGTGATGCTCGTCGAACTCGCCCCCACCGGCGCCTTCAGGCCATCAATCCTGAGGGAAGCGTCGGATTTCGGCACACCCGTATCGATCACGACATCCGCCACTTCAAACAAACGCTGGCCGCTGGAGTGGCGGGACTTCGTGTTGGAAGAATGGGGAAGGGACGTCACGCCGATCACCTTCATCCCCTTTGCCTTGGCTTCCAGAGCTATATCGAGGATGACGGCATTGATGCCGGAATGGGAAAACAGGACGAGCGTATCGGCCGGATCGAGATGGTGCGCATCCAGGATGGCCTTGCCGTAACCTTCCACGGCATGGATGAAGCGATACTGCCGGGCACCCTGGTCCCCCAGAACCCGATGGAAGGAAATCATGCTGCTTTCAACGATCGGGCGGAAACCTGAGATCGTACCCGTTCTGGGAAACGTCTCGATCGCCGGCAGGGCACCGTGACCCGTTCCGAACGTGAAGACGAGCTTGTCTGCTGCAATACTGTCCGCGCAGAGTTTTGCAGCCTCATGAATGGCGGTGTTCTGTGTGTCGCGGACATGCCCGAGGCGGGCGATCAGCAGATCGAAGTACTGTTCAACGATGTCGGCCATTATCGTGTTTCCTGTAAAGTGGAAGAACAGAGGGATTCTATTGCGATCTCGAAAAGGTCTTTCTCGGCGGCAGCCATGTCTTCGGTGTCGAGTTTCTTCTGGGTTATGGGATCGACCGTTGCGACACACAGGCTTGAGGTACGTGCACCCAGCATGCGACCCGCGACCAGCAGGGCGGATGTCTCCATATCCGCGCCAATCAGCCCGAACTTCTCGATGTCGCTCAGAAGCGCGTCACGTACGCCGCCCCGCGAGCCGGGAAGATCAAACATCTGGGAATAGAAACCGTCGTAACTGGCGAACATGCCGGTTCCGTACGGGCGTTCCTGCTGGGCCAGGTGCTTCAGGATGATCGCGTTCAGCTCCGGATCGGAGACAGCCGGGTAACCGGGGGGCGCATAGCTGTCCGACGTTCCTTCCCGCCGCAGCGCAGAGTCCGCGAGAACGAAATCCCCCAGAGACCGCCCACCTGCCGCCATCGCCGTGCCGATCCTCAGGAAGGAGCGCACACCGAGCGCCCGCAGCTCTTCCATAACGACAACGGCGATCGGGGCGCCCATTCCGAATGCGCTGGCGGTAATACGGCAACCGTTGCGCGTGCCGGTGATGGTCTGAAGACCACGGTTGACCGGGATACGTTCGACATCGTCCAGATGCAGCGCAATTCGGTCGATCCGCCCGGGATCCCCGATCAGGATGGCGACATCAGCCACCTGACTTTCCTTCGCCCCGATATACCAGGCGCGTTTTTCTTCCGGTGTTTTCGTCATCTATTCCTTTTCCTCGCTATTCTGTCTTTGGCTGAGAAGGTGATAGGCATCCTGCATGCCCTGTCTCAGCGCGGTTTCCGGTGATCCGGCGTCGCGGATGAGGCAGGAAAGCGTTCCCGCAGCGAGGGTGTCCCCGGCTCCGCACGGGTCAAGCACGGGCAGGGTCGCAGGGGGCTGCAGCAGTGTTCGTTCGCCCCGGATCTCCAGGGAGGAACCGCGCCGGCCATAGGTTTCGACCAGGATCAGATCCGGTTTTGCCTGCGCACGGGCCAGCGCGTCGCGAATGGTGCTTCCTTCGGTTTCGCTGCAGAAAATGATGTCGGCGCGCTGCACGATCCGCTCCAGAAGATGGGGAGGCAGGGCGTGCGCGTCCTTTTTGGCGACCCACGCAACCTTCGCATCGCTCCGGCAGTTTTCCAGAGCCGCGAGCGTGGCATCCGCGGGTGCAATCGTAAGAACGAGCCAGTCGGCCTGCGCAATCAGGTCCCGGTGTCCGGCCTCCAGCGAAGGGCGCGTGTCTCCGTCCGCGGGGAGGGGATCGTAAAGGCAGATGGCCTCGCCCGAAGGCTCGTAGATCATCAGCGTGACAGGCGTGCGCCCTCCGGGAATAACCCGGATGCCCGCTGTGGACGCTCCGCTCTCTTTCATGGCGGAGAGATAATATTCTCCGCTGAGATCATCCCCGATCCAGGTGACCGGCACCGTCTGGCAGCCGCCAGCCTGTTCAAGGATCCGGGCGATGAACCATGGTGCGCCGCCCATCCTGTTCCACGCGTCTTTCCGGCGCTCCGTGATCCGCGTCGTCTGGCCGGGCACTGCCGGTCCGTCCAGGGCGATAACGTGATCGAGGCTCGCATAACCGAGAATGACAACGTTTTTCATGCCAGGAGCTCCAGCCCCTCTGACAGCGGCACGACCTGACCGAAATAGCGCCAGATATCCTCAAGGGACGCCTCTTCCAGATGGGGTCTGTTGGAATTGGTCGCTTCCCGGACGACAACGGGTTCAAAACCACCCGCAAACGCATCCTGAACCGTAGCGCGGATGCAGCAGTTGGTCTTGACGCCCACGATGACCAGACGGGAAACATTCTGCTCCCGCAACATAAGGGCCATGTCCGTGGCATAGAATGCGCTGTAACGGCGTTTGTAGACGACCGGCTCACTGGGGAGGGGACCGAAACCCTCCACGAAGTCGATGGTGTCGTCACCCTCGATGTGATGAACCGGAAGCTTGGCCCATTCGAAATCGTAAATGCCTTCCCGATGACGCTCCGCCGTGTGAACGACAAGCGTGCCGCATGCGCGGGCCTTGTCGAGAAGCTGGCGGATCGGTTCAAGGACCTGATCGGCCTTCGGGTAGTAGTTCGGATCGCCGGGGCGAAAGAACGAATTGATGACGTCCACCAGAAGGAGGGCGGTTACAGGACGGGATGTCACGACAGGGTACCTCCGTGTCTGTGTCTGGTCCGGAGGGTCTGCAGAAGCATCAGGACAAGCACAGAAATGTAGGGAAATGCCTGCGCCAGAGAGACCGGAATGTTCAGGACCTGGGCACGGGTCGCCAGCTCTTCGAGGGCAGTCAGGAAAAGGCATGTCAGTGCGGTCGGAAGGGGGCGGTTCCGTCCGATGTAAAACGCGGCAAGCGCCACATAACCCCGGCCGGACGAGATATCGTCGCTGAAGGCCCCGACGATCCCAAGGCTCAGATCCGCGCCCGCCAGACCGCAGAGCGCCCCGGCCACGACGGTCGAGAACAGCAGCATCCGGGGCGCCGAAATCCCGACGGTCCGGGCCATAGCGGGCTCGCTCCCGGCTGCCGACAGGTGCAGTCCAAGCCATGTCCGGTCGAGGAACCAGGTCATGACCAGAACCAGAGCCCAGGCCAGCAGCGTCAGGATGTCGACGGAACCGAGCACCGGGAGTGAAACCGCCGGAAGCTTGGGACATGATGCCAGCAGCAGAAGCCCCGAAACGCCAAAGGCGGTCTTGACCAGAAGCCGGCACAGGGCATGGGAGAACAGGTTGAAGCCCAGCCCTGTGACGATCGGGTTCGCGCCCAGTCCGGTAATAACGCTCCCCATCAGGAAGCAGCCCAAAGCTCCGGCCAGCGCCCCTGCGGCCGTGCCGAGGAGCGCAGAATGCGTTGCAGCTCCTGTGACTTCCGCGGCCAGCGCCCCGACGAGGATGAAAGCATCCAGACCGACATTCACGAGCCCGGCCGTTCGGCAGAATGCTCCGCCCAGCGAGGTCAGAAGGAGAGGCGTCGTCTGCAGCAGGCAGCCCTGAAGAAACGCGTTCATCGGGCGTTCCCCTCTCGCCAGTTGCGGAGGCGGCGGCCAAAGCCCGTAAAGCGGACCGAGGCGAAAATGATGAACGAGGCCTCGATCAGACGTGTCACTTCTTCCGGAACATCGCTGATGAGCTGGATGCCGATCCCGGAGACGACCAGCATGGCCAGCAGAAGGGAGGCAAGAAAGATACCCGGAGCCCGGTTATCCCCGAGGATGGCGACGGTCAGCCCCAGAAAACCGTATTCGGCAGAAAAGCCCGTTACATACTGATGGACTGTTCCCAGAGCATGGACCGCCCCTGCCAGACCGCCAATTCCCCCGCTCAGCAGCATGGCGGAGACAAGGATCCGTCGGACCCCGAAGCCGGTTGCGCGCGCGAAACGCCTGTTCCACCCGACGATGCGGGTTTCATATCCAAGCGTTCCTCTGCTGCACCATGCCGCGTAAAACGCAACGCAGATGATGGAAATGATGAAAGACAGGTTGAGGCCGGGAAAGCCGACATCCGGCAGATGGGTCACTGCCGGGATCATGGCCGTGGCCGAATTGGCCGAGCCGGGCGCAAGGAAAAAGCGCTCGACCAGCCATGCCGCCAGATCCAGGGCCACGAAGTTGACCATGAGTGTGGTAACGACATCATCGAGATTGCGGAAAACCACCAGCCACGCGGGAACCAGCATCCAGAGCGAACCTGCGACACTCCCTGCGAGAAGCGGAAACAGGATGGCAAGAGGGGCCGGGAGCGTGCTGCAATGTCCGGCAGTGACTGCGGCGGCGAGGCCGCCAAGGACAAAGCATCCTTCCAGTCCCACATTGAAAACGCCGCTGCGGAAGCAGATGCCGGTTGCAAGACCAAGCAGGACCAGAGGGGCTGCGCTGCTGCATGTCTGGGCGATTGCGGCCGGGCTGCCCAGTGCAGACCTGAAGATAAGGATCAGGCTTTCGAACGGGTTGAAACCGCACAGGCCGATGACGACCATCGCGGCGAGGAGGGCACCCGCGATCGGGCCGAGATGGGAGGAAAGACGCCCCGTCATGCGGCAAGCTCCGCTTCGGGCACGAGAATGCCGTCGTGCAGCGTCAGGCGGCGCGTGGAAAGCGTCTGTAGTTCCGCTTCTTCTTCAGAAATCAGAATGACTGCGCCTCCTTCTTCTGCGAATTTGACAAGCAGGCTGTGAATGACGTGGATACCGGCCAGATCCACACCACGGGTCGGCTGCGCGACGAGAAGGACGCAGGGACCGGCATCAAGCTCGCGGGCCATGGCCAGACGCTGCTGATTACCGCCAGACAGATGCCCCGCCGCCAGAAGATCATCCGACCTGCGCACCCCAAAACGGTCGAGCAGGGCGTGGACATGCGCGCTGATGGATGCCGGCCGCAGCATCTGCCAGCGGGAGAACGGCATCACGTTGTGACGTCCGGCAATGGCGTTGTCCTGCAGGGATGCCTGAAGGCACAGGCTCTCCGTTGCCCGGTCCGCACTCAGATAGCCCAGCCCCACGGTGCGTCTGGTGTGGGGCGTGCTGCGTTCGATCGGCTGGTTTTTCAGGAGGATGCGACCCCTCTCCTGGAGGCGCAGTCCGGCAAGACATTCGAGAAGCTCTATCTGTCCTGCATCAGGCAGCCCCCCGATCCCCAGGATTTCCCCTTCGCACAGCCTGAGGGACGCATCCCTGACCCGCATCACGCCACGAGGATCGCGAATGGACAGGGCATCGACTTCAAGCACCGGACTGCCGATTTTTTCGCACGGACGGGGCGCGGGACGTGGAGCTTCGCCCGTCATGTGCCGGATCAGGAGATCATGCGTGGCGCCCTCGCGGGGAAGGGTTGCGACATGGCGTCCTTCACGCAGGATGCTTATGCGGTCGGACACGGCGAGAACTTCATCAAGTTTGTGACTGATGAAAATAAGGGTGTGGCCCCTGTCGCGCAGACTGCACATCAGCGACAGCAGGTTCTGGACCTGCTCCCGCGGCAGGACTGCGCTGGGTTCATCAAGGATGAGGATATCGCTGCCCCGGTACAGTCCGCGAAGGATTTCCACGATCTGGCGGACATGCAGCGGTGTATCCCCGGCCTGCAGGGACCAGTCGATCGAGACGCCGGCCAGCACTGCCAGACGTTCTGCGTCATGCAGGGCTTTTTGACGGTCGATCTGCCCCCAGCGTCCCCGCGGTTCCGCACCCAGGATCAGATTGTCGAGGAGAGTGAGTTGCGGAATGATCGAGAATTCCTGCTGGACCATTCCGACGCCATGACGGAATGCATCCTGCGGAGAACCGAGCGAGACTGAAGCACCATCAAACAGGATTTCGCCGCTGTCAGGCTGCTCCAGCCCCTGAAGCATTTTCATGAGTGTTGTCTTGCCTGCCCCGTTGCCTCCGAGAAAGGCGTGGATGCTTCCGCGTTCGATCTCCAGCGAGATGTCATCATTCGCCCGGTGTGAGCCGAAGACGCGTGTGATGTTGCGCAATGTGATGCGGGGCTGCGAAAGGCCGGTCATCGCATGAAATCCGGATAGCCCTGGGTGACGACGTTCCAGACATGCACACGGCCCGAAACGATATCTGTACGGGCCGTGGTGACACTCTGAAGAACACTGGCGGGGATGAGGGCGCGGGTATAACGCATCTCCGTGAGTCCGACGCCGTCTTCTCCCAGCCCCATATGCACAACGGAGCCATCTGTCAGCCTGCCATGCGCGTAATCGGTGACGACGCGGTCAAGCGCGACTTCGGTATGTTTGAGCATGCTGGTCAGGACATGGCCGGGCGCAAGCCCGTCTTCATCCTGATCCACCCCGATGGCATACAGGCCGCTTTGTGCCGCAGCATGGATAACGCCCACTCCGGTTGTTCCGGCCACGGCGTAAATGATCCCGACGCCTCCGTCATACATGACATGGGCCATCTCCAACCCCTTGGCTGGGTCGCTGAAAGTGTTGGCATAGGAAATTCGGACAGGAAGTTCTGGATCGACGCTATGGGCGCCCTGCACGAAGCCCGCGATGAACTTGTCGATGCCAACGGAGCGGGTGCCTCCGATGACGCCCAGTTCCTGATGATGCTCCAGTGCCGGGAGATGAGCCTGTCTGACGACACCTGCCGCCAGAACGCCCGCCAGAAAAGATCCCTGCTGTTCCTCGAACAGCACTGAAGTGACGTTAGAGCCACTCGCGACCTGATTGAGAATGACAAAATGGCAGTCCGGAAAATCCCGGGCCACGTCCTGAAGAATGCCGCTATGGGAATATTCGAGGTCAATCACCAGACCGGCTCCGGAAGAGGCCGCCTGACGCAGGATGGTGCCGCCTTCCGCCACGACCGAGGACGTCTCCACCACCCGCCCCGTCAGTCCGGTCTTGGCAAGTCCCTGCGTAAAACCGCGATGACCCAGATCGTTGTAAGACTGATCACCCAGACCGCCCTGACCAATGATCAGAACAGCTTTGTGCTCATTTTCCGGATGTGCGGCGGCGTTTTGTGGCAGGCCTGCGCTGCCTGTCAAAGTCAAGGCCAGGGCCACCTGAAGAGCCCGTATCGTTCGTGGTTTCAGCATCAGACGAACCTTTTTTCTGAGGGTCATTGTTACGCTGAAGATTTGTTTCGTAATAATAACGACGTGCGTCGTAGATGGCCTCGACCATGTCCAGAAGCTGCCCGGCTTCATTAAAAGACTGTCGATAAATGACGATCACGACGGCACCAGCCGGGAGAGAGAGAAGGTCTCTCTCATCCTCGGTCGCCAGCCGTGCGTTCAGACGCTCCTTGGCACTCACGACAGGAGAGTTTTTCTCCGCCAGAAAGCCATAGAATGAAAAGTCGGAGCGCCGGGATATTTCCTCTGTCAGTCCCGTCTGTTTGACGACAGTCAGTGGAACAACAGAGTTGTGGCGCGCCACCGGAACACCGTCCACATAACGCAGACGATCCATGATGACCGACGGCTCGTCGATCTCGAATGGCGGCATGCCCCGACCGGGCCACATATCGAACGACAAAAGCTGGTGGGAGGCGGCATGACCCGCGGCCGTGACAGCCTCGGTAAAGCTGGTGAGCAGGCCGGGCTGCTTGCGCAGGGGCGCACTGGCCACGAAAGTTCCGCTGCCCTGTTTCCTCACGACCAGCCCTTCGGCCACAAGCTCTTCGATGGCTTTGGACACCGTAAAGCGGCTGACACCCCATCTGGCCGCCAGAACGGGTTCACTGGTGAGGCGCTCACCCGGGCTGCTAACCGAAATCTGTTCTCTGAGACGGTCAGCCATCTGGCGGTACAAGGGAGGGGGGGTCATCAAAAATCCTGCAACCTGTTCAGTTGTCCAGACAACTGAACATACTCATGCTGGATTCGCAATGAGATTCTCGCAGGCGTCGCAATTTCCCATTCCCTTCCCGGACCGTTCCGGAATCGGGTGGACTTTTCAGAGTGGCAGAGTCAGGGAGGAGGCTCGGTTATCCGGGCTTAGTGCAAATGTTTTGCAGGAAACAGTCGGTGCCCGTGAGGACCACCACCAGATGGCGGCAGTCCTCGAAATAGCAGTCAGTCGTGAGACTGCGAGTCAGGCTCCGTCAGGTTTTCGAACGCTTCCGGATGCTGGGACGCCGTGACGTCTCCCACGGGTTTGGGGTGGTGCAGGTTGTCGTATTGCAGCGGGGTGATCGAGAGGGTCTGGTCCATGGTCGGCAGATCCTTCACGTTCCAGCCGCCGCCGAGGCTGCGGATCAGGTCCACATCCGCGTGATACAGCCGGGTGGCAACCTCAACCTGATGGATGCGGCTTTCCAGCGTGTTTTCCTGACTGACGATGGCTTCAAGATAGGTTCCAACACCGCCCTGATAGAGCGTCATGGTCATGCTCTGCGTAGCGAGATTGGCCGTCACCGCCTGTTCCAGCGCCGCATTTTCCTTTGTCAGCCGCTCGGTGAGGGACAGGCCATCCTCCACTTCGCGGAACGCTGAGAGGATCTTCATGCGATACTCGTCGCGGGTCTCGCGATAGGCTGACCATGTTCTCTGAAGCTCCGCACGACGCAGGCCCCCGTCAAACAGCGGCATGTGGAAGCTCGCGCCATACGTCCACAGCGAGTTCGCAAGATTGGCCAGATCAAATCCGTTGGCCTCAAACCCGCCATTCAGCTTGAGCGCGATATGCGGATAGAACGCCGCACGCGCAATACCGATCTCCCGGTTGGCCTGCGCCATTTCACGCTCGGACGAGGCAATGTCCGGGCGACGCTGAAGCAGGGTTGAGGGAACGTCCATCGGGATCGTCGGCTGGATGAAATGGAACTGCGGACTGGCAGGAATATGAAAGCTCGACGGCGACGTATTGGTCAGCACCGCGATCGCATGTTCCATGACCTGCCGAGCGGCCTGAATGTCCAGACGGGCGGCCTGCGTGGTGTAAAGCTGCGCCTGCGCCCGCGCCAGATCGAGGCGCGGAGCTGCCTGATTCTGGACCTGATTTTCCGTGATGCGAACGGCGCGTTCGTAATACCCGATGGACTGCTCGTAGATCGCATCCTGCGCGTCATAACCCCGCAGCTGGATATAATCGCGCGCCAGTTCGGCCTGCGTGCTCAGGCGCGCCATGGCGAAATCGGCGGCGCGCTGCTGGGCGAACTGCTTCTGCGCCCGCACACGGTTGCGGATGGACGACCAGAAATCAGGCTCCCACGACACGAGACCACCGTAATCCTCGCTGGTCTGGGTCTGGGTCGCGCCATTGCGGAACAAACGGTCGGCGGACTGTTTGTTGTCCGAAGCCCCCGCATCCAGACTGGCATGAGGCAGCAGTTCGGACCGTGCCGCCACAACGAGCGAGCGTGCCTGAATGAAGCGCTCGGCCGCCGCCTGAATATCACCGTTATCAGCCGTGGCCCGCGCTTCGAGATCGTTCAGCAGCGGGTCGCGAAACATGCTCCACCAGTTGGCAGGCAGCGCCGTATCCGCTGGCGTTGCGACAGCGAAAGGCGCCTGCCCCTGCCAGTTCGAGGGCACGACAAAGTTCGGTGCCTTATAGGCCGGGGCCAGATCGCAGGCCGAGAGGCTGGCCAGCGCAAGGGCTGATCCTCCCATGAGTGCGAGGCGTCGGAAAGTGGCTGGGATCATCATTCGTCCCCGTCATTGTCGGAGGAGTCCGTGTCGGATGCGAAGCCGCTTTCATTATAGCCGCGCGCCGGGGTCACGACATGCACCACATCGCCTTCCAGCAGGTCGGCAGGCGGATTGTTGATGAGGCGGTCCGTCGGCTTGAGACCGCTCAGGATTTCCGTCGAACTGTCCGCCATGCGCCCCACCTGCACATTGACGTAATGGACATGGCTGGTGGCATCCACGAGCGCGACCTGCATGCCTTTTTCTTCAAAAACGAGACTGCCGCTCGGGATTTCATACAGATTGGCATCCGTATTCTTCGCCGTCAGGGCCACGGAGGCAAAGGTGCCGGGCCACAGCAGATGGCCGGGATTTTCGAGGACGAATTCCGCAATGGCCGTGCGCGTATTGGGGTCATAGCCCTTGGACGTTGTCAGATATTTCGCCGTAAACGTCCGCCCCGCATATTGCGGCACCGTAACCTGCGCGGTCATGCCGTCCTGCATGACGTAGGAGAACACTTCCGGCACGGAAACGAACAGACGCAGCTTGTCCGTATCCGCGACGGTAAAGAGTTCGGACGCGCTGCCGGTCGCATTCAGGCCGCCACCGCCATTATTGACGTAATCGCCAACATTGACCGAACGCGCCGTGACGATCCCGTCAAACGGGGCCACAAGCTGCTTGAAGCGTTCGAGCGCCTCGAAATGCTCCACATTGCGCTGCGCGGCCTGTACTTCGGCATTGGCGGACTGTTCATTCGCATTGGCCACCGAAACCGACTGCCCGGAGACAGACTGGGACTTGCCCATGGCCCGCCAGCGGTTCGCCGTGACGGACGCCAGGTTGTATTTCGCCATGACGGACGCAAGGCTGGCCTTGGCCTGCGCATATTCGGCATCGAGCGCCGGCGCGTTGATTTCCGCCAGAACATCGCCCTGTTTCACATGCGCGCCATAGTCCTTGTACCACATTTTCACATAGCCCGAGACCTGCGGATAGATCGGCGCCTGATACCAGGCGTCGATATTGCCGGGCAGCGTCAGGGACACTTTGGGGCTCGTGCGGTGCGGCGAGACGACCGACACGTCAGGAATGGCACCGGCATTGGTTTCGGCGCGCAGAGTGCTGACGGCATGGACGCGATCGACGACGAGAAATGCGACGTAGAGGCCCACGGCGCAGGCTCCCGCGCCAAGAATGAACTTACGGGAAAGGGAGGCCATCAGACTGTCTCCTTGTGGCGCGCGGGACGGTTATGGAGGATTGCGTAGACGCAGGGGACAAACAGCAGGGTCGAGATGGTGGCGACGATCAGCCCACCGATCACGGCCTTGCCAAGCGGAGCATTGGTGGAGTTGGAAATCGCCATCGGCACCATGCCGACCACCATGGCCAGAGCAGTCATGATGACGGGACGGATACGCCCGTAACCGGCTTCCACGGCAGCGCGGAGGGCGTCGCCATGTTCCTCGATCCGCTCGCGGGCAAAGGAGACCACAAGGATCGAGTTCGCGGTCGCGGTTCCCATGCACATGATCGCACCCGTCAGCGCAGGGACGGAGAGGCGCGTATGGGTGAGGAACAGCGCCCAGGCGATCCCGGCCAGAGCGCCGGGCAGGGCCGTGATGATGATGAACGGATCCAGCCAGGACTGGAAGTTCACGACGATCAGCAGATAGATCAGCACCACCGAGACGGCGAGCCCAAGCACGAGCTGGTTGTAAGCCCCGTGCATGGTCGTGGCCTGACCGCGGACATCCACCTGCGCAGACGCCGGAACGGTCTTGGCCGTGTCGTTCAGGACCTTGTGTACGCCATCGAGAACAGAGCCCAGATCGGTGCCTTCCGCCGACACATAGATGTCGATGTCCGGCATGGAGTTGTAGTGCGAAACCTCACCCGGCGTACCCGTCGCCTTGATCGCACTGATGGCGCCGAGAAGCTGGGTCTGGGTTCCGCTCGGGTCTCCATCGCCCTTGTCCACGGGGATCGTCATCAGATCCGTCAGATGGGTGAGCTGATCCTGTGAGACATAGACGTTGAGCGGGAAGGTCACGTTGTCGCTCGGATCCAGCCAGTACTGCGGATCGACCGTGGAACTCCCCGACAGCGCCATCAGCTCGTTATTGGCAAGATCGGCCTCGGTCAGGCCGGTCGCCTGACTGAACGTCCGGTTGCCCTTAACCATGAGGGTCGGTGTCTTCATGGTCTGCTGGATCACGACATCCGCCGCCCCCGGAATATGCCGCAGCGGCCCGAGGATCGAACGTGCATAGGCATAGTTCTGGCGGATATCCGGACCCGACACCTGAATGTCGATCGGAGAGGGTGCCCCGAAGTTCAGGATCTTCGCCGTCAGATCAGCCGGCTGGAACGTAAAGACCGTACCGGGGAACTGCGCCGAGAGATCCCTGCGCAGCAGACGCCGATAATCCCAGACCGGCGAGGCCTCGTCCTTGAGCGTGATCGTCAGGTCGCAGTCCTGCGTTCCGATGCTGGGCGTCGGAATGAAGGCCTGGTTGTGCGGACCTTCCGGCAGGCCGCAGTTGCTGATGATGTCCTCGACCTTGCCGGGCAGGATCTTGTGGATACGATCATCCACGAGTGCGGCAATCCGGCCCGCAACCTCAATCCGCATGCCCAGAGGCGCACGCATGTGCATTTGCAGAAGGCCGGATTTCGTCTCGGGGAAGAAGTCGCGCCCCGCAGTGGCATACAGCCCGAGCGAAAGCACCGAGACGCCAAGGAACACACCCACGAAAGCAATGCGGCGCTCGACGCAGCGGGTCAGAAGACGGTTATAGCCTTCGCGGAAACGGGTGAAACCCCGCTCGAATCCCTGCTGAAAGCGGCCGAGGAAGCCCTTGCGCGGGCCACCCGCAACCGTCTGGTCCATGTGGAGCGCTTCATGCTCCTCACCATGCAGACCGGTATGAACATGATCCGTCAGCAGATATTTCGCCATCGTCGGAACCAGCGTCCGCGACAGGATGAAGGAGGCGATCATGGCGAACATGATGGCCATCGCCATCGGCCGGAACAGGAAGCCCGCCACGCCGTCCAGCTCGAACAGCGGCAGCCACACGATGCAGATGCAGGTTGTGGAAACGAAGGTCGCCACCACGATCTGGTTGGCCGCATCGATGATGGCGTCCTCAAGGCCCTTGCCCATTTCAAGATGGGTGTCGATGTTCTCGATCATGACGGTCGCGTCATCCACGAGAATACCAACCGCCAGCGCCAGACCGCCAAGCGTCATGACATTGATGGAC
>CALFLO010000028.1 GCA_937880175.1 uncultured Gluconobacter sp.
CGACAGCCCCCGCCACCATGCTGCGCAAAGGCGGGAAGGGAAATCGAGGACGCCAGCAATGCCAGCATCAGCGCGGCAGCAGGGCTGTGAGCAAAGGTCATGGCAAGTCTCCTGTGGGAAAGCCCGATCATTTTCCCATATCGGCATTATCAGATCGCGTGGGAAGGTGGCTTTCCCATGACGAAACAACTTGTTTCACGTGAAACACTTCCGTCACCTTCGCTTGCGCTTCGCTCCCAGATGACCACCCAGACTTTCCAGCGCCAGACGAAGCTCTTCGTCCTCGATATCCGGCACTTCGATCTGCAACGGTTTCGGACGCTTTGGCGTCGGTCGCTCAAAGGCCACCAAATCCTGAACGATCTTCAGCCGTTCGATCCCATATTCCCCCCGCAGCCCGCAGGCCACGTTGATGCGCTCGATGATCTGGGGTGCCAGATGCTGAAGCTCCATCGCGATCGGCCCCGAACAGGCCAGCGTCAGCGTCCCGGCCGCGAGCCGTCGCGGCTCGGTCTGCTTGCCAAGACGCGGGCCGACAAAATCCGCCCAGTCCATCATCAGCCGCGCCAGCACAGGCGGCTTTTTCTTAAAGACCGGCTGCGTCATCGCCTGCACGAAAGTTCCGATCTGCTTCGCCCCCGAACGGCGCGGCTTCCAGTTCCGGTCCGACGGCACCCAGCCATCCGGCTCTGCTGCGGCTTTCTTTCGTGTCGTGTTTCGCAAGGGACGCTTGTCCGAACCGCGATCCTTCGTCATATCCGTCCCTGTGACTCCTGATGCATCCGCCCTGCTGCGCTGGTACGACCACCATCGCCGCGCCCTTCCCTGGCGCAGCCTGCCCGGCCAGCGGCCCGACCCGTACGCCGTCTGGCTGAGCGAAATCATGCTCCAGCAGACAACCGTCAAAGCCGTCATATCCTATTACGAGCGCTTTCTCACGCATTACCCGACGGTGCAGGATCTCGCGGACGCCCCGCTTGAAGACGTCCTGCATCTCTGGGCGGGCCTCGGCTACTACGCCCGTGCCCGCAATCTGCACGCCTGTGCAAAACGCGTCTCCGAACGTGGCGGTTTCCCCGATACGGTCGAGGAGCTGCTGACCTTGCCCGGAATCGGCGCCTACACGGCCCGCGCCATCGCCGCCATCGCTTTCGGACGCCCCGTGGTCCCGGTTGACGGCAATGTCGAGCGCGTCACAGCGCGCCTGAACGCCACGGAAGAGCCGCTGCCAGCCTCACGCCCGCTCCTCGCCCGACAGGCCGCGCTCCTGAACGATGGTCCCGTGGCCCAAAGCCGCCCTTCGGACTTCGCACAGGCCCTGTTCGATCTCGGTGCCACGATCTGCACACCGCGCAGCCCCGCCTGCCTGACCTGCCCCTGGCAGACATCCTGCATCGCCCATGCCCGTGGCATCGCAGCGCAACTTCCCGCCAAACAGCCCAAACAGGCACGTCCTACGCGTTACGGCGCGCATTTCCTCCTGCATGACTCCAGCGGACAGATCCTCCTGCGGACACGGCCGCCGACAGGCCTGCTCGGCGGTATGGATGAACTCCCCGGAACCGAATGGCGCGGTACAGCCTGGACGGACGAGGAGGCTCTCACCCATGCCCCCTGCCTCACCGACTGGGTCCGCAGAGGCGAGATCCGCCATGTCTTCACCCATTTCACCCTGTACCTCACGGTCTATGAGGCTTGCCTTCCACATGGCCATAATGCAGGGATCGATTCCTCCTTCGGCACGTTCCGTTCAACGAAGCGCGCCGCCCTGCCCGGCGTCATGAAGAAATGCCTGGCCCTCACCCAGCAGACCCCGGAGACACCATGAGCGAACCGACCCCGACACAGCACCTGTGGTTCATGGACTGGTATGGCTGGATGCTGGATCATGATCCGCTGAAAGATGCCGTGACACGCAACCCGTTCCAGCCGGGGCGCCTGCCGGGCCTCAGCGCCATTGTCCCGGCCCCGCTCGAACTGCCCTGCCGCCCGTTCATGGAAAAGCGCGTGTCCATGCCCCGGCCTTTCCGCGAACTGGAACTACAGGAGCTGCCCCATAACCGGGTGGCCTTCTTTGTTCCGAAAACCGAAACCTATCTGAGGATCGTGCCAGTCGCGCCCTCATTCGTCGATTATCTCCCCACCAAACCACTGGGCTGGGAAACCTTCCTTCCCCTGACCCTCGACATGTTGCGTGGGCTGTCCCTGCTCATGACACCTGACATGCTGAAGCTGGAAGATGAGGCGGGAGTATTTCTGCCAGCACCCGTCTTCGCCGAAGAAATGACACTCCGCTTCGGTGACAGGTTCCTGCCCCTTCACCACAACACCCCCGTCCTCACACGGATCGGCCAGATCATGCCCGGCGATACCGCCCGGCTTTCCCTGACATGGCAGGACGAGACCACACCCACTCCCTTCTCCGCACACCGTCAGACCACTTCAGGACCAGCCGCTTAGAACAAACAAGGCCCCCGAAACCGTCTCCAGAACGCGCCGATACTCCGGGAACTCTGAAATACCGGAACCGGACCTTTGTGGTCCTCATCGGTTCCACGCAACCCCTGGGGCTGTATTCAATTCCCCTGCATGGAAAAGGGTTTTTTCAATTAATTGTAATGTTTGATCGATGTCCTTCACAGGGAGGATTTTTGTTCTAAACATTCATGCGTCTGGAGCAGACAGGTATTTCATACGAAGCCGGTCTGTTTTCCGGCTGTCATGGGAAGATATGTCACCTAGAGGTTCTTTTCTTGCCGTTTCTGGGGTCCGTCATGACGGAACGGGCCGTCTCTCCTGTTATACTACCCATTATTTAACGACAGAGCATCGCACAGTCGAAGAACCCGGTTTTTCGAGAGCCCCTGACGGCACGTCACCTTTCATCTCCCTGCTCCAGACACCTGCCCGCGAACTCCGGAGAGCCTCATGCGCTTTTCCCGGGATACAGGTCGGTCAGGTCCCTTCCCGACACCACTGTCATCTCCCTGGCTACGCGGTCCTTGCGGATACCCGTGACCTCTCACCCGCCTTCTTTCGGTCGGATGACTGCATGATCCTGTCAGCGAGGCAGATCATCCAGTCATCCGATCGTCCCCATGGCTCTGAGGTACTGAAATCATGACTTATACTGTCGGACATTATCTTGCCGAACGACTGACGCAGATCGGCCTGAAGCATCACTTCGCCGTCGCAGGTGACTACAACCTCGTTCTGCTCGACCAGCTGATCGAACAGGGCGGCACGAAGCAGATCTATGACTGCAACGAGCTGAACTGCAGCTTCGCAGCCGAAGGCTATGCCCGCGCCAACGGTGCCGCCGCAGCCGTCATCACCTTCAGCGTCGGCGCCATTTCCGCCATGAACGGTCTGGGCGGCGCCTATGCCGAGAACCTGCCGATCCTCGTGATTTCCGGTGCGCCGAACTCCAATGATCACGGTTCGGGCCATATCCTGCACCATACGATCGGCACGACGGATTACAGCTACCAGATGGAAATGGCCAAGCACGTCACCTGTGCCGCCGAAAGCATCACCTCCGCTGAAACCGCCCCGGCCAAGATCGACCACGTCATCCGCACGATGCTGCGCGAGAAAAAGCCGGCCTATCTCGAAATCGCCTGTAACGTCTCGGCCGCAGCCTGCGTCCGTCCGGGCCCGGTCTCGTCCCTGCACGCCCATCCGCGCCCTGACGAAGCCAGCCTGAAGGCCGCTCTGGACGAGAGCCTGAGCTTCCTCGACAAGGCCAGCAAGGTCGCCATCCTCGTCGGCACCAAGCTGCGCGCTTCGGAAGCCCTTAAGGAAACGGTCGAACTGGCCGACAAGCTTAGCTGCCCCGTCACGGTCATGGCTGCTGCAAAGAGCTACTTCCCCGAAACGCACCCGGGTTTCCGTGGCGTGTACTGGGGCGATGTCAGCAGCCCGGGCGCGCAGGAGATCATCGAAGGCGCGGATGCCGTCATCTGCCTAGCTCCCGTCTGGAACGACTACTCCTCGGGTGGCTGGCAGAGCGTGGTGCGTGGCGAGAAAGTTCTCGAAGTCGATCCCGACCGCGTCACCGTCAACGGCAAGACTTTCGATGGCTTCCGCCTCAAGGAATTCGTCAAGGCCCTGACCGAGAAGGCACCGAAAAAGGCCGCAGCCCTGACCGGTGAATACAAGCCCGTCATCCTGCCGAAGGCCGATCCGGCAAAGCCGCTGTCCAACGACGAAATGACGCGCCAGATCAACGAACTGGTCGACGGCAACACCACGCTCTTCGCCGAGACCGGCGACTCATGGTTCAACGCCGTGCGCATGCATCTTCCCGAAGGTGCCAAGGTCGAGACCGAAATGCAGTGGGGCCATATCGGCTGGTCCGTTCCGTCCATGTTCGGCAACGCCACCGCTTCACCGGAGCGCAAGCACGTTCTGATGGTCGGTGACGGTTCCTTCCAGCTGACGGCGCAGGAAGTGGCCCAGATGGTCCGCTACGAACTGCCGGTCATCATCTTCCTGGTGAACAACCACGGCTACGTCATCGAAATCGCCATCCATGACGGCCCGTACAACTACATCCAGAACTGGGACTATGCTGCTCTGATGCAGTGCTTCAACCAGGGCGTCCCCGGCGAAGAAAGTGGCAAGTCCGGTCTCGGTCTGCATGCCACGACGGGTGCCGAACTGGCCGATGCCATCGCCAAGGCCAAGAAGAACACCCGCGGCCCGACGCTCATCGAGTGCAAGCTCGACCGTACGGACTGCACCAAGACCCTCGTGGAGTGGGGCAAGGCTGTTGCCGCCGCAAACTCCCGCAAGCCGCAGGCTGTCTGATCACGCGGTCTGATCCTTCGCGGATCAGTCCCTGTGACACAGAAAACCCCCCGTGCCCGGCACGGGGGGTTTTTCTTTGCCTGACATCAGAAGTTCAGGACCGGAAAATCAGAGCAGACGCGCAATCTTCATGAACAGGAATGTCACGCTCATGAAGACGAAACAGACAATGCCTGCCTCCACGGTCCCCAGAGACCCCTGCGCCAGGAACATCCCCCCGGTATTCATACCGAAGAATCCGGTCACGAAGGTCGCCGGCAGCATCAACGTGGTCCCGACCGAGACGATATACAGCCTCCGGTTGGTCTCTTCCGCCTGATTGGAGCCGAGTTCGTCCTGCAACGACCGCGCACGGTCCTGAAGCGCGATCAGATCGTCCAGCGCCGCATGAACCTGCCGCTCCGCCCGGTCCCGCAGCTCGTCTTCCGCCCAGTCGGGAAGATCCAGATCTTCGTCTTTCAGAACACGGTCGATCGGGGTCACGACCCGGCGCAGCTCGGTCGCACGACGGCGCACCTTACCGACGATACTACCCAGATGTCCCAGATCGGAGCGATGCTCGATCAGCAGCAGCACGTCTTCCGCCCGATCCAGCTCGTCATCGAGATGCCCGAGCTGACGCCGCACCGTTCCGGTGAATTCCCGCAATGCACGGTCGATAATACCTGCTGGCGTCTTGGGAATATGCTCGGGCCGCAGGGAGCGGTAAGCCGCCCCCAGAACCGGAATGGGATTGCGCCGCGTCGTGATCAGCAGATCCGGCCGCATTGCAAACCGCCAGGCGCAGATATCCCGGTCCTCTTCGGACAGCGCATCGTCAAACGCCGGCAGAGCCCCCCAGATCAGATCCCCGAACGCCTCAAGCGCAATGCCGTATTCCGTCTCGGCCAGCATGGCGCACACGTCCTCGGGCAGATCCGGCAGATGCGCGACATAGCCGCGCGCCGAACTGTGCACCGTATCGAAATGCAGCCAGTACCAGCCCTCGTCCTCAAGAGCCCGGTCGGGCGCCAGAAGCGCTTCGACCTCAGCCGATCCCAGCGTCCGCAGATCCTGCCCCGGCACGGCATGCACGGCCCAGACGAGCCCGTTTGCAAAAGCGGGCGCGCCGGTTTCCTGATGCTCAGGATCCAGAACCGTGAAGGGGAAGTTGTAGGCAGTGCTGTCTGACACGACATCCTCCTGTTCTCAGGGGGTTCAGGACCGGCGGAACCGGCATGCAGGTTCAACAGAAACGACTGGAAATGAGACCGGGCGACAAACCCTGTCCGGCTTCTCGCATGCTCTGCAGGCAGACGCAATATACCCCTCTTTGCGTAAACAGGAGCGTCACGGGATGCAACTCCGGCCCACTGAAGCTGTTATGGCCACATACCACACTGAGTCAGCCCCCGACGCAGGGGAGCTCCCCTCCGGAAAGGAATGTCCATGTCCATCCGCACATCATTTTTCGCTGCCAGCCTGATGCTGGGTGCCGCAGTCGCCGCTCCGTCCGCCATGGCACAGGCCGTGAGCGCTCCCAGCAACGACCAGACGCAGACCTCGACCTCGGCTGTCCAGAAGGCCCAGAACTCAACGATCAGCCAGCCGAACAACAGCCTGCCGACCAATCCGCGCACCATCACGGAACAGCCGGACCAGCCCGCACCGGCCGCTCCCGGCGCCATGAGCCGCACCACGAACGAAACCGGCCCCGTTCCGTCCAACCAGAAGGACGTGCACAAGCTCGCCGGCAAGCATCACCGCTCGCACAGCGCGCACAAAAAGACGTCTGCCCCGACCGAAACGTCCCCGCAGACCACGTCTCCGGAATAAGACGCACCGATAAGGCGTCCAGGTGCCTATTGCCGGGCCCGCCCTTTCCGCGGGTCCGCCAAGCCTTTATACAGGCAGCCATCCAAAGATGGGCAGCAAGGGCCATTTCATGACGACGCAGGATTACAAGGTTCGCGACATTACTCTGGCAGACTGGGGCCGCAAGGAAATCTCCATCGCCGAAGGCGAAATGCCGGGCCTGATGGCTCTTCGCGAAGAGTACAAGAACACACAGCCGCTCAAGGGTGCTCGCATCGCTGGCTGTCTGCATATGACCATCCAGACCGCCGTTCTGATCGAGACACTGATCGATCTGGGCGCCACGGTCCGCTGGTCTTCTTGCAACATTTTCTCCACGCAGGATCACGCCGCAGCCGCCATCGCCGCAGCGAACATCCCCGTCTTCGCCTGGAAGGGCCTGACGGAAGAGGAGTTCAACTGGTGCATCGAGCAGACCATCCATGGTCCCGATGGCTGGACGCCGAACATGATCCTCGATGATGGTGGCGACCTCACCATCATGATGCACGACAAGTACCCCGAAATGCTCAAGGACGTGCGCGGCATCTCCGAAGAGACGACGACGGGCGTGCATCGTCTGTGGGAAATGTCCAAGAAGGGCACGCTGAAGGTTCCGGCCATCAACGTGAACGACAGCGTCACGAAGTCCAAGTTCGACAACCTGTATGGCTGCCGTGAGAGCCTCGTGGACGCGATCCGTCGCGGCACGGACGTCATGATGGCTGGCAAGGTTGCCGTGGTTGCCGGTTACGGTGACGTGGGCAAGGGTTCCGCCGCCTCCCTGCGCAACGCAGGCTGCCGCGTACTCGTGACCGAAGTTGATCCGATCTGCGCCCTTCAGGCCGCCATGGAAGGCTATGAAGTCGTCACGATGGAAAACGCAGCACCGCGCGGCGACATTTTCGTCACCTGCACGGGCAACGTGGACATCATCACGATCGACCATGTGCGTGAGATGAAGGACCGTGCGATCGTCTGCAACATCGGTCACTTCGACAGCGAAATCCAGGTCGAAGCCCTGCGCAACTATCGCTGGAACAACATCAAGCCGCAGGTTGACGAGATCGAGCTGGCTCCGAACCGCCGCATCATCCTTCTGTCCGAAGGCCGTCTGGTGAACCTGGGCAACGCAACGGGCCACCCGTCCTTCGTGATGTCCGCGTCCTTCACCAACCAGACGCTCGCGCAGATCGAACTGTGGACGGCAAAGCCGGGCCAGTACGAAGTCAAGGTCTACACCCTGCCGAAGTCTCTGGACGAGAAGGTCGCTGCCCTGCACCTCGCAAAGGTCGGTGCAGAACTTTCCAAAATGTCACAGAAACAGGCGGACTACATCGACGTTCCAGTCAATGGTCCGTTCAAGCACGAAGAATACCGCTACTAAGACGAGGCGGATCAGGAAGGGCGATACTCCGGTGCCGCCCTTTCCGGATTTCCTTAATCAACAGGAGTTACACTCATGGGTCTTTTCAGCACGATCATGTCCAAGATCTTTGGCCATGCAGAAGCCGCCACACCGTCCACCACCGCAGCCCCGGCTGCCGCTGGCGCAGCCGCTCCGGCCGCCGCAGCAACCCCGGCAGCAGCACCGGTGGATGTGGACGCCGTTCTGTCCGGTCTGGCAGCAAATGCGGGCCAGCCGCTGAACTACAAGACCTCCATCGTGGATCTCCTGAAGCTGCTCGGTCTCGACAGCTCGCTCCAGTCCCGCAAGGAACTGGCCGGTGAGCTGCATTATTCGGGCAGCACGGACGACACCGCGACGATGAACGTCTGGCTCATCAAGCAGGTCTATGCCGAGCTGGCCAAGAATGGCGGCAAGGTTCCGGCTGACTGGACGCACTGATCCGCGCCCTGTCCGCACGGACAACATGAAAAAGCCCGGCTGGAAACAGCCGGGCTTTTTTTATGACGTTTTCAGGTGCAGCGGTTTCCCGTCAGGGAAGGACCGGATTGCGCGGCTCCAGCGTCTGCATCGAACGCTCCACACCGGACGCCTGCCCCGCGCGAAGCTCCTCAAGCGACTGATGGAAAATCCGCACTTTGACCTCCACATGCCGGTCCGGATAACGCCACCGCTCGAACGCCAGAACCGTATCCGGCGCCGTGCTGTCGGGCTGATCGGCAAACGCCCATGACAGCCCGAAAATCGCCGCCATGGCATCCTGGTTCGTATCATGCCCCGCCAGCACCAGAAGCCGCGTGGAGGCCGTCACACCGGGAATATCCGCAACCGGACGATCCCCCAGAAACCCACGGATGCCCTGCGCCATCACCCCGTTGCGCGCCTGCGCCACAACCGGCAGACGCCGCAGGAGCAGACTTTCCGCCTCATGAACCGGCATGACAGTCTTCAGCAAACCCGGCACATCCGCTTTCGCAGATCCGAACACATCCACCGGAAAGCCTTCGGAATACAGCAGCAGCAGACTTTCCGCCGCCATGCCCCCCGTCGCCACCGCCCCGGAAAGATGCAGTGCGGCTTTCTTCCAGTCCAGAACCGCAGCATCGCGCAGACAGCGCGATGTGTGCGTCGCCCCGTCACACGCTCCCGGCGCCATCAGCATCTGCAACGCCTGCAATCCATGCTGCACATCCGGAGTGCGGGACACAGGCAGCGCAGACGCAAATGCCTGTTCCGTTTCCTGTCGCGGCGGCACGGCCCGACCGGCCGCAATGGCGTTGTAGACAGGATCCGAACCCTTCGCCTGCCACTGCGCCGTAACGTGACAGTCCGGCGCCACATCCCGCGCCCAGACCTGCCCGGTCTGCTGCGTCCTGTGATCCGCACCATCTGCCCAGACCCGGATCTGATCGGAACAGTTCTGCAACGGTCCAAAAGCCAGATGCTGATAATGCGACCGGACAGCGTGAACCATGGCCCCCAGCGCCACCGCACCATGCGCCGTCATTTCGCCGGGCGCCACGGACCACTCCGGCCAGTCAAACCCGGTCTTTTCCCGCAGGGCGGCGGAAGAAGCTGTCGGACTCCGGATCCCATGACGGGAAAGGAGCACGACTTTTTCCAGCACCGGCCCCGACGGAGCCGGAACATCGCCCGAACATCCCGTCAGGGACAACGCAAACAGAAGGGCACAGCCGGTCTTTTTCACGGGAAGGTCGCCGTCATGTTGAAGAACACGCTCCGCCCGGCCAAACGCCAGTAAAGCGGGGCATCACCATAAGACTGATTGCCCGCAAAATCGCTGATGGAGCGATTGTTGAAGAGGTTGGAAATCTTGAGGCTCGGTGTCACATCGCGCATGAAACCACCGATATTATGAATGCGCCAGCCCAGTGCCAGATCGGCCGTCACGTTGCCATGGATCTTGTACTGGTTTTCAAACGCCGCATTTCCAGCCGCATTCGTGGTGCTGTCCAGACCCCAGTGATGCCCGACATACTTCCCCATGAGCGAGAAATATGGCCCCTTCGGGTTTTCGTATAACAGACCAAAGGATGCCAGTGAATCCGGCGTCGTGGCCACACGTACGCTGCTATGCTTGTAGCGCGCGTCATTTACACTGTAATTGCCGTAAAGCGAGAAGCCGTATCCAATGACATACTGCCCCTCAAGCTCGATCCCCCGGTAAACCGCGCCACCGCTGTTCACATAGGTCGAGGTCGTCCCGATGCCGTCCACCTTGATCTGTGCGGATGCGATATAATTGGAAAAATCGATGTAATATCCATCCAGTGACAGCATCCAGTTCTTGCCATGATAAACCGAACCAACCTGATAATTCAGCGTCGTTTCCGGCTTCACGCTGCCAACGGATTGCACCTGAAAAACCGACATTGGCGGTGCAAGGAACCCACGCGCAATCTGCGCATAAGCACTCCAGTTCTTCATAATCCGTTGATTAATCGCAATGGATGGCTGCCAGGATCCATAATGCTGGGTGTCCTTCAGCGGCACCTTCGTCGACTTGTTCATCGCCGCATTATAGTCCCTTGTGAACATGGAATATTTCACACCCGGCTTGATAACAGCCCCTTTCCAGGGATGAATATCAAACTCGAGATAGGGCTGTACTGTCGTGTTCAGATCGGAAATATCATAGCTGTAAGCCGACCCGGTTTTGGACGGAACCGGGATCGCATTTTTGCTCAGATCCAGCGCATAGGTGTAGCGACGGTCCTTCTGCACATCCGCCCACACACCGAACAGAATATCCGTATAAACTGTATGCGCCTTGAAGCGTAACGTATCGCCATATGAACGGAACTTTGCGTCCGCGTATTTTCCGGGAATATCACTGGCATAGGTCGCCACCTTTTTCCCGGCCGTATTATAGAACGTCACACCATTCGCAGCCGTGCTCGTCTGGCTGGCATCCGTGCTTTCCGTATAATCATGCTCGAACCCGCTCGTATAAAGCTGGTTTTCCATCGTCAGCCACGATGCAAGGCGGCTCTTGAGGCTCACATAATCAAAATCGGACGTGTAAGTGCTGGGGTTATATCCGTAATAACACTGCTTGGACGGGTCGTTGCACAGCCCGTAATTCTTGCCGTATTTCGCATATTCCGCGAGCGTCGCACCCTGGGTCGTGTACTGCCATTCCTTGTTATACGTCGTCTCGAATGTCAGCGTTGTCTCGGGCGCAAGATCAATCACGTCCTTGAACATCAGATTGCTGCGGCGCTCAGCCGAATTGGTCAGATAGCCGTTCGTCTCTTCATGCTGCATGTCGAGAAACGCACGACCAAAACGCGTCTTGCCACTATCAAATTCGATACCGCCCGCGCGCGTATTGAAGCTGCCATAAGTCCCGTACAGCGACACACCGCGCTTGGCCGCTGGCGTCTTGGACGTAAATCCCATCGTTCCACCGAACGTCGCATTCCCGATCGTGGAGCCCGTTCCGGGACCACGATCAATCTGCGCCTCCCCCAGGAAGTGCGAAATAAACAGCGATGATGTCGTATGGTGCAGGTCACTGGCATCGCCGAACGGAATGCCGTCGAACGTCATGTTGTACTGCCCGTCCTGAAAGCCGCGAAGGCTCATCGCCTCGGCCTTACCCATTCCGGGACCGTTAGGATTTTGTGAATAAACGCTCGGCTGGAACCGGATGATATCGTCGATGCTGGCAAGCGGAATGATGTTGTTGCTCAGAAAGCCCGACTGGATTTTCGATGTCGGCTCCGTAATGTCCAGCGGCACCGTCGCCGGCGCAATCCGCGCGGCATGACCCAGAACGGTCAGGTTTTCCACGCCAGGCGTGGCCGCTTTTTCTTTTTTGGCTTTATGTTCCTCATGCTTCTTCTGTTTTACATCGGAAACATCGGCACGAGCGCTTCCTCCCAGCAACAGGGCACCGGCGAAGCACCCGGAAAGCAGGATATGGTTACGCATCTTGAACGTCATGGGGAATGGGCTCCAGTGAATGGCGCGCATTCCATACGGAAGGCTTCAGCTCAGGAAAACTGCTTTACCGTTCCTGAAATAAAACATTCACATGTTTTACTTCAAACCTTCATACTTATTTTGAAATATTTCTGATCTATACTTACGGTAACGGTCTTTTGTCCGCAATCGGGTCGATTTTCGGTTCCGTCAGCGGCCCTGAATCGATCACCACCACCAGATCCCCGGCAATCTGCGTTGGCTGCCGGTCTTTCGGAAGCAGCGCCTGAAAACGCGGATCATAACTCGCGACCTGCTCATACAGCGCATCAATCAGCCCGTAATGATCCATGAATTTGTTCATGGTCGCCGGGATGCGAATGCAGCCTTCCGAAGCCGGATGTCCCAGACGCCATTCCAGAAACTGCGGGTCCGTCGCATGGATTTCCAGCCGGATCTGCCCGGTTTCATGCCGCGGCAGCCAGCCCTTCATCGCCGTCTGCCACCCCATGTCCCACACGCGCGAGCCCTTGGCGCCGATCCCGCGAATGCCGTACTTGTTCTTCGTGCCTTCCGCCCGATAGCCCAGACGGTCCGCCGTGTTCTGAAACACCCCGGTCGGTGTGATGTAATAATATTTGCGCCCCGTCGTCCCGGTTGAAACCGGCGTCCCACCAAGAGACTCCCACGGCGCATCCGGCAACGCCAGCACATAATCCAGATGCTGGATCATCTCGTTACGATCCACGACCATGATGAGCTGCGGCCGCGAAACCGGCATGTCCGCCTGCGTTACCGCGTCCCTGGCAAGCGTCAGAAACGCCTTGCGACGTTCCGGCGTGTAGGTGCTGAACCCTTTGACGTTATGCTTCATCAGCACCGCCAGACGAGACGCCTCTTCCCGCGCCACGTCATCGGACACAACCGGCAGATCGGGGATATCAATCGGCGGCGGTGCAAGATCAGGCTGCGGCGGCGTATCCGTCGGCGGGTTACTGGCAGGCGGCGGGACGGACACCCCCAGCGACGGTGTCGTATCCGGCTGATGCGTCGAGAGCTCCAGACCTGCGCCATCGGGCCGCGCGCAGGCCGCCAGCGGTGCCACGCCCAGCACCAGCGCCGTGGACGCACATAACAGGGCAGCAAACCGCGTCAGTCTGGAAACATCACGCATCTTCAGGACACCATCCTCGGGTTCAGAACAACAGACAGAACGCGAGGGAACAGTTTCCTGTCCGGCGTTCGGCATGACTGGGAGATCGTCTAACGCCCCAGACATGCAAAAGGCATCACAGATCCAGAAGCAGACGCCGCGGATCCTCCACAAGCTGCTTGATCCGGACGAGGAAGCTCACCGCTTCCCGCCCGTCCACGATCCGGTGATCGTAAGACAGCGCCACATACATCATCGGCCGGATCACGATCTGCCCGTCCCGCACGACCGGCCGGTCCTGAATGGCATGCATCCCCAGAATCCCCGACTGCGGCGTATTGAGGATCGGCGTGGACAGCAGTGATCCGAAAATCCCACCATTCGTGATGGAGAACGTCCCGTGCGACAGCTCCTCCAGCTTCAGCCCGCCCGTCCGCGCCCGCTTGCCGTAATCGGCAATGCGACGCTCCAGCTCGGCAAAGCTCATCTGGTCGGCATCATGCAGCACCGGCACCACCAGCCCGCGCTCCGTGCCCACAGCAATGCCCAGATTGACGAAATCGCGATAAACGATCTCGTCCCCTTCGATCTGCGCATTGATCGCCGGATAATCCTTCAGCGCGCCAACGACTGCCCGCGCAAAGAAGGACATGAACCCCAGACGGGCGCCGTCATGCTTCTTCTCGAACTCGTCCTTGTATTCCGCCCGCAACGCCTTGGCGGCAGACATGTCGATTTCGTTGAAGGTCGTGAGAATGGCCGCCGTATTCTGTGCCGCCTTCAGATTCCGCGCGATCGTCTGACGCAGACGGCTCATGGGAACACGCCGCTCCCGCGCCTCATGCGAGGACAGCTTGGGCGATGAAAGCTGGGGCGTGGGGGCAGCAGCAGCAGGCTTCGGCTTTTCCGGCGCGGGCGGAGCCACACGCGCAGGAGCCGGTTCCGGAGCCGGCGGCGCAGCAGGAATCTCGGTCACAGGAGCGGGTGCAGCCACAACCGGGGCCTCGGCCGTCTCGTCAACAGCCCCGAGCAGGCCGCCGATCTCGACTTCCGTCCCCACGGCCACGCAGTCTTCCAGACGACCGGCGGACGGTGCCGTCACCTCGACGCTGACCTTGTCCGTCTCCAGCTCCACGATGGTCTCGTCATGCTGCACATAGTCGCCGGATTTTTTGAGCCACCGCGCGACAGTCGCAGTTGTCAGGCTTTCTCCAAGCGCCGGAACCCTGATCTCGACCGTCATGCTGCTTCCCTGTCTTGCATCCCGCCCCGAAGCGGGGAAATGTCTGTCTATCCTGCGGGCCGCCCCTCAGAATCACGCCCGGAACCCTACCGGAAAAGGTTCGGCAATGCAGGATACTGCATCTTTGCCCCCAGCGGGAGGCGGAACCATCCCCGTCGCCGGACTTTGAAACCAAAACACAGGAGGCCGCAATGTCCCCCCCGCCCGACCGTCCTGAAATTCTGGACTCCGACCATCTCTCCGCCCGCACCCGAGAGATCCTGACATCCCGGCTTTCAGTGACTGAGGCGCTGCCCCGCACGCTGTCATTGCAGGCCTATGCCGTACTCGATGCGCTGCTCCCCGTCCTGCTGCCCCTCGACGAAATCCTGCCCCCCGGCACCGATATCTCCATGACAGCCCGGATCGACGCCGCCCTTTCCGGTCCGCGTGATGGCTGGCGCTTTGCAGACCTCCCGCCCGATGCCCAGGCCTGGGAAGCCGCCCTCCTGACGCTCGACGACGCGACATTCGCGCAGCATGGACTCCGCTTCATCCATCTGGCCCCGGACCTGCGCGGCACAATGCTCGACGCCCTGATGGCCGGACAGATCGGCCTCGACCGCGAAGGCCGCCTCACCGCGCCCCAGATGAAACGCTGGGCCGGAGACCTGCGCGGCGAAGTCGTGGACTGCGTCATGAGTGACCCGCGCATCCAGCAGGCGCTGGGTATTTCTTCCAGCCTGACCGGCGGAGACACCGTCTTTCAGGGCTTCAAGAACGTCGGCCCCGACAGCCGCGAAGACTTCGAGCCCCAGGCCATCGCCCCCCTCACCAATATGGCGGACGCCACGCAATGAGCAGCACATCCGTCATGAAGACATTCGCCGAAACGGACATCGTCGATACCCTCATCATCGGCAGCGGTGCCGGTGGCGCACCGCTGGCCGCAGAACTCGCCCGCAACGGCAAAAGCGTCGTGGTGCTGGAAGCCGGTCCTGCCTTCACCGCCATGGGACACACACCCGACGAGGTCGCGGCCCGCGAACTGTACTGGCTGCACGAACGCCTCTCCGCCGGAACGAACCCGCAGGCTTTCGGCGGCAACAACAGCGGCACCGGCCTCGGCGGCTCCCTCCTGCATTACGGTGCCTTCATGCCCCGCATGGACGCCCGTGACTTCCACCTGCACACCGAAACCGGCAAGGGCGTGGACTGGCCTTTCGGTCTGGACGAACTGCTCCCCTATATCGAGCGCGTAGAATCCTTCATCGGCGTCTCCGGCCCTGCCCATTACCCGTGGGACCCGAGCCGCCGCTACGCCTATGCCCCACCGCCCGCCAACTCCGCCGCACTAAAGATGCGCGACGGCTGTGACGCGCTCGGCCTGCGCCACGCAGACGGGCCAGCCGCCCTCATCACCCGCGATATCGAACAGCCGCATTTCGGCACCCGCCATGGCTGCGCGAACTGCGGCGCCTGTCATCAGGGCTGCCGTAACGGCGCTAAATCCGGCGCGGACAACACTTGGCTTCCCATGGCCGTCGCCCACGGTGCCGAACTCCGCCCCGGCTGCTTCGCCCACACGATCGAGCGCGACAGTTCCGGCCGCGTGACCGGCGTGGTCTATCGACAGAACGGCGTCGAACACCGCCAGAAATGCGCGACCCTCGTCCTTGCCGCCGGTGCCGTCGAAACCCCGCGCCTGCTCCTGACCAACGGCCTCGCCAACAGCTCCGGTCAGGTTGGCCAGAACTACATGACCCATGTCTCCACACAGGTCTGGGGCGAATTTGACGAGGACATCCGCCCCAATCGCGGCTACCCGTCCCTGACCATCACCGAAGACATGATGCGCCCGAAAGACGCGGATTTCGTTGGCGGCTATCTGGTGCAGTCACTGGGCATGATGCCCGCGACCTGGGGCCAGAACCTCGCCCGCAGCACCACGACACGCGGCCCGGCCTTTGCCCGCGCGCTTGCCGGATACAACCGCTCCGCCGGCATGGGCATCAACGGCGAATGTCTGCCCCGCCCCGAAAACCGCGTGACGCTTTCGGACGAGAAGGACGCCTTCGGCATCCCCAAGCCCCTGATCGAGCACTCCTACGGCCCCAACGAATGGGCCATGCACTACCATGCCGCCCGCCTGCTGACGCAGATGTGGGAGGCCGTCGGCGCAAAGGACATCCGCGTCATCGACCGCGCTGCCCACATGATCGGCACCTGCCGCATGGGCACAGATGCGGGCAGCAATGTCGTCGATCCGGAAGGCCGCAGCTTCGATATCGACAATCTGTGGATTTCCGATCACTCGATCTTCCCCAGCGCCGCCGCCGCCAACCCAGCCCTGGCCATCATGGCGCTGTCCCTGCGCACGGCGGACGCCATGCTGAAGGCATGATCCCGGAAAACTGACATAGATCAAAGTGATCCGAAGCGTGCGCCCCAGCCTTGACACCGGTTCGCGCGCTCCGGTAATCGAAGGACGACTTTCCGGTGACGTCCTGTCACCCGGTCTCCCTTTCCATCCGGATGACGCCCGCTTCACTGTCCTGCGCAATCTTTACGGATCCCCGCCTGACACCAGAAGCCCCCACCCAGTCGCCCTGTCTTCTGTGTGGTCGCGCATCCTCCCCTATCAGGTCTGCCCCTACCGGCACATCAAGGCGCGTCTTTCATGCATCTCGCCGAACTCAAGAAAAAATCTCCGGCCGATCTGCTGGCTTATGCAGAGGAACTGGAGATCGAGAACGTCTCGTCCATGCGCAAGCAGGACATCATGTTCGCCATCCTCAAGACCCTTGCCGAGCGCGATCAGGCGATCTACGGCGAAGGAACGCTCGAAATCCTGCCAGACGGCTTCGGTTTCCTGCGCAGCCCGGAAGCCAACTACCTTCCCGGCCCTGACGACATCTACATCTCCCCCGCCCAGGTCCGCCGCTTCGGCCTCCGCCCGGGTGACACGGTTGAAGGCCAGATCCGCGCTCCGCGCGACGGCGAGCGCTATTTCGCGCTGCTGAAGGTCAACACCATCAACTTCGAGGCTCCGGAAACCGTCCGGACCCGCATCAACTTCGACAACCTCACGCCGCTCTATCCCGAGCGTCGCCTGAAGATGGAAGTCGAACAGTCCGAACCCGCCGTCACGGAATCCTCTCCGCGCGGCCGGGGCAAGAAAGACCAGCGCGACTACACCCCGCGCGTGATCGATCTCGTGACGCCGATCGGCATGGGCCAGCGCGCCCTGATCGTCGCCCCACCCCGCACCGGCAAGACCGTGATGCTCCAGAGCATCGCAGCGTCCATCTCCGCCAACCACCCCGAAGTGTTCCTGATCGTCCTTCTGATCGACGAACGCCCGGAAGAAGTGACGGACATGGCCCGCTCGGTCCGCGGCGAAGTCGTCTCCTCCACCTTCGATGAACCGGCAACCCGCCACGTCCAGGTGACGGAAATGGTGCTGGAAAAGGCCAAGCGCCTCGTCGAGCACAAGCGCGACGTGGTCATCCTGCTGGATTCCATCACCCGTCTCGCCCGCGCCTACAACACCGTCGTCCCCTCCTCGGGCAAGGTGCTGACCGGCGGTGTGGACGCCAACGCCCTGCAGCGCCCCAAGCGCTTCTTCGGCGCTGCACGTAACATCGAGGAAGGCGGTTCGCTGACGATCATTGCAACAGCCCTGATCGACACGGGTTCGCGCATGGACGAAGTCATCTTCGAAGAGTTCAAGGGCACCGGCAACGCCGAGCTCATTCTGGACCGCAAGCTGGCCGACAAGCGTACCTTCCCCGCCATCGACATCACCAAGTCGGGTACGCGTAAGGAAGAGCTGCTGGTCGATCGCGCCGAGCTGTCCAAGATGTGGGTCCTGCGTCGTATCCTCGCGCCGATGGGCACGATGGACGCCATGGACTTCCTGCTGGACAAGTTGAAATACAGCAAATCCAATCAGGACTTCTTTGACGCCATGAACAACTGATCCCGGATCAGCACGGCCGACATGAAAAAGGGGAGCTTCGGCTCCCCTTTTTTGTGGTCCGGCGCGCCGGAATGAAAGGGAGGCGTCCCCCTTAAAGAACGCCTTCGAGATGCAGCATGGCATGCTTGTCAGCAATGCCCCCGAGCCCCGAATACCCACCGAGCCCGGCACGCCCGACCACACGATGACAGGGGATCAGGATGGGAATCGGATTCGCTCCCACCGCACCGCCAACCGAGCGCGCGGAACCGCCAACCTCGGCCGCAATGTCGGCGTAGGTCCGTGTCTGCCCGTAGGGAATCCGGCGCAGCGCGTCCCAGACCTTCTGGCGATACGGAGTCCCATAGGGACGGTATGGCAGGGTGTCGAAATCGACCGATTCCCCGTCAAAATAGCGCTCCAGAAGGTCGCGGGCTTTCAGAAGGAGTGGAGTCTCCTCCTGATCGCGCCCCCAACCCCAGTCCAGAGCGACGATCTGGCCCTCATCTTCACTGATGGTAAGGGCCCCGAAAGGTGAGTGGCAGGATAGCTGTGGCATGAACGACACGGTGCCCGAGCCGCTCAAAACCGTCAATCCGGCCGCGTTGCCATCATGGCGAGACTTTTAAGCCATGCTCCACACGCATATCGAAGCATAGTAATATGCACAAAAAACATACAGGACCGCTAACGTAGGCTTTTTAGCAATATTCTGTAATGTGTTGGAAAACTGCCGTTTTTTGTATCAGAAATGCGACAGGATGTTTTCCGGAACGCCAGTGTAATTATTTGGTGAAGCGCCTCGTCCCCCGTTTCGGGGCGGCCACGCCCGCTTCCTCACGGAAACGTCAGAAGCCGTGTTTGTCTTAAGCAATAAAATGGGGTCAGTAAGTTCTCATGCTGCCGGTGTCCGGTACTGATCGTTGGATTGGGAGGACGAAGATTTCCTTCGCCCCTTTCAAGACTTCACAGGTCCAGAATATCACAGCGGAAACAGTCTTTACAAAAAGGACAGTTGGATCATGACTTCTGGTCTACTGACGCCGATCAAGGTTACGAAAAAGCGCCTTCTCAGCTGCGCCGCCGCTCTGGCGTTTTCAGCAGCTGTGCCTGTCGCTTTTGCGCAGGAAGATACCGGCACAGCAATTACAAGCTCCGATCATGGTGGCCACGCCGGGGACTGGCTGTCCTACGGCCGCTCCTATTCCGAGCAGCGCTACAGCCCGCTCGACCAGATCAACACGGAAAACGTCGGCAAGCTGAAGCTCGCCTGGCATTATGATCTGGACACGAACCGCGGCCAGGAAGGCACGCCCCTGATCGTCAATGGCGTCATGTACGCCACGACCAACTGGAGCAAGATGAAGGCGCTGGATGCAGCGACCGGCAAGCTCCTGTGGGCCTACGATCCCAAGGTTCCGGGCAACATCGCCGACCGCGGCTGCTGTGACTCCGTGAACCGTGGCGCCGCCTACTGGAACGGCAAGGTCTATTTCGGCACGTTCGACGGACGCCTGATCGCGCTCGACGCCAAGACCGGCAAGCTGGTCTGGAGTGTCTACACGATCCCCAAGGAGGCCCAGCTCGGCCACCAGCGGTCCTACACGGTTGATGGTGCCCCCCGTATCGCCAAGGGCAAGGTCCTGATCGGTAACGGCGGCGCAGAATTCGGCGCCCGTGGCTTCGTCTCTGCCTTCGATGCCGAAACCGGCAAGCTCGACTGGCGCTTCTTCACTGTCCCGAACCCCGACAACAAGCCCGACGGCGCAGCATCCGACGACATCCTGATGTCCAAGGCCTACCCGACCTGGGGCAAGAACGGCGCCTGGAAGCAGCAGGGCGGCGGCGGTACCGTCTGGGATTCGCTCGTCTATGACCCGGTGACGGACCTCGTCTACCTGGCCGTCGGCAATGGCTCGCCGTGGAACTACAAGTTCCGCTCCGAAGGCAAGGGCGACAACCTCTTCCTGGGCAGCATCGTCGCGATCAATCCTGACACCGGCAAGTATGTCTGGCATTTCCAGGAAACGCCGATGGACGAGTGGGATTACACCTCCGTCCAGCAGATCATGACGCTCGACATGCCGGTCAACGGCGAGATGCGCCATGTCATCGTGCATGCTCCGAAGAACGGCTTCTTCTACATCATCGATGCGAAGACGGGTAAGTTCATCACCGGCAAGCCCTACACGTACGAGAACTGGGCCACCGGCCTGGATCCGGTTACGGGTCGCCCGAACTACGTGCCTGACGCCCTATGGACCCTGACGGGCAAGCCCTGGCTCGGCCTTCCGGGTGAGCTTGGTGGCCATAACTTCGCCGCCATGGCCTACAGCCCGAAGACGAAGCTGGTCTACATTCCGGCACAGCAGATCCCGCTCCTGTATGATGGCCAGAAAGGCGGCTTCAAGGCATATCATGACGCCTGGAACCTCGGCCTCGACATGAACAAGATCGGTCTCTTCGACGATAACGATCCGGCCCATGTCGCTGCCAAGAAGGACTTCCTGAAAGTTCTGAAGGGCTGGACGCTGGCCTGGGATCCCGTGAAGATGGCACCGGCCTTCACGATCAACCACAAGGGTCCGTGGAACGGTGGTATCGTCGCCACGGCCGGTAACGTGATCTTCCAGGGTCTGGCGAACGGCGAATTCCACGCCTACGACGCCACGAACGGCAACGATCTCTATTCCTTCCCCGCACAGAGCGCGATCATTGCTCCGCCCGTGACCTATACGGCCAACGGCAAGCAGTACGTCGCGGTTGAAGTGGGCTGGGGTGGCATCTATCCGTTCCTGTACGGTGGCGCAGCCCGCACCTCCGGCTGGACGGTCAACCATTCCCGCGTGATCGCCTTCTCGCTCGACGGCAAGGACACCCTGCCGCTCAAGAACGAGCTCGGCTTCACCCCGGTCAAGCCGGTTCCGACCTATGACGAGGCCCGTCAGAAGAACGGATACTTCCTGTATCAGACGTTCTGCTCGGCCTGCCATGGTGACAACGGTATCTCCGGTGGCGTTCTGCCTGACCTTCGCTGGTCCGGTGCCCCGCGCGGCAAGGAAAGCTTCTACAAGCTCGTTGGTCGCGGTGCCCTGACGGCCTACGGCATGGACCGTTTCGACACGTCCATGACGCCTGACCAGATCGAGGACATCCGTAACTTCATCGTCAAGCGCGCCAACGAATCCTACGACGACGAAGTCAAGGCTCGTGAAAACTCAACAGGCGTTCCGGGCGATCAGTTCCTCAATGTCCCGCAGTCCACGGCCGATATTCCGACCGCGGATCACCCCTGAGGCAGCGGTTTGCATAAGGAGCACGTGACATGCTGAACGCATTAACTCGGGACAGGCTGGTATCTGAGATGAAACAGGGATGGAAGTTTGCGGCCGCTATTGGCCTTATCGCGGTGTCTTTCGGCGCCGCCCAAGCCCAGGACGCCGATGACGCCCTGATCAAGCGTGGCGAATACGTCGCCCGCCTGTCGGACTGCATTGCCTGCCATACGGCTCTTCACGGACAGCCCTATGCGGGCGGTCTGGAGATCAAGAGCCCGATCGGCACGATCTATTCGACCAACATCACGCCGGACCCGGAACACGGTATCGGCAACTACACCCTGGAGGACTTCACGAAGGCCCTCCGCCGGGGCATCCGCAAGGATGGTGCAACGGTCTATCCGGCCATGCCCTATCCTGAATTCGCCCGTCTTTCCGATGACGACATCCGTGCGATGTATGCCTTCTTCATGCACGGCGTGAAGCCGGTTGCCGTCGCCAACAAGGCACCGGACATCAGCTGGCCGCTCTCCATGCGCTGGCCGCTGGGCATGTGGCGCGCCATGTTCGTTCCGAGCATGACGCCGGGCGTGGACAAGAGCATCAGTGACCCGGAAGTTGCCCGCGGCGAATACCTCGTCAACGGACCGGGCCATTGCGGCGAATGCCATACACCCCGTGGCTTCGGAATGCAGGTCAAGGCTTACGGAACGGCTGGCGGCAACGCCTACCTGTCCGGTGGCGCCCCGATCGACAACTGGATCGCGCCGAGCCTGCGTAGCAACAGCGACACGGGTCTGGGTCGCTGGTCTGAAGATGACCTCGTCACCTTCCTCAAGAGCGGCCGTATCGACCACTCCGCCGTCTTCGGTGGCATGGCTGACGTGGTGGCTTACAGCACGCAGCACTGGTCTGACGACGATCTGCGCGCCACGGCCAAGTACCTCAAGAGCATGCCGGCCGTGCCGGAAGGCAAGAACCTCGGTCAGGATGACGGCCAGACGGTCGCTCTGCTGAACAAGGGTGGTCAGGGCAACGCCGGTGCGGAAGTCTATCTGCACAACTGCGCCATCTGCCACATGAACGATGGTTCGGGCGTCAACCGCATGTTCCCGCCGCTGGCAGGCAACCCGGTCGTCATCACCGACGATCCGACGTCGCTCGCCAATGTCGTGGCCTTCGGTGGCATCCTGCCCCCGACCAACACGGCACCGTCCGCTGTTGCCATGCCCGGGTTCAAGAATCACCTCTCCGATCAGGAGATGGCCGATGTCGTGAACTTCATGCGCAAGGGCTGGGGCAACAACGCACCGGGAACCGTGTCCGCTTCCGATATCCAGAAGCTGCGCACGACGGGTGCACCGGTCTCCACCGCTGGCTGGAACGTCTCCAGCAAGGGCTGGATGGCCTATATGCCGCAGCCTTACGGCGAAGGCTGGACCTTCTCCCCGCAGACCCACAGCGGCGTGGACGACGCACAGTAAGCGTCCCCACTCCCTGTCAGTCTGAGAGAAAGGGCGGATCGGAAACGATCCGCCTTTTTTCATGTCTGCGCGCAGGGCATTTCACCGCAGGGCCACCTGCACTACATAGAAACCCATGACGCGCTCATCCCTCCCGGACGCCCCTGACACCACCCCGCAGGTCATTTTCGCACTGGCCACGGGTCCCTCCCGCGCCGCCATCGCGATCATGCGCGCCAGCGGCCCGGGCAGCGACGCGATCCTCAAAGCACTCTGCAACGGACGCCTGCCCGAACCCCGGCGCGCCAGCCTGCGCACCCTGCGCCACGCCGGAGAGGTGCTCGATCACGCCGTCGCCCTCTGGCTTCCTGGCCCCAATTCCTATACCGGCGAAGACGGTTTCGAACTGCACCTGCACGCTGGCCCCGCCATCATCGCCCGCGTCGCCGACGCCCTGACCGATCTGGGCGCCCGCCCCGCCGAACCGGGCGAGTTCACCCGTCGCGCTGTCCAGAAAGGCCGGCTGGACCTGCTGCAAGCCGAAGCCATTGCTGACCTCGTGGACGCCGAAACGGAAAGCCAGCGCAAACAGGCGCTGCGTCAAGCCGATGGCGCCCTGAGCCGCCTGTACGATGACTGGGCACAGCGCCTGCGTCTCGTCCTCGCCCATCAGGAAGCCCTGATCGATTTTCCCGAGGAAGATCTGCCGCAGGACGTGGAGGATGGTCTGGTCGCGGAACTCGCAAAGCTCCAGACCGAGATGTCCGCCCATCTTCAGGACAATCGCGGCGAACTTATGCGTCAGGGTCTGACGGTGGTGATCGCTGGCGCGCCTAACGTCGGAAAATCCAGTCTTCTCAATATGTTATCCGGAACAGACGCTGCCATCGTCACGCATCGTGCAGGCACTACACGCGACGCCATCGCGCTCGACTGGGTTCTGGACGGCGTCCGTCTGCGGCTGATCGACACGGCTGGCCTGCGCGAGACCGAAGACGAAATCGAGGCCGAAGGCATCCGCCGCGCGTTGTTTCACGTGAAACAGGCCGATGTGGTGCTGCACCTGATCGGCCCGGACGAAAATGTCGACTCCCTTTCAGGACAGGAAATTCCCGTCCGGACGAAAATCGACATCGCGCCCGCCCCGCCCGGCATGTTAGGGATCAGCACACAGTCCGGCGAAGGCCTCGCTGCGCTGCGTCAGGTTCTGTCCGAACGGGTGGCCGAACTCATGGCCGGTTCCGCCGCACCGCCGCTGACCCGCGCCAGACACCGCGCTGGGATCCAGGAGGCCGCAACCCATCTGGACCGCGCACGGAGCGCGACATGGCCGGAACTTCGGGGCGAAGAACTCCGCCTGTCCATGCTGGCTCTGGGGCGTCTGACGGGACGTGTTGATGTTGAATCCCTGCTCGATGCGATTTTCGGGCAGTTCTGTATCGGGAAGTAGGTTTTGAGCGATTTCGATGTCATCGTGATCGGCGGCGGTCATGCCGGATGTGAAGCCGCGGCGGCATCTGCCCGCTTCGGCGCGCGCACCCTGCTGCTCACACATCGGCTTGAAACGATCGGTGCGATGTCCTGCAACCCGGCCATCGGCGGGATCGGCAAAGGCCATCTGGTGCGCGAAATCGACGCGCTCGACGGCCTGATGGGCAAGGCCGCAGACCGCGCGGGCATCCATTTCAAACTGCTCAACCGCTCCAAGGGACCAGCCGTTCACGGCCCCCGCGCACAGGCCGACCGCTCGCTCTACCGCGCCGCCATTCAGGATCTGCTTGCCGCCACGCCGAACCTGACGATCCTCAAAGGCGCTGCCGGAGACCTGATCGAGGAAAACGGCCGCATCACCGGCGTCATCTGCGAAGACGGCCGAGCGTTCCGCTGCGGTGCCGTCGTGCTGACCACCGGAACCTTCCTGCGCGGCGTCATCCATGTCGGCCACACCCAGACGGAAGCCGGACGCATCGGCGAAGCTCCGGCAAAGCGTCTGGGCGAACGGCTCTATGCGCTTGGCCTGCAAATGGGCCGCCTCAAGACCGGCACCCCGCCGCGTCTGGCCAAGGACAGCATCGACTGGGAGAACCTCCCGGCCGACCCCGGCGATGCCGAACCCGAGGCTTTCAGCCCCATGACGACGGCCATTACCAACCCGCAGGTCGTCTGCCGCATCAGCCAGACCACGGCCGAGACCCACAGGATCATCAACGAGAACCTGCACCGCTCGGCCATGTATGGCGGCGCCATCGCCGGTCGTGGCCCGCGCTACTGCCCGTCCATCGAGGACAAGGTGGTCCGCTTCGCCGAGCGCACATCGCATCAGGTCTTTCTTGAGCCCGAAGCCCTGCCGGGAAATCCGGGTGGCGATCTGGTCTACCCCAACGGCATCAGCACCAGCCTGCCCGCTGACGTACAAGCCGCCATGATCGCCACCATGCCGGGTCTGGAAAACGCCCGCATCGTCACGCCAGGCTATGCGGTCGAGTATGATTACGTCGACCCGCGGGAGCTTCTGCCCTCCCTGCAACTGCGCCGCCTGCCAGGCCTATACCTCGCCGGACAGATCAATGGCACGACCGGTTACGAAGAAGCTGGCGCACAAGGTCTGCTCGCGGGCCTGAATGCTGCCCGCACGACCGCTGGAAACGAGGCGCTGATTCTGGAGCGGAGCGAGGCCTATCTCGGCGTCATGATCGACGATCTGACCCTGCACGGCATCAGCGAACCCTATCGGATGTTCACCTCGCGCGCCGAATATCGCCTCACCCTGCGCGCCGATAATGCCGACCTGCGCCTGACGCCGAAGGGCATTGCCGCAGGCTGCGTCCTCTCCGAACGCGAAGCCGCCTTCACCGCCCAGAAAGCAGAACTCGACGACGCCATGACCCGCGCGGCCGAGACAACCTTCCTGCCACAAGCCCTGCGCGACCTCGGTTTCGAAGTCTCGCTGGATGGGCGCAGACGCACGGTTCTCGACGTTCTGGCCAGCAACGGCGACCACACAATCCTGAACGCGCTGGCGCCGTGGTTCGGTGAACTTCCCCTGCGTGTCCGCCGCCATGTCGAGACCGAAGCCCGCTATGGCGGCTATCTTCACAGGCAGGATCGTGAAATTCGACAGCTCGCATCGGAAAGTGCCATCGCCCTTCCGGCAGATCTGGATTACACTGCCATCGGCGGCCTGAGCAGCGAAATGCGCGAGCGCTTTTCCCAGTCCCGCCCGACCAGTTTCGCCGCAGCACAGCGCGTGCGCGGGGTTACACCTGCCGCGCTGGTCGCCCTGCTGGCCCATGTAAGGACCCTGTCATGACCACCGTTTCACGTGAAACACATGAGAGGCTGGAGCGCTTTGCCGACCTGCTTGTGCAGTGGAACGCAAAGATCAATCTCGTCAGCCCGCGTGACATCGCCCAGCTCTGGCCCCGTCATATCGAAGACAGCCTCCAGCTCGCGGAGCTGATCCCCGAAGGTGCGACCATCACTGATCTGGGGGCGGGCGGCGGTTTTCCAGGCATAATTCTGGCCATCGCCACGGGAAATCCCGTTACCCTGATCGAATCAGACCAGCGCAAATGCGCCTTCCTGCGGGAAGCCGGACGCATCTGCGAGGCCAAGGTCACGGTCATCGCCAAGCGTATCGAAGCCGCCAGCCCCCCTCCGGCCGACATCATCACGGCCCGGGCGCTGGCTCCTCTTAACAGGCTCCTCGAATGGGCACGGCCCCTGCTGAAGGAAGACGGGTTCTGCCTGTTCCTGAAGGGTCAGAAAGCGCAGGCCGAGTTGACCGAGGCAAGCGCCGACTGGCACATGAGCCACAGCATTATTCCCAGCCGCACCGACCCCGGCGGAGCCATCATCAAGGTCAGTGATTTCAAGCGTGTCGTCTAAAACCGAATCCCCCACCACCCGGATCATTGCCGTCACCAACCAGAAGGGGGGCGTCGGCAAGACCACCACCACCATCAATCTGGCAGCCGGTCTGGCCCGTCAGGGGCAGCGCGTCCTGCTCGTGGATCTGGACCCGCAGGGCAACGCTTCCACCGGGCTTGGCATCGACTACGACCAGCGCAACACCGGCACCTATGCCGCGCTGATGGTGGAAGCCGAACCCCACGCCCTGCCCCAGCCGACCGAGTTCGACAATCTCGCGATCATCACCGCCAATAACGAACTGGCGGGTGCAGAGCTCGAGATGATCGGGGACGAGCGTCGCGAATACCGCCTGCGTGACGCCCTGCGCGCGCTCGAAGGCGAGTACGACACCATCCTGATCGACTGCCCGCCGAGTCTCGGCCTGCTGACGCTCAACGCGCTGGTCGCGTCTGACAGCGTGATCGTGCCGCTGCAATGCGAGTTCTTCGCGCTCGAAGGCATCAGCCAGCTCGTCCGCACCATCGACCGCGTGCGCCGCGCTTTCAACGCCGATCTGCATCTCGAAGGCATCGTCCTGACGATGTATGACCGCCGCAACAACCTCTCCGAACTCGTGGCGCAGGACGCGCGCGGCTTCTTTGGCGATCAGGTGTTCGAGACGCTCATTCCGCGCAACATCCGCATTTCCGAAGCCCAGAGCCACGGCACTCCGGTGCTGGATTATGACGCCCGCTCCACGGGTGCCGTCGCCTATCTGGCGCTGGCGGACGAACTGATCAAACGCAACAAGAACAAGACAAAGGCGTAACCGGCGATGGCCAAAAAGGACAGTTCCCCGCGTCTTGGTCGCGGCCTCGCAGCCCTTCTGGGCGATCAGGCCCCGCAGCTCGCCCGTGCCACGCGCGCGAACGCCCAGCCGCAGCAGCTTTCGTCCCTGCCGGTGGATGTTCTGGCCCCGAGCCCCTTCCAGCCGCGACAGGACATGAACCCCGAGCGCCTGTCCGAACTGGCCGATTCCATTCGCTCACGCGGCGTCCTGCAACCGCTGCTCGTCCGCCCCGATCCTGAAAAAGCGGGCCATTACCAGATCATCGCCGGCGAACGCCGCTGGCGCGCCTCACAGCTCGCAGGCCTGCACAGCGTCCCCGTCCATATCCGCGAACTGGACGATACGGACGCCATGGCCGCAGCCCTGGTCGAAAACCTCCAGCGCGCAGACCTCAACCCGATCGAAGAAGCCGAGGGCCTGCACCGTCTGGTCACGGACTACACCCTGACGCAGGAAGAACTGGCCGGTGCCGTGGGCAAGTCCCGCCCGCACATCACCAACACCCTGCGCCTGCTCAACCTGCCGCCGGAAGTCCGGGCCTACGTCCGCAATGGCGACCTCACGGCCGGTCATGCCCGCGCGCTTCTGACGCACCCCGATCCGGTCGCCGCAGCCAAAATCGTCATCGCCCGCGGCCTCAATGTGCGTCAGACGGAAGCCCTGTCTGGCGGCAAGGACACCCAGACACCGGCGAAAAAGGCACGGGACGCTGAAATCCTTCAGATCGAAAACGACCTGTCCTCCCGCCTCGGACTGAAGGTCCATATCTCCTATAATGGAAAAAAAGGCGGCTCCCTGAAGATCGATTATACGTCCCTGGAGCAGTTCGAGAGCGTCATGCGCCTGCTTAACCGCAGATAAGGCATTGAAATTAAATGGTTTTCATATTTTCAGCGTCAAACAGCATGAAAAGATGAAAAACCCCTTGCCCCCTCGGGCAGAATCCCGCTATAAGCCGCTCCACCGGTAGACGGGCCATGGGCACATAGCTCAGTTGGTAGAGCAGCTGACTCTTAATCAGCGGGTCCAAGGTTCGAGCCCTTGTGTGCCCACCATGCCCGTCTCCGGTTATTCCCCTGAAAATCTGCGGTTTCTAGACTGTCCCAGCAGCCTACAAGGCTCTTGCTGGCTTGTGGCTTCGCGGACCCTGCGGATCTCCCGGACTCAGTCCGGACTCATCTGAAAAATATTGGCTGTTCGCTGCGCTGCTCCCTCTCTGGAGCCATCCCGACTCCCGACAGCAACAACAACAACACCAACCCATTTTGAATTTTACTCAAAAAGTGTCTCTACCCGCGCCGCATTTACCCCCCGGAGGGCAGCCCCTCTAGGAAGGACCCAAACGTTTTTCCGGACACCCTCCCCCACCTGCCAGCACCACCCCTTTCCCCCTTCGAGAGATATG
>CALFLO010000029.1 GCA_937880175.1 uncultured Gluconobacter sp.
CGCGGTCGGCCGCCTGCCCCTTCCCCGCCCGCCCCGCAGCACGCGTGCCCCCCCCTTCGCCCTGATTTCGGTACCGACCCTGTTCCGCTCTTCGGCGTTCTGGGGCATCGTAATCGCACAGTGCTGCGCGAATTACGCCAACTTCCTGCTGATGTCCTGGCTGCCGATCATCATGCGCCAGACACTGCATCTCGGCATCGCACAGTCCGGAGCGTACACGGCCTACTGCTATGTCGGCGCGGCCATCCTCTCGATCACGGCTGGAAAGATCGGCGAAACGCTCGTCCGCCGGTCCGATCTTTCCATGGGAGGACGCCGCAAGGTCGTATGCCTGTATCTCGTGCTCGCATCTTCCATGGGCTTTCTGCCGCTATGTGGCACTGCCGGAACCATCATTCCGCTCCTCGCGGTCTCCATGGCTTTCATGGCGGGCGGAACAGGGGCAAACATGGCCCTTCTGGCGGACCTTCTGGTGGAAGATGACATTCTCGGCTCCGTGACCGGCCTGACACTGACCTTCTCCAACGGGCTCGGCATCCTGGCCCCGGTCATGACGGGATATCTGCTTCAGGCCACCGGCAATTTCCACGGGGTTTTCTACATCACGGGCTTCATCATCCTGTGCGGAGCCCTCGCCGCTGCCCTCCTTCCCCGGCGTCCGTTCCATGGTCGCCCCCAGCCGGATCAGACTGCATGACCCGTATTCACATGGCTGGCGCGGGCGGCCTCCTTCTGGATGCTGCCGACGGGCCGTTCAACGACACGACACAGCGCCGCATCTGGGCCACAAGCCGCGAACTGAACGCGCGGCCCGAGATCGTGCAGACCATCCCTGGCGTGAACAACCTTCTCGTCATGTTCGATGCCGCCGAAACCGATCCCGCCATCATGGAAGAGCTTCTGCGCGACATCTGGACGCAGGCCTCCGCCGAGGAAATTCCCTCCCGCGAAATCGTGGTGCCCGTCGTCTATGGCGGCACGTTCGGCGAGGATCTGGCCCTGGTCGCCCGCTTTGCCGGCCTGACGGAAGAAGAAACCATCGCAGCCCACATGACGGCCCGCTACAGCGTGGCCGCAATCGGCGCCATGGCCGGCTTCGTCTACCTGACGGGGCTTGATTCCCGACTGGCCATCCCCCGGCGGGACTCTCCGCGCCTGCGGGTCGAGGAAGGCGCCGTGGTCATCGGCGGCGGCCATGCCGGGATGATGCCGTGCACCTCGCCGTCGGGATGGCATATTCTTGGCCGGACGGATCTCTGCCTGTTTGACGCTTTCCGTCCCGAACCCGGCCTCCTGCGGCTGGGCGATACCGTCCGTTTCGTGAGGGCCTCATGATCGAAATCCTGACAGGCTCATCCCTCAACACGGTTCAGGATTTTGGCCGCCGCCACGCAATGGCCATGGGCGTGGCTCAGGGCGGAACCATGGACCGCCTGGCGCTGAGCCACGGCAATCTGCTGCTCGACAATCCGCTGGATGCGGCCGGGATCGAGATCGTGTTCTTTCCCTTCCGCGTCCGCTTTCACACCGGGATTTCCTTTGCCGTCACCGGGGCCGACTGCCCCGTTATGCTGGACGACCTGCAACTCCCGCGTGACTGGGCGATCACCGCCCGTCCCGGACAGACACTGACCATCCGTGCGCCACGGCAGGGCGCCAGAGCCTATCTGACGGTACGGGGCGGTCTGGACGTTCCCTCCGTTCTGGGTGCGCGCTCAACGGACCTCAAAGGTGGTTTCGGGGGCCTTGAAGGCCGGGCACTCCACAAAGGAGATCGTCTTGCCTGTGTGACGGCCACCAGCATCCGCCTGCCTGCCGCAGGATACGGCCTCTCCGGCGCCTGCCCGCTTCCTCCCGCCGAGGGCACAGCGGTCCGCGTCCTGCCCGCCGCCGAGCATGACATTTTCACGCCCGAAAGCCTGAAGATCTTCCAGACGGCAGCCTGGACCCTGACGCCCAGCGCCAACCGGATGGGATACCGTCTGGAAGGGCAGGACGCACTGGCACTGATGCGCCCGCTGAGCCTGTTTTCCCATGGCATCCTGCCCGGAACAGTTCAGGTTCCACCTGCGGGACAGCCGATCATCCAGATGATGGATGCCAATACCTGCGGCGGCTATCCCAAGATCGCCACCGTCATCGAGCCGGATCTGCGCCTGCTGTCCCAGACCACTGTCGGCGCGCCGGTCCATTTCCGGGAAATCACGCGCGATGACGCGGTTCAGGCCATCCGTCAGGACACTGCCGACCTGCGAACCCTAACCGTCGAAATTGCGAAGTTTCGCGCACAACTCGTTTTCTGATGCCCCATTCTGTTTTCACGGCTCTGTTTTCAAATCCGGGAGTTCTGACACCATGAGCAAGACAATCGATCTGAACGCCGATCTTGGCGAGAGCTTCGGCCATTACACGATGGGTAATGACGGCGCGATGCTGGACATCGTGACCTCTGCCAACGTTGCCTGCGGCTTTCACGGCGGCGATCCGGAAGTCATGGCCGAAACCTTTCGGATCGCCCGCGAAAAAGGCGTGTCTGTCGGTTCCCATCCCGGCTTCCCGGACCTGTGGGGCTTCGGACGCCGCGTCATGCCGTTCACCTCCGCGCAGATCGAACGGATCGTGGCCTACCAGATGGGCGCGGCACAGGCCCTCGCCACCTATTCGGGTCATCGCATGACCTACATGAAAACCCACGGCGCACTGGGCAATCTGACCGAACGCGATCCCGCTGTTGCCGAAGCCATCGTCAACGCAGTCAAAGCCGTGGACCCGAACCTTCCCATCATGGCCATCGCCCTGAGCCATCTTGAACGCATCGGACGTGAGCGGGGCCTGACCGTATTCTCGGAAATTTTTGCAGACCGCGCCTATACGGAAGACGGCCATCTCGTCTCCCGCAAGGAGCCGGGTGCGGTCCTGCATGATGCCGAATTCGCAGCCGCCCGCGCGGTGCGGATGGTTCAGAACGGCGCCATCGAGACCATCTCCGGGAAAATGCTGCCCACACGCATCGATACGATCTGCGTGCATGGTGACAACGCGGAATCCGTGGACGTGGCCCGCAAGGTTCGCGCGGGCTTCGAAGCCGCCGGCATCGCCCTGCGCGCCCTGACCTGAAGCAGACCGGAAGGCCAACCTCTCCATGATCTCCGATCTCAAAACCCTCGATGCCCTGATGGCCCGGATGCAGGCGCTGGGCATCACCGAACTCGACTACTCCCGCGATGGAGAGCATATCCGTCTGGTGCGCGATGGGCAGGACCGCAGTCCGCCGACGAGCAGCCCTGCTCCAGCGATCGCAGCTTCTTCGGCTCCGGCCGCCGAAACAGTAGCCGCCCCGGCAAAAGCCGAGACCACGATCGAAGCCCCGATGCACGGCCAGTTCTATACATCGGCCGCCCCCGATGTGCCGCCTTTCGTCAAGCCAGGCGACATCGTGGCGGAAGGACAGCCGCTCTATATCCTCGAAGTCATGAAGACGCTCTCGCGCATCGAGGCCGAGTTTCCCTGCCGCATCGTCGCCGTGCTGGCCGCAAATGCCGAGGCCGTGTCTCCCGGAACGCCGCTGTTCAGCGTGGAGCCGCTCGATGCGTGATCCGCGCCGAGTCCTGATCGCCAATCGCGGTGAAATCGCCCTGCGCATTACCCGGGCCTGCCGCCTGCTCGGGCTGCACAGCATCGGCATCCATTCCGAAGCCGATGCCAGCCTCGCGCATCTGCGCCTCGTGGATGAAACGATCTGCATCGGCCCGGCCGCCGCCTCGCACAGCTATCTGGACGCCGCCCGTGTCCTGCGCGCCGCCGAACTGACGAACGCCGACATCATCCATCCCGGCTATGGCTTCCTGTCGGAAAACGCCGATTTCGCCGAAGCGGTGGAACACTCCGGGCGCATCCTTGCAGGCCCGACCGCCGCCATCATGCGCCTGATGGGCGACAAGATCAGCGCCAAGCAGCAGATGCGCCGCTCCGGCGTGCCCTGCCTGCCCGGTACGGAAAACGCTCTACCCACAGACCTTTCCGAAGCGCAGACGATCTGCGACGCCATCGGCTACCCGCTGATCGTCAAGGCGGCGGGCGGCGGCGGCGGGCGCGGGATGCGTGTGGTCATGACCGCGGCCGATCTGCGCGACGCCATCGAGACGGCGCGGGAAGAAGCCGGCCGCGCTTTCGGCAATCCATCCGTCTATGCTGAACGCTTCCTCCAGCATCCCCGCCACATCGAAATTCAGGTTCTGGCTGACCGGCAGGGCAATGCCGTCTGGCTCGGCGCGCGGGACTGCTCCATACAGCGCCGTCATCAGAAGCTGATCGAGGAAGCCCCGGCCATCGGCATCGACCCGCAGGCCATTGCGGAGCTTGGCGAACGCTGTGCGAAAGCCTGCACTCTGATGGGCTATACCGGCGCCGGCACGTTCGAATTCCTGTACGAAGACGGCGCGTTTTCGTTCATCGAAATGAACACCCGCCTTCAGGTCGAGCACCCCGTCACGGAAATGACGACCGGTATCGACATCGTCTGCGAACAGCTCCTAATCGCGATGGGAAAGCCCCTCTCCTTCACACAGGCCGATATCCGCACCGAAGGCCACGCCATCGAGTGCCGTATCAATGCCGAAGACCCCGAGAGCTTCCGCCCTGCCCCTGGAAAGGTCGTGAACTGGCGGGCTCCCGGCGGTCCCGGCGTGCGCGTCGATACGCATCTGTATGACGGCTATGTCGTGCCGCCCAATTACGACTCCCTGATCGCCAAACTGATCGTCCACGGCAGGGACCGCACGGATGCGCTCAACCGCATGCATGCCGCCCTTTCCGAAATGCAGATCACCGGCATCGCCACCACCACTCCCCTGCATCTGCGCCTGATGAACGAGCCCGGCGTGCGCGAAGGCAGCGTCAGCGTGCACTATCTCGAAGCCCTCATGCGAAAGTCCGCCCCATGACTTTTCTTGAAGACCTTCTGACCGACCTTCCCGAACTGGTTGGCCGGATGAGACAGCACGATGTCCGTCATGTCTCGCTGCAAAACGGGACAGGCGCGCTGGCCCTGACCATAACGGCAAACCCATGCCAGGCGCCGCAGGCGAAACGCGTCCCCCCGGCAGAAAAGGTGGAAGACACGCCCGTTCTCAGCCCAGAAATGGGCCTGTTCCGTCAGCATGGCCTGAGCGAACACCAGACCGTCCGAAATGGGAAGATCGTGGGATTTGTCGAGGCAGGCGCCCTTCGCCTTCCTGTCACAGCCACGGCGGATGGCAAGCTCAGCCCAGCGATGGTCGAGGACGGCAGCCCCGTGGGCTATCATGACATCCTCTTCCGGATCCACCCGGATGGCTGAGACGCCGCGCTCAGAGAGACGCGGCGGAGCGCGAGGCCTGTTCGTAAAAGCCTGTCAGCACACGCAGCGCCTTGGCGACTTCGGCAATCGCGACGTCCCCGACCTCCCGGTTCTGGGGGATGTGCTCCAGCAGGCAGATCCGGCGCAGGCGCGCATATTCCATGCAAAGCTCCCGCCCTTTCTGCGTCGTGCTGACAAAGACCTCCTTGCCATGACGCCGACGCTGGATCAGCCCGTGCTCGTCGAGCTTCTTCATCGCGTAGTTCAGGTAATGCCGCTCGGACAGGTTCAGGGTGAACATCAGGTCCGAAATACTTTTCTCCCGGTTCCGGTGATTGACGCTGTGCAGGATCAGCGTGTCGAGCGCCGAAAGGTCCGGCAAGCCCGCCGCAGCCATGCCCCGTGCCATCCAGCGATGAAACGCATGGTTCACGACCGTCAGGGCAAATTCGAATTCGCTCAGATCCTCGTTGCCCGGCAGCGCCAGATGCGACGAGGACACGATGAAGGCCCGTTCCATATCTGCAACATCCGGCGTCACCGGCGGACGGCTCTCACCTTTCGTGTCCTTCATGGTCCTTCTCACTCCCCGTCAGCAAACGTCTCTTCCAGACATCCTATTGCACTCTAACCCGATACGGAAAACACAGGCATGGTCGACAGTACACAAATCCGTCTCGCCGCTGATATCGGTGGCACATTTACGGACGTGGTTCTCCAGACACCGCAGGGACGTCTGACGCGCAAGGTCCTCACGACGCCCAGCGCGCCCGAACAGGGCGTCATGGATGGTATCGGACTCGTGATTCAGGACGCGGGCCTTCAGTTTCCTGACGTGACGGTGTTCGTACACGGCACGACCCTTGCGACCAATGCGATCATCGAACGCCGGGGCGCCCGCACGGCCCTCATCGGGACGCAGGGCTTTCGGGACATTCTCGAAATCGGCACTGAAAGCCGGTTCAACCAGTATGACCTGATGCTGCAAAAACCCAGCCCCCTCGTCCCCCGTGATCTGCGTTTCACCGTCCCCGAGCGCATGGACGCCCGCGGCACGGTCCAGCTTCCGCTGGATGAGGCGGCCGTTCTGGCCCTCGTGCCGCAACTCCGAGAGACCCAGGTCGAGAGCATCGCGGTGGCGTTCCTCCATGCCTATGCTAATCCGGCCCATGAACGCCGCGTGCAGGCCCTTCTTCAGGAGGCCATGCCGGACATCACCATTTCCATTTCAAGCGACGTCTGCCCCGAAATCCGGGAGTACGAACGCACCTCCACCACGGTCGCGAATGCTTATGTCCAGCCCCTGATGGCGGGCTATCTGGGACGCCTGCGCGAAGCCCTTAATGCAAAGGGCTTTCAGGGCGCATTATATCTCGTCACGTCCGGCGGCGGTCTCACCGCACTGGAAACGGCGCGGCAGTTCCCCGTCCGGCTTGTGGAATCCGGACCGGCGGGGGGGGCGATCTTCGCCGCACAGTGCGCCGAGCGTCTGGGGGAAGACCGCGTCCTGTCCTTCGACATGGGCGGCACGACCGCAAAAGTCTGCCTGATCGAAGACGGAGAGCCCGCATCCTCCCGTTTCTTCGAAGTGGACCGCACGGCCCGATTCATGAAAGGATCCGGCCTGCCCTTACGGATCCCTGTGATCGAAATGGTCGAGATCGGCGCGGGCGGCGGCTCCATCGCCCATCTGGATGCGATGAAGCGCGTCGTCGTCGGACCGGAAAGCGCGTCTTCCGTTCCCGGGCCGGCCTGTTACGGGCTTGGAGGCAAGCGCCCCGCCGTTACAGATGCGGACGTGATGCTCGGCCTGATCCGACCGGAAAACTTCGCGGGCGGCAGCATCCAGCTCCAGCCGGACCGCTCCGCCGAAGCCCTTCTGGCCGATATCGGCACCCCGCTAGGCCTGTCGGCTGAAATGTCCGCCCATGCGGTCTATGAAATCGTGTGCGAAAACATGGCCAGCGCCGCCCGCGTTCATGCGGCCGAGCGTGGCGCCGTCATCGGCGACCACACCATGATCGCCTTTGGTGGCGCAGCCCCCCTCCATGCTGCGCGTGTTGCGGAAAAGCTTGGAATCCAGCGCCTCGTCATTCCATCCAATGCGGGTGTCGGCTCAGCCGTAGGCTTTCTCGCTGCACCAGTCTCGTTCGAACTGGTCCGTTCTTTCCCCATGTGTCTGGACGACAGCTTCAATTCGGAAGAGGTTTCAGCCCTGCTGGATGACATGACGCAGGCCGCACACGGCATGGTTCAGGACGATGCCCGGACGGAAACACTCCATATCCGGCGCGCGGGGTTCATGCGCTATGTCGGTCAGGGCCATGAGATCATCGTGACCCTCCCGGACGGCGCCATCAGCAGCGATCACCTGTCCGCGCTTCGGGACGCGTTCGAAGCGGAATATGCGCGCCAGTTCGCACGGGTCATCCCCCATGCCGCCGTCGAGATCCTGAACTGGTCCGTGAGCGTGTCCACCACACCACGGAAGTATCCGCCCTTCGAGGCCGCCCCGGCCCTGCATGACGCGGTATCCGGCGACATCCGGAAGCTGTTTGACGGTGCAACCGGCACTCATGTCGATCTGCCGGTCTACGAACGGACCGATATGGGACCGGGCAGTCGTGTTTCCGGCCCTGCCCTGATCGCTGAAAAAGAAACCACGACCTACGTCTCCTCCCGCTACACCGCCCATCTGGACGGTAGCGGCAACATCATTCTGGACATGAAGGACGCCGTCTGATGAGCGCACACTCCCATAAGGAAATCGATTTCCAGATCATGTGGAACCGCCTGATCGCCGTCGTCGGCGAACAGGCGCAGGTCCTGATCCGAACGGCGTTCAGCCCCATCGTCCGCGAATGCGAGGACATCTCGGCAGGCATTTTCGATCTGAAGGGCCGGATGATTGCGCAGGCTGTGACGGGCACGCCCGGGCACGTCAATTCCATGGCGGAATCCGTCGGCCATTTCCTGCGCCACTTCCCGATCTCATCCATGAAGGAAGGGGATGCCTACATCACGAACGATCCATGGATGGGAACGGGACATCTCAACGATTTCGTCATCACGACCCCGGCGTTTCACAAGGGTCGCCTGGTCGGGCTGTTTTCCTGCACCAGCCATCTGATGGATATCGGCGGGCTGGGCAACGGGCCGGAGGCGACGGACGTTTTCATGGAAGGCCTGTCGATCCCGATGCTCAAGCTGATCGATCAGGGGCGGGTCAACGAGACGCTGATGGCCATGATCCGCGCCAATACACGTCTGCCTGTGGATACGGAAGGCGATACCTATTCGCTGGCGGCCTGTAACGATGTCGGCGTCCGCGCCCTGTGCGACATGATGGACGAATTCCGGCTCAACACCCTCGACCCGCTGGCCGATTTCATCATCGAACGCTCCCGTCAGGCCGTCCTCGACAAGATCGCGGCCCTTCCGCAGGGAACATGGTCCCATGAGATGACCATCGACGGCTATAATGCGCCGCTCACGCTCAAGGCAAAGCTCACGGTCGGCGATGGTCGCGTCAGCGTCAATTATGACGGCTCCCCACCTGCTGTCGGACGCGGAATCAATGTTCCGATGGCCTATACCCGCGCCTATACGGTCTTCGGACTGGCCTGTGCGATCTCGCCGGACGTTCCCAACAATGCAGGTTCCCTTGCGCCGTATCATGTCGAAGCGCCGGAGGGTTCCGTCCTGAACGCCCTGCGTCCCGCACCCGTCTCCTCCCGTCATGTCATCGGACAGATGCTGCCGGACATGGTGTTCGGATGCCTGCGCACGCCCCTGCCCGAACGCGTTCCGGCAGAAGGGACGTCCTGCCTGTGGAACATTGCCGTGCGCGGACAATGGTTCCCCAAAGGATCGACCACGCCCCAGACCTACGCGCTCGCCATCACGACGAATGGCGGCACCGGTGCCCGCCCCGGCCTGAACGGCCTGTCCGCAACGGCGTTTCCATCCGGCGTACATGGCACCCCGATTGAAATCGCGGAAATCCAGTGCCCGCTTATTTTCTGGGAAAAAGAACTTCGTGAAAACAGCGGCGGTCTGGGCCAGAGCAAGGGTGGCGACGGCCAGGTCATGCGGATCGGCACAACCCAGCAGCAGCCTTTCGAGCTCCTGGCAGCATTTGACCGCGTCGATCATCCCGCCCGTGGGGCGCTCGGCGGACAGGATGGCGCAGCGGGCCTGGTCGAGACCGCCTCAGGCCGGAAGCTTGCCGGCAAGGGCCTTCAGGTTCTGGAACCGGACGATGTCCTTGTCCTCATGACACCGGGTGGCGGCGGACTGGGAGCAGTCTGAAGGCTACCCGCGCCTTTCCCGAAGCGGAGGGGCGCGGGTCTTCATCGTTCAGAGGCAATGCGGCGGAACACGACCTGCAAGCGCATCCTGAACCTGTCCCGCGCACATCATCGCCATACGCCGCAAAGCCTGTTCGGTTGTCGCACCGATATGTGGTGTCAGAACCACGTTCGGTGCGCGAAGGAGCGGATCGTCTGCCAGCGGAGGCTCTGACAACATCACATCCAACCCCGCCCCTCCAAGATGCCCCGTCTCCAGAGCTTTCGCCAATGCCGGGCCATCCACTTCCCCGCCACGACTGGTATTGATCAGGATCGCCCCTCGCTTCAAGCGAGAAAGGGCCTGGGCATCAATCGTCGGGCGACCGGTCCCCTGTGCTGGCCGATGAAGCGACAGCACGTCGGATGCGCCCAGAAGATCATCAAGACTTTCCGCCCGGACCACGCCCGCAGCTTCAAAGACCTCTGTCGGAACGCTCGGAGACCAGGCCATGATACGCATGCCCAGCCCCTGCCCCGCAATCTGGGCAACATGCCGGGCAATGGCTCCAAATCCAACCAACCCGAGCGTCCGTGTATGCAGTTCCGTACCGTTGCCCGTATAGCGGAACTCCCAGTTCCCCTCCCGCACGGCACGATCCGCTTCGCAGATGCGACGCACAACCGCCAGCAGAAGCCCTATGGCCATTTCCGCAACGGATCGGCTGTTGGTATTGGGCGCGTTCGTGACCAGAACACCCCGTCCCGCTGCCGCTACCTTGGCAATCCGGTTCGTTCCAGAGCCATGGCAGGAAATAATTTTCAGGTTCGGTGCAGCTTTCAGGGCCTCTTCGCTAAATCCCAGATCCCGAGTGATCACCGCATCGGCATCCCCAATTTCCCGAACGACGGCCTCCATGGTGGGGACCGTGGCATAACGGGTTCTGATCCCAGCCTCATTCATACAAGTTACGGCATCAGGATGAATCTTTTGTGTAATAAAACACAGGCTCATATTATTGATTTTCCACACCCAGAGAACAAAGCTGGCAGAATGATGGCATAGAGCCTCGCATTGTCCATGCCAAAAAGCCCCTTTGGCCTACCTGCTGTCAAGGCTCAGGACTCATAGTCAGAACATGACGGTTGCGACCCACCGTCAGTCCTTAGATCCTTCTGAACGTGATAATGAGTAGCTAAAAATATGGCCAGAAGCATCCGAACCGGAACTTCCATTTCCCCCCATTACCGTCATCTAGACATGGCTTTCATCTGGGGGGGGCACATGCCCTCGCCTGAGGCCCCAATCTCCCCTGCCTTTCCTCCTGCGCCCGAGTACGCCGCATTCCACACTTGTACGCCTGCGTACGGAGCAGTTGGCTGCGTGTTCATTGACCCCCGATTTGAACCTACCGGTGTTAAGACATTGAAATGATAGAGAATTCGATAGGCGTGTGATGTGCTGCTCAAACGAAAAACCCCCACTGTCTTACGACTGTGGGGGTTTCAAGATTTGAAGTGGTTGCGGGGGCCTGCAACCAAAGAAAACTGCTGCTTGTCAGCGGGTTCGTAGAGAGGCTCGCCACATGACATGATCGATTGATAAACAATCGTTTTATCAATCGATCATGTCATGCCGCACCCTTCCCGGTCAGGCCATATCAGTCAGCCGGTCCTCTGTTAGAAGACCCCTCACCCGCTGGAAGGTTCCCGGTCGCCACAATCAGCCCCCTGCTCCGGGCATGTCCGGCAATCATGAGATCATACGGACCTATGATACGGCCATTCCGTTCAAGAGCAGCTCGAATGTCCACTGTATAGGCAGCAGATTCACTATCGAATGGCAGGACTGCCAGCCTTGCCACGAAGCGCTCGACCTTACGTCTGCTACGCACACGATCAGACGAGCGCTCCGCGCCATAAAGCAGCTGGAAGGTTCGAAAAACCCTATTTCGAATTTTCGGACAGTAGAAATATCAGTGCGTTATGTTTTCTACACGGGTGGAAAAGAGGGTTTTTCGAACCCTCTAGCTTTAAACGCTCAGTCAACCGGCACAAAACCATCACAAGTCCAATATCACGGCGCGCGGTTTTGAAACTCACAGCCCAAGCGATCACGATCTTTGACGGTTCTAAGCGCCTTCAGCCCCCTCCCAATGTTGGCATCAGCGCATTTCACTTTCGCTCGGAATAGCATGAACAAGTTGTAACCCGCGACAGCGCGTACGTTACGGCATTACAACTCAGCCGTCACGTTTTCCCGGCGAAAAATCCGGCACTGCGCGCCGAACGCGGTCAGCGCAGGTTCGTTTGTCATCTATCACCTCTGAGCGACCTAGAACAGGACGCAGGACATCGCCATGCAACTGCGCCCTCAGTTCCAGCCAACGCGCCTTGAGAACCTGCCAATTGTGATCATCGTATGTGCCACTGACGACAACAGGGTGAACCCGAATGCGGGGCGGGAGACCATCACCATGATCCCTCCATTTCCGCCATTCGCGAAGCCAAAGACTGTTCTTGCGATCCACACGCCCAATCTGCTGCTCGACAATGCCAGGATTCCACTCCGCGTGCAGTAGAATCACTGTGCGGCAGGCCTCATGCAGATTCAGGCCCTCACGCCCGACCCGGGATTGCGCGAGGAGCACCATCGGCCAACTGGACGACCGGTTGAATGCAGATTGCAGCATACGCCGCGTTTGCGGTGCGGTTGCGCCTGACATCATCCTAGCGAAGTTGCCCTCGCGCCCGGAATAATCGCTCAGCCAGGCATCCAGCCGAGCTTTTTGCGTATTGTTGTTCTCTACTTCATCATCCCCAGCAAGTTCCAAGAGCAGTTTTTCGAACAGCCCGAGCATTTCCCGCCCCGTCCAGGAAGCGCACGTAACATCCCGCCTGCTAGCAAGTGCCTCGAGCAAAACCCCGAACTGATGGGCTTGTTTGCCGTCCTCCTGCCGAAGAATCTCTGACAGAAATGCAGTAGCTCCTCCCTCCAGCGCAAGGTCTTCCAACTCCCGATGAAGCCGTGCGAGTTCAGCCCGGCGCTCGCTCGCCCACTCCTGATAGCGGGTTTTCAACATCACATCGATTGCGTCGATCCCACCCACTACCGCAAGATCAGGATCCCTCATCGCCGCAATGACGGCCGCGACATTACTTTCCCCGATCCCACTGGCAGGCCAGTGCAGTCCGTCTCGCAAACGCCGCAGCATCTCACGCGCGTCCAGCAATCTGGTCAGCACATTCATCGGCATCAGGAACCTGCCGAAGACGAGCACTTTCTCGCCGACCCGCGTATAGGCCTCGATTTGTCTCACAGCCGCCAGGATCGCAGGGTGGCTATAGATGTCGTTGCCCTCAGCGGTGAAAGCTTCCGTCCAAAACCCCGCCGGACCAATGAGGTTTGCATCTGTCATGCCTGAAGAGCTGTGTTCCTCATCCTCTCCAAAGCCGAACCCATACCCATGGGCAACGGCGAGCCTGACCCGTTTCACACGCGGATCATCCTGAGGAAGTAACGACAGCGCCTCAGCCGCGCAAAAGCGGCGCAGCCAGTCACGGGTAAAACCCTCTGCCTCCGGTGAAACCGGGATATCGATGACCTCACGATAATCACCATGCCTATCTTTGAAGGCGCAGAATTCGGGGTCACTGCGTTTGTCCCTGCGCAGGACGTATGGTCGCAATGCTGCACAGAACTGCCGGGCGGAGGTCTCGAATTCCCCGGTCAGCGTCTCGTCCAGTTCTTCTGTTTGAATCCGACGAACAACATCCACATAGCCGGTGATCCATTCCGTCAGCTCTGCGAGCGCAGTAATATCCTGATCGTCATCGCGACCATTGAGCCGCTCCAGCGTATCGATCCACTGGCTGGAGTCCAACTCAACCGGGGTTGCGGTCATGCCTAGACGAAAAGGATCATCCGCTTCCCAGCTTATCAGGCCGAGAATGCGCGAAAGGCTAGAATCTGCGCCGCGCGCCTTGTGTGCTTCGTCAACGACTATGAGATCGAACTGACCCAGGCTATAGCCGATCAGCGGCAGGATCCTGTTTTTGTAATCATCCGCTGAAAGCCATTTCTGATTGCCGTTAATGGCATCGCGCGGCAGTTCGTGTTCCCGAATCGTTTGGGCAATGTGCTGCGCTGCACGGCGACTTGCATAGACGTAGCCCACCTCACCCGGATGGAAATTTGCGCGCCTGAAGTTGCGCCGTCGGCCCTCAATCGTGCGTGCGACGTTGGGTAAGAGTTCCCGGCGCCAGCCTCCAGCGGGGCCTTCTCCCCGATTGGGAAACTGCATGTTCGCGAAGGAATGAGAGATCATTATGACTTCTTCGGCGGCCCAGCCGTTCTCCGGCAACTCACGCTGCCTGCGGCGATCCGAAAGCCATTCCTTATGGCTGTGTAACCGTCTTGCGTTGCCCTCCGCATCAATATCGTGCAAGAAACCGGCGATGAAACCCTCATAGCTGCGCAGCGGCAGCAATGTCTTGTCGTCGGCGTTGAACCGTTTCAGTTCCTGTTGCCATTGTTTCCCAAGACCCGCGGGCAGAACGATCGCGCTGCGCCCGCCCGCCTCCCGCACCGCTGCGATCAGCGCCGCCGCAATACGCGTTTTGCCCATACCTACTTCATCAGCCAACAGGGCCGAGCGTTGGCCACTCCGTATACGGCACGCCAGTTCTGCGACACTCGCCTTCTGGCCATGATCCAACAGGGGATCATCAGATGTCCCTGCAATACGATCCAGAAGGCTCGCGACCTCGTTCCAGTCCACCATCACGCGGCCTCCCGTTCCCAGAGCGATTGGTAAGCGCTGAGCTCCCACGCGACAGACACTGCCAAAAGCGCATCTCTCAATAGGTCTGGCGAAACCCCTTCCGGACGCATACGCGGATCTACCAGAGCAGGCAGAGGATTTGCCCTGGCCTTCCGGAAGAACTCGATCATCGTTTTTTCTCGAAACGCGATGGCGCAAAGGTTCTGTTGCAACTCCCGACACCACCTTTGCCAGTCCCGCGGGTCCAACCTTGCCTGCGTCTCACAAAGACGCACCAGAAGTTCCATCATCCTGCGAATGGGATAGGCAGCTGGCGGAGCCTCGGTAGTATCTGAGGCGTCGATGACCGGCTCTTCGCCCTCCTCGCCCTCATCTTCGCTGTCAACATCATCTGGCTCGGGAAATGAGCCAAGGCTGGCAAGGATATCTTCGACCGACATATCGGAGGGGCGAGCGACAACAAGTACTTCGGAAGAAATGACAGGCAGCCGCCAGCCGCCCTCCGCGAGTGTCACAATCGCTGGAGCCGGTGCAGGCCATGGACAAGGTGTCCGGGCCTGAGCCGCATCGACACCAATCACCATCACCGATTTGTCTTCGGGGGCCGAGAGCACCCCGTCTTGCCATATAAGCCACGCAACTGGCGGCTGGGTTTCTGGCTCATCCGGGCGCACAAAGCCTTCCCCTTGCTGCAGGGTCTCGGGCGTCACCACATCAGTGAACTGGATCGGCAAAACAGCGGCGATACCGTTCCGCGTGTCTCTGCGTCGCGGCCATTTTAGTCCTCCCGGCAGATCGACGATTACACCTGCCTCAAGGTTTCCCCCGGCGCTTGCGGCACGCTCAAACCCGTTCATGCTCAGATTGCCGGATCCAAGATAAGCCCGTCCCGAGGACTCGGTCTCGCCCGACGCCAGCACCACAAATTTTGCATGCAGGCACCCATCAGTTCCATGTAGGACAGAGCGCGGAGGGCGCAAGTTCCAGCCTGCGTTAACCAAGGCACCGGCCCGGGCAGCAAGCCCCTGACAGGAGGACGGGTTGAGAAACAGGTCGAGAGCCGCTGTTTTCGTCAGGGATTTCTCCTGCACCAATGCGTGGCGCAGTCGCTCTGGCAGGCCAGCAGCACCATCGCAGTCGCTCTCGAAATAGCCAGACCCAAGGATGAGACGGTCAGCCTTCTTCTTGGTACCCAGGCGCTCGACCACCTGAGGAAACAGCGCCTGATTGCGGCTGTCGATGAAGCGGGGACGCGCGGATGACGCGGGCAAGGCTGTGATCACGGCCTCCAGCAAGGCATCTGGCCGGTACCCGTCAAAACTGCGCTCGATCAGGGCGCAATCTGCCCGCTCGCGCAGCCAGCTAAACATCTCATGCGCGGCGCAGATATCGGCAATATCCTGTGCGTCAGGCACAGCAGAGTCCAGATCGATCGACCAGAACAGATCGATGCTGCGAGTAAGCGGATCCTGTGTCCAGTTCCCCGTGCTGACAGCGAGGCGAATGACATAGCCACCTCCGCCGCGCTTGCGAAAACCTAGAAGCGCCACCTTGGCATGAAGAAGGTTGTAACCGCGTCCCTCGAGGCGCATCCACATCCAGGCAAGTCCCGGGACGTCCGAGATCGCATTCACGGTTGGATGGATGAACGCGGCCAGCACCGGACGCGCCATCTCACCTGTGAATGTTCGGCGTATCTGCCCCAAGACCTGCCGCGTCGCGGTGAAGCCGCACATAAGGCCAAAGTCGCCATAACAATCTTCGGGCGGCATGAAGAGGGAGAAGAGCGTCGTGTTCTGCATCAGACGGCCTCTGATCCCGCGCCAGGGCTGCCCGGGTTCACCTTTCCGGATAGCTCTGTCACCAGACAATGAAGATTGTGCAGCCGGAAAAGCTGCGGCGCGAAGGCCTCGTCCTGAGGGGGCCGGTTCTCGTCTTGGGTCTCCGAGCTGCCCCGCAACTCACCCGCAGCCGGCCCGAGAAAAATGTACCCTTCGCGCTGACAAATCACGGTAGAATCGCGCTCGGCCAGCCTCTGGATCAGCTTCCGATCGGACAGATTTCGGATTTCCGCGATAAATCTGCGGCTAGTCTCCTCATTGCCCTGATCGACGAGCGCGCCTTTTGTCGAGGCCAGATCGCGCAATTGTTTTAGCGGCCCGGCGGCGACTTCGGCTGCCTCCGCTTCTGACGGGCGCACAGGCTGATTATCGTCGCGAAGCTTCAGCAGGTGCTGTTCCAACTTGTCCAACACTGACAACGCAGCATCGCGCAGATCCATAAAAGCCGCGCCTGCGCGCAGATCCGACCAATGATCCGGCGCCAGCCCCGCCAATGCGGTTTCCTGGTCTAAATGCGTGGAGCTGGGGCCAGTGCCAAGGCGCGCCAGGTCCCGGCGCCGGGTCGAGCCGGGATCATTTCCGTCGAGTAATCGGGCAAGGATCAGTTTACGCACAGCTTCCGGGACAGCCCCAACCGGGGAAAGCACTGCCAGGGCCTCCTTCAGGCCATGTGGCTGTCTGCCATGCGCCCAAGCACCAAGCAAACGGCGCGGTTCTTTCATCGCATTCAGTTCCAACAGCTCTCTGCCAGCGCTATGTATGCGGAACGCGCCGTAGCGACTGCCCTGCACGAACCCGAGTGCGACTAGAGGCTGCACCATCGCCATGCGGATCGGCTGAACCACATAAGTTCCGCGACGCCTGAGATTGTGGAAACTGCTATCCTTCAAGCCCTGCATCTTCCTCGCCCCTCGCACGCGGAGATCCTGCGGGCCTGCGATGACTTCAAGCATGACGCGCGCCTCGACCGCGTTGCCGACAGGCAGTGCTGGCACACCAAGTTCCTCGGCGATAGAGATTGCCAGAACCGACCAAAGGATAGGCATGGGAAACCACATGCCGCCGATTCCGGGGACCGCCCGATCATTGAAATGACGAACCGCCGCCGCAAGCCCGAGGTTCTGCTGGCGTCGTTGCGAAACCACGGTATCGGGCGCAAGTATTCCCCAATGCATCAGTTAACTCCGGCCTGTGCAAAAGGTCCCGCTGACGCGCCCCTATCTGCCAGTTCTAGCCATCCGTGATCGACCCAAAACACCGCCACGCCCTGCAGCGGATGCTGCGGGTATAGTCCGGCCAACAGTCCGGCATAGCTGGAAAGCTGTGGCCAATAGTGGCCAAACCCCTCACCACCGCCGCCGGATTTATGATCGATCAGCATCGCGCCTCCCGGGCCGATGGCGAGAAGGTCGAGAGTGCCGGGGATCTCTGCACCCTCGAGCGTGTGGCCAAGCACCGGGATCTCGGCGCGCAGATCCGTATAGCCCTGATCGGCAAGCCAGGCTTTCAGCGCCGTGGCGCGCTCGGCCACCAGCGCAAGAGTGACGTCTTCAAGCCCGGTCGCGAGAGCCAAAGCCGGGGCCAGATCGGGCCGGGTCAGGTATGTGCGCAGCGCCAGATGCAGTGCTGTGCCGCGGTAGGCATCGTTCAGTACCTTGGGCCAAGGTGCTCCGATGTCGATACGGCGGGACACGGGCGGCACCCCCGCGCTGCGGGTTTGCGAGGGCTGCAGACGCCAGAGCGTCAGCGGTGTCACCGGTAACGGCGCAGCGGCACCGAAGCGCAGCGCTGAGGCTACCGCACCGCCTGCGTATTCGGTAAATCCCGCCTCTTCAGGCAGTTGCGTGATCAGCGCCGGGCAATCCACGCCATTGATGCGCAGGCTACCCACCCCGATCTGCGGCGCGCAGGTATCTAACAGAATATGAAACAGGTTCGTAGCCTCGGGCGCGTCTTCTTTACGGTCCTTCAGAAACCCCGGCCATTCCAACAGGAGCCGGTCACGGGCACGGGTCAGGGCGACATAGAGAAGGTTTTTCGCATTGGCTTCAAAATCGGCGCGGCGGTCTTCGATGAAACGATGGGTCGCCTCGGGCGCGGCAAAGCCGGGCGAGTGGATCAGGCTCGCGGACCCCAGCACCACCGCCATATCGTCGATTCGATCCAAGGCATCGAAACGGGTCGCAGTGGAGCCCGCACGTTCCTCGATGCCATAGTCGAACTCGGCGACGACAGTAATCGGCCATTCCCGCCCTTTGGAGGCGTGCCAGGTAACAATCTCGACTGCCTCGGCGCTGTTGGCGGAAGGATCGGGATGACGGTCGAAATCCCGTTCCCCCCCACGGGCGTCGAGCCAGCCGAGAAAGACTTTGGCAGTCTCGCCGTGGAACCCCGAGGCGGATTTGAGGTCGCGATGCGCGGCTTCGAACTCACCCGCCTCAGCCTCTAGCCGCAAAAGATCGGCGTGGGATTGGGCGGCGTCAGGCTGACGTTTGGCCCAGAGGCGCAGGTCGGCAGCATCCAACACCAGATCAAGGGCCGCACCCGCCGGCAGGCGGACCAAAAGGTTCGACAAAGCGGCGAGCCGCATCAGCACCGGGTCATCCACCAACCGCCGTTCGATCTGGGCGGATAGTGCGTCCTGCAAGGGCAGCGGGTCCGGGCCAAGCGTGCGCAAAAGCAGCCCGGCATGGATATCCGCCGGATTGGCGGCAAAGGTGAGTGCCGCGCGGGCGGCAACAATTACCGGGCTTTTCGCCCAGCCATCCTCGGCGATCCGCACCGGAACGCCGCGCGCGCGCAGTTCCTCGGCATAGCGGGCGGCGGTGGTGTGCCGACAGACCAAGAGCGCGATATCCGAGGGCCGCGCTGGGCGAGCGGCCTTGCTGTGGCGATCGGTAATCGTATCTCCATCCGTCAGAATCCGGGCGATACGCTCGGCGATATGCTCCTGCGGCTTTGACGCTGTGCGCACGCTGCGCGACTTGACTGCGTTCAGCACTTCAATCGCTGGGCCGGCAATCGCATCGCGGGTCGGCGCCAGCGGGTTATAGCCATCGCCGAACAGCCCCGCGCCCATCGCATTGACGAATTGCATCACTGCGGGCGTCGATCGCCAGTTGCGGTCCAAAGGCTGGATGGCATCCAAGTTTGCCGCCGCCAGCGCTGTCGACAGGCGCGGATCGGCGCCCTGAAACCCCATGATCGACTGTTTGACATCGCCCACCAGCAGTGTGCGCGGCGCGTGCTGGCTCAATTGCCACAAAAGCGCGAATTGCACGGGGTTGGTATCCTGGAATTCGTCGATAATGACGCAGTCGATCTCGTCCAGCACCGCTTGCCGCACGGCAAGGTCGGTGCGGAGCAGGTGCTCAGCCCCGGTGATCATATCAGCAAAGTCGATCAGGCCGAGCGCCTTCTTGCGGGTCTCATAGGCCGCCATCACCTCTTGCGCGCAGGCGATCAGGCAGGACAGGTGCAGCTTAGCATCGGCCAGCGGGCCGGGATGGCAAGGCAGCACATCCGCCGCCGCCATGATCGTCGTGGCAAGGTCGTCATATCCCGCAGGCGTCTTGCTGGAGCGGTTAGAGATGAACAGGCTGCGCAGATCGTTCCAGACCTGCCAATCCCGATCCAGAAGATCGGGCGCGCGCTCAACACGTTTGAAAAGCGCGAGGTTTTTCTCCAGCTTCTCGACATTGGTTTTGGCGGTGATCCCGGCCATGCCGCCCTCGGGAAAGGCTGCGATCATAACCTGCACGGCCGTCTGCAACGCGGTGGTCGCGGCGATAGGGTCGTCCAGAACCGGCCCGTAAACCGCATCCAGCCGCGTCAGTGCCGGAGCGATCAGGCCAGCGTCACGCCCCTTATCCCCAAGGCCGCGCAAGAGGTCGATTATCGATAGCACCCGAGCGCGCAAACTGTCTTCGACCGTCTCGCCCTTTACGAAGTTCGGGGCGTAACCGAACCGCTCGGGCGCGGCCTTGATCGGGTCCAGCGCCTTGGCATGTGCCAGTGCCTGACGGATCAGCAGATCCCGCTCGGCATCGCCCAGATGGCGCGGCTGCGGCGAGGCACCAGCCGCCAGAGCATGTTCGGTCAAAAGCCGCAGGCCCAGTCCATGTATGGTCGAGACATAGGCGCGCTCGACCGCCATCGCCTCGACGACCAGTCCATCGGCCAGAAGGCCGGCACGGATCCTTTCGCGCAATTCGCCAGCCGCGGCCTCGGTAAAGGTGACGGCAAGGATACGCTCGGGCCGGACAATGCCGCGTTTCACCCAATCGGACAGCTGGGCCTTGATGTGGTGGGTCTTGCCCGCGCCGGCACCCGCGGGAACGATGACCAGACCTTGATCTGTATTGACGGGGGCCATGGTCATTCCTCCTCGAGCGTGCGAATGAAGGCGGTGATCAGGGCCGAGCCATCGGTCAGCGCATAGGGGGTGAAGCCGGCTTCTTTCTTGAAGAAGGCCGCATCCTCAGAGGTGTTCAGCACGACCCGTCCTGCACCAAGTTCGGCCAAGCGTTCCGCCAGCTTGGCTACCGCCCCGGCATTCACCGCATCGCCCATGTCGCGGGCGGACGAGCCCTCGGGCAGGACCAGACCCGAAGTCAGCAGCCCGCCATCATTCATTAGGTGATAGGCGACCGCCACCTTGCGGCCGATCAGCGGGTCCATGCCGTCACCTTCGCGCCGCATCGGCCGCGCTATCATATCAGCGTAAAGCCCTGCCTGCAGATCCCAGCCCGCCTCCATCCGCTGCCGTCGGCCCTTGGTGCCGCTTTTCTTGTGATCGATGATCAAGAGCGCACCATCAGGCAGTTCAAGGATCGCGTCGGCTTTGCCATGCAGATTGATGCCATGCGCCTCACCGGCCAGCCAGATTTCATTGCCGATGATCTTGGCATTGAGCGCCAGCAAGTGATCGCGCCAGCGCAGGGCCGCCGCCATGATCTCACGCTCCAAACCGCGGCGCTCCATCTCCCATGACGGGCTGCGCAGATAGCCCGCGTGACGGGTGAGCGCACGGTCATAGGCCTCGGGGATCAGTTCTGCCAGCGCCTCGGCTTCCGGGAACGGCTGATCCTTCAGGAAGACATGCTCAAAGACATCATGGGCGATATTGCCCCTTGCCATCACGTCGAGCTCTTCGGTCGACCAAGACATATCCTCGGCCCCGACCTCTGCCAGAAGCCAGGCGAGCGGGCTGACAAGCAGCGTCTCGAGCCGCGAGGGCGATTGCGGTTTGGAGGTGCCGTCATCGCGCCGACGAAGGGACAGAAGGTCATGCCCCGGGAAAGCAAGCTCCTCAGGCAATTCCGCGGGTGCCGGCACCGGCATCAGACGGTGATACGCAATCGGCCATTTCGCCGGGCTCTGACGCGAGAGATCGGTGATCAGATCGCTAGCATCCTCAACGCCCGCCACCGCCCGCGCCACCAGCGACAACCCGGCCGAAGGTTGCAAGCGTCCACCCGCCAAATCACGCCATGGGATGAGGAAGGTGACGCTGCCGGAAACCGCCTGAAGCTGTTGATCAAGTAACGCGAGGCTTTGCGCCAGCCCCTCGGCCCGACCGCGAAGGTGAACGCCGGTTCCCGCGTGTATCGCAGCGATCTCGCTGTCAAGAAACAGCGGATTGGCACGCGGGCGAGTCGGGTAAAGCCCGTCGGTGAAATCGCTGACGATCAGATGGCGGCATGGGCGCCACGGGCTTTCATACGCGGACCAAAGGCTGACGCCTTCAAGATTGCGGTCGGGATCCGCAACCATGGGCGGCGCGATCTGAATGCCACGCAGGATTTTCTCCCAATCCGGCGTGCCTTCGCCGGGGGGGACAGTCAGCCGCGCGCGGACCTGATCGCCTTTTCCGATCCGCTCGCAGATCCGGTCCAGCAGGAAACGCAGCTGCGGCAAGCTGCCGGCCGAGGCGCGGATATCGTCCCACAGTTCCTTATGTGCGGGCGTGTCCGTGAGGATGGCGCCTCGGAAATCGCCACCCATGAGGCTTTCGGCAAGATCGCGCCCGGTCTGTGCCGCCCAAGGCATCAAGGGAGAAAGCGCGAGGCTTGCCAAGACCATAGCCGGAGTTGGCGGTCGCTTGGCCAGCGCCAGATGTAGCGCGGTCTCGCCAATGACATCTCGCTCGGGTAAGTGGCCCGGAAGGCCCGAGAGCGGCACTCCCTGGGCTGAGAAAGCGCGCGCGATCTGGCGCATATCATCGCCCGACAGCACGGCGATTTCACGGGCCGAAACGCCGGACTCAATCAGCGCCCGGGCTTGGGCGGCGGCGAAATCGGCGCAGGCGGCGGGATCGCGCAGCCCATAGAACGCGAGGCTGTCATCCAGAACCCCGGCCTCGATATCTTGCGCTGAAACCCCACCCTGCAGCGCGTGCAGGCGGCTGCCGATTGCGGCCCGGGGCGTATAGGCGCTTGCGGGAACAGTGCCGAACTCGTCCCGCAACCGGGCAAAAAGCGCCTGCAGCACCGCAGGAGCTAGAGGATCCAGCGAACCTTCAACCACCGGCAACAAGCCCAGGAACGACCCATGCGGCAGGGCCAGCACATGAGGGATCGGTGCCAGCCCCTCTGGCAGCGCATCCCCCAACCTTTGCCACAACGCGACCAGCGCCAAGAGATGCCGCTTGGCGCGGCTGTCTGGCAGGTGATCAACATTCGGCACCTTCAGATCCGGCGTGGCCAGCATAAGATCCGTCAGAGCGGCGGTCACCGCCGAGATCGTCTCGACAGGCGCATTGGCAAGACTTTCGGCCCAGACAGGGTCAGGCACCTCGGCAATTGCACGCCCGGGCGCCCATTCGGCAGAAATAGGGGCAAGGGACAATTCGGCAAGACCGGTATCGGTCAGGCGGTATTGGAGGCCGGAGCGCGGATCAGTGACGAGGAAGGGGTAGTGCATGAATGGCCTGCAATCTCCTGATCAGGAAAACTGTAACGAGGATGAGGGCTTGGGTATCGAGGACGACTTCTTGGTTCCAGCCGAGCGCGTGGTCCGGTCGCTGAACCAGAGAGGTGGACCCGTTTGTTCGGACAGTTTTGGGTTTTGAATAAGCGATAGCCGGTTGTTGTTATGCCGCCGTTTTGACAGTGTGTCATGATACGCTTCTTCGGGTGTTCGTCTAGGCAGTGCCGAATGCGAACGTTCTGTGTTGTAGTGCACGATCCATGCGGTGAGCCCGGCTCGCAGTTGGAGGGATCGAAGAACCGTTGGTTGATGCGCTTGGCTCGTGATTTCAGGGTTGTGGCGTATTAATTGAAGATTCTTGGGGTAGCTTTCGATCTGCATTTTGAACAGATCGAGGGGCTGTCACCCGCTGGATAGCTACGCGCTCGCGTTCAACCTTTCAAGGAAGAGGAAGCGGCGCATGTTGCAGACGATATTGGCCAGTCCGATCCTCATGGTGGCTCGCGTTATGCCCACTATCCGGATGAACAATCCCATCTGCGATTTCTGATCGGCAAAGACATGCTCGACGCGGGATCGAATTACCGACTTTCTCGCGTTGGACCGCTGGATATGGCGAGGCGTCGTCTTGAGATGCGGCTTTACCCTGTGGGCTTTCGAGACGAAACCCTCTTTCTCCATGCATTCCTCATTGGCTTTGGAGCGGTAGGCAGTGTCGGCCTACACCGCTGAGGCGGTATTGGTTTTATCCAGCAAACCCTCTCTCACTCGCACGCCATCACTGGCGGCGACATCCGTCGTCTTCCATTTGCGGATCAGTCGAAACTTCCGGTCGATGGAGACATCGGATTTTTAGCCAAAGAACGGGATGGCAAGATCCGTTGACAGGATCGTCCCAACATCCTGCCGCTTTGCTGTGGTGAACTTCAGTGTCCATCGCGCATGACGGTTCTTGTGCGACAGTTTGGTGGGTTTATCCTGCGTGTCTTGTGGGATCTGTCCCGCCCAAAGATCGGCTTTCTCAGCGTTGGTGTTGCGCAGGTTCGCGTCAAATCGCTCAAACAGTCTTTCCAATGGCACCCCCATGTGTCAGGCGTTCGCGAAACAGCCAGACGGTTTTGGCATCCGGCACCCGGTCCGATAGCCTCCGACCAAGAAAGCGCATAAAAGACAGGCGATCGTTGATCAGATATTCCGTCCGCTCATCAGAGATGATTGTTCAACGTCTGGATGACCAGGATCTTGAACATCAGCACCGGATCAAACGGGAGACGACCGCCTTTGCTTCTGTCTGAATAGGCCAGTGCTCGGTTCAGATCAGAGCGAAAGACTTCAAAATCCACAGTCCGGGAAAACGCTTCGAGCTGATCGCCGAGCCCACTTAATCGAGCAAGCCGCTTTTCAACATCAAAGAAACCAAACTGTACCATGAGCCGCCCCCAAATCACCATGGAAGGAATCACACAGAGGCCCTCAAAACCAGAGGGTTTTTCGAACCATCCACCTGAAGAACATCATCCCGATTCATGCCCTTCGCGCCGCTTTACTGGCACGCCTCGCGCACAACATTACTACACTGGATTTCGGCGCCGAATGATTCCAGGTTACGGGTGCAGAAACGCAAAAGGCCGCCTGTGAGACGGCCCAAGTATTTGTTTTTAAGCAAAATTAATAGTTGCGAACACACACAACTGAAGAAAACTGCTGCTTGTCGTCGGGTTCGTTGAGTGTGTGGTGCCATAGTTAAGTGGCTGAAACATTAAAAGCTTTTTTCCTTACTTTCGTTTGATCCGTCAACGCCCCTACTCCTCATGATCCGCCTGCCCCTGCCACACGGCCAGTATCTCATTGTGACAGAGACGATGGATCTCCTTTCCCATAATTAGGAAGGCACCAGTGCGGATCTTCGGTTCACACCCCAAGGAAAGCTAGCCTGTAGCTGGTACTTCTTCCACCCGCAGCCTCCCGAACCAGAATATCGCGTGCCACGAGATCACTGATATCACGCAGAGCTGTATCTGGGGACGTCTTCGCCAGCTTTGCCCATTTCGATGAAGTCAGCTTGCCCTCGAACCCGTCAAGCAGACGGTTGAGCATGAAACGCTGCCGGTCATTGATCGATTGACCGGCCAGATTGTCCCAAAAGCGGGCCTTCTGGATGACTTTTCCCAAGACCAGTTCAGCACGATCAAAGGCACGATCGAGAGCGCCCAGAAACCAGTGCAGCCACGCCGTGATGTCCGTATCCCCTTTTTGGGTGGCTTCAAGGATTGCATAGTAATCCTTCCGCTCCTGACGAATCTGAGCTGACAGGCTGTAGAAACGCTGATCGGTCTGTTCCGAACGCGCCAACATGAGATCACCGATGGCCCGTGCCATACGTCCGTTTCCATCCTCAAACGGATGAATGGTGACAAACCACAGATGTGCGATGGCGGCCTTCAGCACAGGGTCCAGTGCCTGCCCGGCGTTGCACCAATCAAGAAAGGCCTGCATCTCAGCTGGCACCCTGCTGGCTGCCGGAGCCTCATAATGGACCTTCTCCCGTCCGACAGGGCCTGACACGACCTGCATCGGGCCGGTTCTGTCATCACGCCACTCTCCGACCAAAATGCGTGACATGCCGTTTCGCCCGGTCGGAAACAAAGCCGCATGCCATGCGAAAAGTCTTTCTTCAGTCAATGACTCAGCATAATGCCCGGTCGCATCCAACATCATCTCCACAACGCCTTCGACATCCCGATCTACCGGTGCCAGCGCTCCAATATCCATGCCCAATCGCCGGGCGATGGAAGACCGCACCTGTTCACGATCGAGGTTTTCGCCCTCAATCTCGCTCGACTTGAGAACATCCTCCGTCAGGGTCTGGAGCACGGCTTCCGACCTAAAATCGAAACCGAGACTTTCCATGCGTCCCAGAAGCCGACCCTGCCGGTGACGCACTGCGGCCAGTTCATGGGAAATGGCGTCTCTATTCCACCGGAAGTCCGGCCATCCCGCTTGCTGGTAAATATATCTCGCCATATTCTCTGCACTCCTTGCGGAGAATATGGCACCCAAACACCGCATCAGGCAACTCAAACTCCGCAAGATATGCGGATATTATCCGGATTATTCGCCGCGTTCTACGCCAAAAGCGACTTATAGCGGCTAGCGGCGACTGCCCTACCTGGGTTCAGCAGCACAATGAACGCTACCATGCATGAAAGACCTTCATGCATTTTTATTATTGACAGATTTGCGTTTATGTTCTCTGTATAAGCGCATGAAACACCTTCGCGCACATAAATCAAACCTCTCAGATATCGCGACGGTGGCAGCGGGACACCCGTTCCGAGGGAAAATCGAGCCAATCGAAGGAGCGGAAACGGCTGTCGTGCAGATGCGGGACACCTCATCTTCTGGCGTGGACTGGGGATCCTGCCTGCGAACCGAAGTCTCCGGGCGGCGGGGGCCGGACTGGCTGCGTTCGGGCGATATTCTCTTCCCAGCCCGTGGCAATGTGTCTCAGGCAGTTCTGATCGATGAGCGTATCGGCAGCCTCCAGGCTGTCGCCGCTCCGCACTTCTTTCTCCTGCGCGTATCTCGCCCGGACGTGCTGCCTGCTTATCTGGCATGGTGGCTCAACCAGGAACCGGCGCAGCGGCATCTGGAACAGAACGCCCAGAGTTCCACCCTCGTCCGCAACATCGCCCGACCGGTGCTGGAGGCCACGCCTGTTATGCTGCCTCCCCTGCCCCGACAGGAACAGATTGCGGGGCTGGCCAACGCCATGCAGCGCGAGAAAGAGCTTCTGCACCGCCTGCGCCAGACCAACCAGCAGATCATGACCGGACTTGCCAGAGACCTTCTGGCGGGCTGACACTCCCTTACGTTTTAAAACAGGATTTAAGTTCGTGACCGAGCAGATTTCACAAGACACCATCAACAAGGCGCTGTGGAACGCCTGTGATACCTTTCGTGGTACCGTCAGCCCTGACACCTATCGCGATTACGTGCTGACCATGCTGTTCCTGAAATACATCTCCGATGTGTGGCAGGACCATTATGACGGCTACAAAAAGGAATATGGGGACAATCCGGACCTGATTGAAGCCATGCTTCAGCAGGAACGCTTCGTTCTGCCAAAAGGGGCTGATTTCTACACCCTCTATAAAGAGCGCAACGCCCCCGGCAATGGCGAGCGGATCGACAAAGCCTTGCACGCTATTGAAGAAGCCAACGGCACCAAGCTGAAGGACGCGGGCAAAAGCGTGTTCCAGGACATCAGCTTCAATTCTGACAAGCTGGGCGATGAAAAGCAGAAGAACACCATTCTACGGCATCTGCTGGACGATTTTGCCAAGCCGGACCTGAACCTGCGCCCCTCCCGCGTTGGCAATCTGGATGTGATTGGCAATGGCTATGAATTCCTGATCAAGAACTTCGCCGCCAGTGGCGGACAGAAGGCGGGCGAGTTCTACACCCCGCCGGAAGTCAGTGAACTGCTGGCCCGTATTCTGAGCCCCCAGCCGGGTGAGACCATCTGTGATCCGGCTTGCGGCTCGGCGTCCCTGCTCATGAAATGCGGGCGGCAAGTGACGCAGAACCACAAGGGCAGCAAGGACTACGCCCTGTATGGGCAGGAGGCCATCGGCTCCACATGGTCCTTCGCCAAAATGAACATGTTCCTGCATGGCGAGGACAATCATCGCATTGAATGGGGCGATACCATCCGCAACCCCAAGCTGCTGGATGACAAGAACCATCTGATGCGTTTTGACGTGGTGACGGCCAACCCGCCCTTCAGCCTTGATAAATGGGGGCATGACGAGGCAGAGCAGGACGTCCATCATCGCTTTGCCCGTGGCGTGCCGCCCAAGACCAAGGGCGATTACGCCTTTATCCTGCACATGATCGCCACCCTGAAAGACCACACGGGCCGCATGGGTGTTGTGGTGCCGCATGGCGTGCTGGTCCGGGGCAGTTCGGAAGGCAAAATTCGCCAGAAGCTGATTGAGGAAAACCTGCTGGATGCGGTGATCGGCCTGCCGGAAAAGCTGTTCTTTGGCACGGGGATTCCGGCGGCCATTCTGGTCTTCCGCAAGGACCGCAAGACGAAGGACGTGCTGTTCATTGACGCCAGCCGCGAGTTCAAGGCGGGCAAGAACCAGAACGTGCTGACCGAAGAGAACATCACGAAGATTGTGGACACCTACCGCGCCCGCAAGGACGTGGACAAATACGCCCACCTCGCCACACCAGACGAGATCAGGGAGAACGACTACAACCTGAACATTCCGCGTTATGTCGATACATTTGAAGAAGAAGAAGAGATCGACCTGAACGCTGTGCGGGCCGAACGGGCGGAGATCAAGGCGGAACTGAGCAGGCTGGAAGCACAGATGGACGCTTATCTGAAGGAGCTGGGTTATGCTTCCTGATGGGTGGAGAAAAACAAAACTAGGCAAGTGTGTCGATATTAAATCTGGCGTAGCTCCTTCTAACCTGCCATTGAAAAGATACGGAAAATATCCCTATGTAAAAGTAGAAGACATGAATAATTGCTCGAAATTCCAAAAGGAAAGTCGCGAGTACACAGATTATAACCATAATTATATTAGAAGCGGCGCCGTAATTTTCCCAAAAAGAGGGGCGGCAATAATGAATAACAAAGTTAGAATTTCGATCAATGGAATCTATTTAGATTCAAACATGATGGCCCTTCAACCAAATTCAGAAACCACGTCTGAATTTTTATACTACCTTATAACTTTTTGTGGTCTGTTTAAAATCGCTGATACCTCCACCATTCCTCAGATTAACAACAAGCATATTCTGCCTTACCCTATCCTCCTCCCCCCTCTCCCCGAACAGAAGAAGATCGCGGCGATCCTCTCGACGTGGGATCGTGCGATTGAGGGGACGGAGAGGCTTCTGGCCAACAGCCAGCAGCAGAAAAAAGCCCTCATGCAGCAACTCCTGACAGGCAAAAAACACCTGCCGGGGTTCACAGGGGATTGGATATGGAAACGTTCCAAAGAAATATTCAAAAGCATTTCTATCAAAAACAATCCAATGGACTGCGAACTACTTTCCGTCACTCAAGATCAAGGTGTAGTTCTGCGTTCATCATTGGAGCGGCGCGTTGTCATGCCGGATGGCAGTGTGCAAGGATACAAATTGGTAAATCCAGGAAATTTCATAATAAGTTTGCGATCATTCCAAGGAGGATTAGAATATTCTTATTTCCGAGGCTTAGTAAGCCCAGCATATACAGTTCTTGAAAATAAAATTGAGATAGAAAATGAGTTTTTTAAGTTCTATTTCAAATCGTATGATTTTATCGGGCACCTTGCGGTAGCAACGATAGGCATTAGGGACGGCAAGCAAATCAGCTATGAAGACTTCTCTTTCATTAAACTTCCATATCCCCCGCTTCCCGAACAGAAAGCCATCGCCGCTGTACTGACCGCAGCAGACAAAGAAATCACAGCTATTGAATCAGATCTTTCCCGCCTGCGTCAGGAGCAGAAAGCCCTGATGCAGCAGCTTCTCACGGGCAAACGTCTCGTGGCGGTCGATTAAATCATTTCAATTCGCAGGATATTTGACGCCATGGCTCCCGCCCCGAAATTTCAGGAAGAATACAGCGCCAAGCTGCCGGCTCTGGCGTTACTCAGCATGCTCGGCTGGCGGTTTCTGCCCCCCTCCAAGGCGCTGGCGTTGCGGGGCGGCAAGCAGAGCGCCGTGGTGCTGGACACAATCCTGCGGGCAGAATTGAAAAAACGGCGCTTTACGTTTGAGGGACAGGAGCACGCCCTGTCTGATCAGGCCATTGATGCGCTGATCTCTCACGTCACGCATCCGGACTTTGTTTCCGGCCTGCGCGATGCCAATGACAAGATGACGACGCATCTGCTGTTCGGCATCGCCGTCACCGAGTTCATCAACGGGCGCAAGGCCAATCCGACCATCGCCCTGATCGACTGGCAGAACCCGGACAACAACAGCTTTAGCTTCACCGAAGAGTACAGCGTTCTGCGCACGGATCTGACACAGACCCGCAGGCCGGACATCGTCTGCTTCGTCAACGGGATTCCGCTGGCGGTGATCGAGGCTAAGCGCCCCGATGGTCAGCCGGGCAAAGGCCCGACCGTGGAGGCCGGGATTTCCCAGAGTATTCGCAACCAGAACAAGGACGAAATTCCGCAGCTTTTTGCCTACAGCCAGATTCTGCTCTCCATCACCGGGCATGACGGGCGCTATGGCACCTGCGGCACCCCCAAAAAGTTCTGGGCAACCTGGAGGGAAGAGGACATTCCCGAAAGCCGGATGGAGGCGCTCAAGAACACGCCATTATCGTCGGCACAGAAAGACCCGCTTTTTGCCGAGCGGAAGGCGTCTGACCGGGCGTGGTTCGAGGACTGGGCCTCCCGCCCGCTGCATGTCACGGATCAGGACCGGCTGCTGATCGGCCTGCTCTCGCCTCAGCGCCTGTTGAACATGGCGCGGTTCTTCACGCTGGTCGACCGCAAGGCGGGCAAGATCGTGGCCCGCTATCAGCAGGTTTTCGGCATCAAACGTCTGCTGGAACGCATCAAGTCCCGCCGTAGCGATGGCGGGCGAGAAGGCGGCGTGGTCTGGCACACCACGGGCTCCGGCAAGTCCTTCACCATGGTGTTCCTCAGTCGCGCCCTCATTCTGGATGACGACCTCAAGCAATGCCGTATTCTGGTGGTGACGGACCGCAAGGATCTGGAACGCCAGTTGAGCACCACCTTCTCCACCGGCGGCGAACTGGCAGACAAGAAGGACAAGGAAGATGCGCTGGCAACCTCTGGCCGCCGTCTGGCGCAGCAGATCGGGCATGGGCAGGAACGCATCATCTTCTCGCTGATCAACAAGTTCCACACGGCCACCGGCTATCCCGAATGCCATAATGACAGCGCGGACATCATCGTTCTGGTGGATGAAGGGCATCGCAGTCAGGGCGGTGAGAACCATGCCCGCATGAAGCACGCTTTGCCCAATGCGGCTTTTATTGCCTTTACCGGTACGCCACTACTCAAAGGCAGTGAGACGACCAATCGTTTTGGCAAGATCATTCACTCCTACACGATGCAACAGGCCGTCTCGGATGGGACGGTCACACCTCTGCTCTATGAAGAGCGCAAGCCCGATCTGGATGTGAATGACCGCGCCATTGATGCCTGGTTTGAACGCATCACGCAGGGGCTGACGGAAGATCAGATCACGGATCTCAAGAAGCGCTTTGCCCGCGCCAATCAGGTTTACAAGGCCGACGATCGCATCCGGCTGATCGCCATGGATCTGGCCACACATTTTGACAACAATATCGACAAAGACCTCAAGGGCATGCTGGCCTGTGACAGCAAGCTCTCCGCCATCCGCTACAAGCAGTATCTGGATGAGGTCGGTCTGTTCGAGAGCGCCATCGTCATGAGCCCGCCCGATACGCGCGAAGGCCATACGGAAGTGGATGAGCGCAAACAGCCCGAGATTCAGGACTGGTGGAAGGAGAATGTCGGCAGCCAGAGCGAGGATGACTACACGCGTGGCGTGATCGAGCGCTTCGAAAAAGACCCGGACCTCAAGCTGATCATCGTGGTCGACAAGCTGCTGACCGGCTTTGATGAACCGAAGAACGCGGTGCTCTATATCGACAAGCCGCTGAAGCAGCACAATCTTCTTCAGGCCATTGCGCGTGTGAACCGGCTGCATGACCAGAAAAAGCACGGGTTGCTGATTGATTATCGCGGCATTCTGGCGGAGCTGGACACCACGCTTGCCCGCTATGACGAGCTGGCGGCCGAGAATGTCGGCGGGTATGACCCGAAGGATATTGCCGGGCTGTATAGCCAGATGAGCACGGAATACCGGGAGCTCCCGGCCCTGCACAAAGCCCTGTGGGCCATCTTTGATGGGGTGAAGAACAAAAGTGACATCCAGCAGCTTCGCGCCGTGCTCATGCCGCGTATGGTGGACGAGCACGGCCAGATGGTGGATACGAACCTCAAACGCCGGGATGATTTCTATGAGGCGCTGACGAAGTTTGCCGCCTGCTTGAAAGTGGCTCTGCAATCTGTGGCGTTCTTTGAAGACACCAGCTTTACGGAAAAGGACCGCGCCACCTACAAGGAAACGCTGAAGCAACTGACCAGTCTGCGCCAGATGGTGATGCAGGATACCGGTGAAAAAGTCGATTTTGACCAGTATGCCGAACAGGTAAAAAAGCTGCTGGACCGGCATGTGGCGGGGGTGAAAGTCCATGAGCCCAATGGACTGTATGCGGTCGGCAAGATGGGCCAGAAGCCGGAAGACAACGAACCAGAAAACTGGAGTGATGAGAAAACCCGCAACGAGACGGATCTGATCCGCACCCGTGTGACAAAGATGATCGACCACGAGATGCAGGATGACCCTTACGCGAAGGAAGCCCTCTCGGCCCTGCTGCGCAAGGTCATCGCGGAAGCGGAAAGCCTGTTCGACCATCCCCTCAAGCAGTTCATGCTGTTCCAGGAGTTTGAGGAACAGGTAGCCAACCGCAAGCTGGACAATATCCCGTCTGTTTTTGACGGGCACCGCCATGCGCAGGCCTATTATGGCGTATTCCTGAAAACACTCACGGCCATTTTCAACCATAAGCAGACGGATGAGGAAAACCAGCGCTGGATTGATCTCGCGTTCCAGATTGACACAATCGTGGACAAGGCGGTGCGGGAAAATTCCCTCAGCCGACCGGATATGGAAAAGGCGGTCAAGAAAGAACTGCTGCCGCTGCTGTTCAACACGGGCCAGAAAGCGGGCTTTGGTGTGGACAAGGCTCAGGAGGTCATCGAGCAGGTCATTCAGATCATGCGGGCTGGGCCTGCTGATACCCTACGCGGCTAAACATGGAAAAAACTCCCACTCGCGTCCTGACCTATGGAGGGGAGCAGATCCGCGTGACCCTGATCCCGCGTCCCCGCCCCGGCACGACGCTGCGCATCAAGGTGCACCCGGACCTGACCGTGCAGGTGGTTGTTCCCGATGGCACAACAGAGGCTGATCTGGACAAGGCGCTGCACCAGAAAACCCGCTGGATCTGGCAGAAACTGCGGGACTTTCGGGCGGTGCAGGAACATGCCACACCGCGTGCGTATGTCAGTGGGGAAAGTCATTTCTATCTGGGGCGGCGGCATCTTCTGAAAGTGCATCATCAGCCTGATGCGCCTGAAACCGTGCGGATGCTGCGGGGGCGGCTGGAAGTTTCGGTACAGGAACGTCATGCTCTGCGGATACAGAAGATGCTGGAACTCTGGTATTTTACGCGGGCGCAGGAGGTATTTCGAACCCGCCTTGATGCGCTGCTGCCGTCAGCGCTCTGGGTCAGCACTCCCCCTGCTCTGAAGCTTCAGGTGATGCAGACCCAGTGGGGCAACTGCTCACCGGGTGGGATCGTCACGCTCAATCCGCATCTGGTCAAAGCCCCGCGCGATTGCATTGATTACGTCATCCTACATGAACTGTGCCATCTGAAGGAGCACAATCATGGACCTGCTTTCTGGGCGTTGCTGGAACGCGTGATGCCGGACTGGGAACGCCATAAGGCAAGACTGGACGGCATGGCGGAAATGATGCTGCAAAAATAGCTCTATTTGACTGCAATGAGCGGAAAGCAGACTGTCTGCTTCAGGATATCGCTACCAGAAAGCAGACACCTTTACCGATCTCAGCGGATAGCACGCGGTGATTTGGCGACCGTCCGTTTGCAGAACCGGCACCACCGGCCGTATGGTTCCGGTATTCTAGGCTCAGGACTCATAGCCAGAACATGACGGTTGCAGCGAGGCAGATGGCTGA
>CALFLO010000030.1 GCA_937880175.1 uncultured Gluconobacter sp.
CGAACTGAGCAGCGCCCGCAGGAACAGGAGCTGACCCCATGATCCACTGGCGCCACGGGAAACGGATGCAAGCCCGGCCTGATCCCGGGGCGCCAGTCACACCGCAGGGGCATCCGACCGTCGTCGAGACGGTCAACAGGATCCGCGCGCATGTCCTGGAAGAAAACGGCCGCAGCGACATCATCCGCACGGGTCTGGATGCAGGCGTCTTCGGGGATCTCTACCATACCCTGATGACCATGAGCTGGTTTACGTTCTTCTGGGCATCCATGGGGCTGTATCTGGCGATCAATGTCGCCTTCGCGCTGATGTATTACATCATCCCGCACAGCGTCAGCGGCGTGCCGAACGGGGATTTCCTCGACGATATTTTCTTTAGCGTTCAAACAATCTCGACCGTGGGTTACGGCACCATGTCCCCGGTAGGGCGGCTGACCAACACGATCGTCTCGTTCGAGGTTCTGGCCGGCATGATGCTGAATGCCGTCGCAACCGGGCTGGTCTTTGCCCGCTTTTCCCGCCCCCGTGCGCGCGTGCTGTTCAGCCATGTCGCGGTCGTGTCCTATGATGACGTGATCCCGACGCTGACGATCCGTCTGGCCAACCAGCGCCGCACGCTGATCCTGTCCGCCAATATCGAGATGACGCTCACCCGCCTGATGCCGGACGAACGTGGCCGACTGGTGCGGCGGTTCGACCGCCTGTCGCTCGTGCAGTCCCACATGCCGATCTTCCGGATCAGCCTGAACGCGACCCATCTGATCGACGAGCACAGCCCGCTTTACGGTCTGTCGGCCGAGACGCTGATTGGTCAGAACGCGGAAATCATCATCACGATGGACGGCACGGACGAGATTTCGTCCCAGACCGTTTTCGCCCGTCATGCCTATGAGATCGGACATGTGAAACACGGCTACCGTTTTTCGGATATGATCGAAAATCGTCCGGATGGCCGGGTGGAGGTCGATTTCCGTCGCTTCCATACGACCGAGCCGGGCGATACGCCCAAGGCGCCTGATCCTACCCCCTGACAGGAGACATCCCATGACGGATTTCGTGACGGACGACAGACATGATTTCGGCACCGGCCTGCTAAAGGCCTCAGTCAGGAGCCATGGCGCCGAACTGATCGCCCTGCGCAACGGGAGCGAGGACCTGCTGTGGAATGGCGGAGCACCATGGCCGAAACATTCGCCCATCCTGTTCCCGATTGTTGGAAAACTTCCCGAACACGGGATCACGCTCAACGGACAGCCTGTTCATCTGGGCCAGCATGGACTGGCGCGGGACCGGGTGTTCCGCTGGATTGCACGGACGACTGATGGCTGCACGCTGGAACTCGTGGACGACGCTGAGAGCCGCACGCTTTTTCCGGCCGCTTTCCGTCTGCGGGTGGTTTATCTCATCGAGAACAACACGCTGCGGGTGTCTTACCATCTGCACAACCCGGACAGCACCGAAACGCTGCACGCTTCGCTCGGTGCCCATCCGGCGTTCCGCTGGCCGTTGAAGGATGGTGTGGCGAAGGACAGCTACAGGCTGGTGTTCGAATATGACGAGCCCCTGCCCGTCCGGCGGATCGGTGCCGACGGGATGATGCTGCCGGAAAAATTCCATACGCCCATCCGGGATAACATCCTGCCGCTAACAGATGCGCTTTTTGCGAAGGACGCCCTCATCCTGGAGAAGCCGGAAAGCCGGTCCGTGGATATGGTGGATCCGGATGGGCATGGTCTCCGGTTCGTCTGGGGCGGCTTCCGGGAACTGGGCCTCTGGACGAAGCCGGGCGCGGATTTTCTGTGCATCGAACCCTGGCAGGGCTACGCGACGCCGGCTGGCTTTACGGGAGATTTTTCGCAGAAGCCCGGTCTGCTGCATCTGAACCCAGGCGAGAACTGGACCGCATTCTGGTCCGTCAGGGCAATCTGAAAACAGGCCCGTCGCGCTTTAACGGGCGCGACGGGCAGCAGGTTCAGGCCTGAATGGCGTCCTGCAGACGGGACACCGTGCGCGCACGGCCCATCAGGCCGAGCAGGACATGCAGTTCCGGACCGGCGTCCTCACCCGTCAGGGCCAGACGCAGCGGCATGAACAGCGTGCGTCCCTTGCGACCTGAGACGTCCTTGAGCGCATTGGTCCAGTCCTTCCACGTATCCTCGCCCCACGGCTCTGTCGGGAGGGTGTCGAGGGCCTGCTGAAGGAACTCGCGGTCTTCAGGCTGGGACGGCGGAATAATCGTGCCGTGCACGACATCCCACCAGTGCGGGATTTCGGCCGACAGATCCACATTCCCCCGCACGGCGTGCCAGAACGTCTCATCGGCCTCTGGCGGCAGATGGATCTTTGCGTCCTCGAACGGCAGGTTGTGCAGCGCACGCCGGTTCAGCGCGAGAAGCTGCGTCATGTCGAAACGGGCGGCCGATTTGGACACATGCGAAATGTCATAGGCCGCAATGGCCTCGTCCATCGTCATGACCTGCGGATCATCCGAGGAGCCCACACGCGCGAGATAGGAGACGATCGACATCGGCTCCAGCCCGTCCTGACGCAGGGATTTGAGCGCCAGCGAGTCAAACCGCTTGGACAGCTTGCCACCATCGGAATCCAGCAGAAGCGGCAGATGCGCGAAGGTAAAGCGGTTCGGCTTGGCGCCCAGGGCTTCGGCAATGTCGATCTGCACACCGGTATTGGTCACATGGTCTTCGCCACGAACGATATGGGTGATGCCCATGTCCAGATCGTCGATCACAGACGCCAGCGTATAGAGGATCGTGCCATCGCCCCGTACCAGAACCGGATCGGAAATGGCCGTCAGCTTGACCGAGCACTCGTCCATGACGAGATCCTGCCATTTACGGCTGCCGTCGCTGAGGCGGAAGCGCCAGTGCGGCGTCTTGCCGTTGGCTTCGGCGCGGGCGCGTTGGTCGGCGGTGAGCTTGAGCATCGCGCGATCATAGATCGGTGCCTTGCCGCAGCGGATGCGGGCTTCGCGCTTGGCGTTGAGCTCATATTCTGTCTCAAAGCACGGATACAGACGGCCGGATGCCTTTAGCTTTTCAATGACTTCGGCATAGCGGTCGAGACGCTCGGACTGGCGCACATACTCGTCCCATTTCAGCCCCAGCCATGACAGATCCTTGCCGATGGCTTCTTCATATTCGGGCTTGCCGCGGCTGGTATCAGTATCATCGATCCGCAGCAGGAACTTGGCGCCGTTATGGCGTGCGAAAAGGAAGTTGGCGACGGCAAGGCGCGCGTTGCCAACATGCAGGTAACCGGTCGGGGACGGAGCGAAGCGCAGTTTCATGACGCCTTAATGCCGCATGATGCGCCGCGTTGCCAGAGCGGGTTTTGTTGGAACGCCTTGTGAAGGAAGGGGAGCATGCCCCTTCCCTGCACCGGGTGTTCAGTGACGGATCACTTCGTGACGGTTTTCGTCATCCTCGTCGTCTTCATCATCCGGCGGACCAGTGATTTCCTCGTCATCAACGAGGCGACGCGGATCGATGGCGCGCCAGTCACGCTCCATCGGCGTGGCGCGGCTGGCCGCGAAGTCTTCGAGTTCGGTGGAGGACTTCCAGCCGTCTTCACCGGCATCCACGACTTCGGCATTTTCACCGAAGGCGAGCCAGTTCTCGATGACTTCCTTGCTGCTGGCCCCCGGTGTGCGGCAGCGTTCGATGCTGTCACGGACATAGGCGCGGGCATAGGCGTTGGCGTGCATCAGGTCGATGAAGTCTTTCACGACCTCGACCGTATCATCCTCGCCTTCCGACGCACCGGACAGGTCGATGATGCGCACGCTCCATGTTCCCGGCTCGGTGACCGTTTCGGGGGCGCCTTCGACAGGGTCAATCGTATCGTCGGTCATGAAATGTCCTTGGATGTCTCGTGGCTGTCACGGACCTTCTGGAGCAGGAACTCGCGTCCGAGCTTGACGCGGGGCTGCCCGTCATAGGCCACGATATCAGCCGTTGCATAGGTTTCGGACCAGCGGTCAGGAATGAAGGACCCGCTGCCGATCACGTCGATCGGGGCATGAGCGTCCCGCATCGTCGAGCATTTGGCGACGTTGAAGCCGGAGGACGCAACGATTTTCACATGGTGGAAACCGGCATGGTCCAGAGCTTCGCGCATGCGCCAGATAGCTGCGGCCGATACGCCCGTTCCCACCAGATCGCGCAGTTCCTGATCGGAACGGTAGCGGCGGATGGTGCCCGGCGTGTGACGCTCAAGCACTCCATATGAGGTCTGGGGGTCCAGTCCTTCAAGGAAGCGCCCGCCATGTGTATCAAGACGGACACTCAGATGGCCCTTTGCAGCGCGCTCCGGGAAGCGGCGGCAGACGGCGAGCGCGTCCGTGACTTCCTGCCCGAAATAATCCACCAGAACCGTCAGCGGATCGTTCGGATAGACCTCGTCATACATCTCCGCCGCGCGCAGCGTGGAGCCTGCATAGCCGATCAGGGCATGGGGCATCGTGCCCAGACCGGCATCGAGACCAAAGAAACCGGCCGTCGCGTCATTGGCATTGCCGATGAAGCCGCGTGCCCCTTCTTTCTGTGCCGCACGGGAGCCGACGCCTGCGGCATAGGCCATCTGTTCCTGCATCTCGAAGCCCGCGCAATGCCGGGCATCCATGGCAAGGAACGGAATGGACGGCAGCGCCATGGCCATCTGATAGGCGTTGTGCGCTGCCACGCAGGTGGAGCCGATCCGCTGGAGCACCAGCGTTTCCAGCGGTGCCAGACGGGTGAAACTTCCGGTCAGGTACAGGAGCGGTTCACCCGCACCGACCCATTCCCCTTCGGCGTACATTTCCCGGCATTCCAGCTCGAAACCCTGAGCCTTCGCCACGTTCTTCAGCCACTGCGTGACAAGACCACACGCCGCGATCACCGGGCGGCGGATGAACACCGCATAGGTGACGCGGGAATCCCCGAAATGCTCCACGATGTGCCGCGTTCGCCCGAAATAGGCGTCCGTCCGCGCTTCGATTGTTTTCTCGTCCAACGGGCCGAGTGTTCCAAGCGCGCGCTGAAGCGCGACCTGCGGAGAATTCTGGGGATCGGAAGCGGTCATTCTTTCTTTCCTGCTCGTCCCGTCAATTCCTGAGCAAGAAGGAAGGCCATTTCAAGTGACTGTTCCGCATTAAGGCGCGGATCACAGAATGTTTCATAACGCCCCGCCAGATCGGCCTCGGTCAGGCACTGCGCGCCACCAATGCATTCCGTGACATCCTGACCCGTCATTTCAAGGTGAATACCACCCGGACGACGGCCCACGGCCTCGAAAACATCGAAGAAGCCAAGAACTTCACCGAGGATATTGTCGAAAGAGCGGGTCTTGATCTTGCTGGACGTGGTCGTGGTGTTGCCGTGCATGGGATCGCACAGCCATGTCACGGTGCGGCCGGTGCGGTTCACGGCATCGAGCAGCGGCGGCAGATGCTCGCGCACCTTGTCCTTGCCCATGCGCGAGATCAGCGTAATGCGGCCGGCTTCGTCCTTCGGGTTCAGGATTTCGAGCAGCTTTTCGAGATCCGCGACCGTCGTGGTCGGGCCAACCTTGATGCCGATCGGGTTCTGCACACCGCGCAGGAACTCGACATGCGCGCCGTCCGGCTGGCGGGTGCGGTCACCGATCCACAGGAAATGCGCCGAGCAGTCGTAGTAATCGCCGCTCGTGCTGTCCACGCGGGTCAGGGCCTGTTCGTAAGGCAGAAGCAGGGCTTCGTGAGACGTGTAGAATTCCGTCTCGTCGATCTGCGACGCCGAACCATCAAAACCGCAGGCGCGGAGGAAGGACAGCGTCTCGTCGATGCGATGGGCCAGATCCTGATAACGCGCGGACAGCGGGGAGCGCTCGACGAATCCGAGGTTCCAGCTATGGACCTGATGCAGGTTCGCATAACCGCCATGCGCGAAAGCGCGCAGCAGGTTCATCACGCCGGCGGACTGGAAATATCCAGTCTCCATGCGGCGCGGGTCGGGGATACGCGCCTCGGACGTGAACTCGGGGCCGTTGATGATGTCACCGCGATAGCAGGGCAGCGTCACGCCATCGATCGTCTCGGTATTGGACGAGCGCGGCTTGGCGTACTGACCCGCCATGCGCCCGATCTTCACGACCGGAACCTTGGCGGCAAACGTCAGGACGACGGCCATCTGGAGCAGGACACGGAATGTGTCGCGCACGATGTCGGCGGTGAACTCGTCAAAGCTCTCGGCGCAGGCGCCGCCCTGAAGGACGAAGGCCTCGCCGCGCGATGCAGCAGCCAGACGCGTCTTGAGACGGCGGGCCTCCCCCGCAAAAACCAGCGGGGGGTATCGATGCAGGCGAGCTTCGACAGCAGCAAGCGCCCCTTCATCCGCATAGGACGGAGCCTGGACGATGGGACGGGAACGCCAGCTTGCAGGAGACCAGGACATCGTGGTGGTGGACGTCGGGGTCTGGCTCGAGGGGTGCATCAAATGCCCTCCGGAAGGATGTGAATGCGGGACTTGCGGGGCGCTGGTTATGGCCGAAAAAGCGCCGCGTTGATAGCGCGAAACGTCAGATTGTATCGCATGGCTCCTGTCTGCGGATGGAATGTTTCACGTATGGGCGACACCCCATGCCACGCAAACCGGGACGCACCACCCCACACCACGACATCCCCATCCAGCAGATCGATGATCTGTTTTGGATCGCTCCGGCCTGAACCGCCAAACGAAAAACGGGCCGGGACGCCAAGGGAAACCGACACGACCGGTGCCTCTGGATACCCCTCGTCCCGGTCCTGATGCAGGCCCATTCCCGCACCCGGGGCATAGCGGTTGATCAGGCAGGAGACGGGATCGAACGCCTCATATCCCGCTTCCGCCGCTGCCCGGGCTGCCAGATGACGAAGTGCGTCTGGCATGTCTGGCCAAGGCTGGTCCGTCATGGGATCGGTCCGGGAGTAACGGTATCCCGCCGGGTCCGCCGTCCAGCCACAGGCGCCGCAGGATGTCATGGCGGCGGACATCGGCCCCATCCGTGTGCGGAAATGGCGGAAAGGCGCGGCTGCACTCACATTCGCGATGGCCTGATGCAGCACTTCCGCGTCCGGGAGCGCGAAACCGGGCAGCCAGGCGGCGCCGTCCGCCAGAACGGTGCGGGGGCGCAGGGATACGAAAAGATCGTCCATCATCTGATACCCGGGTGGGGATGGAACCTTCCAAATATCGGCATGACGTTCATATGGGAGCCCTGTGGGAGCGTTGCGAGGGAAAAGAACTCTTGAACCCGGCGGGAAGCAGGCCGATTATAGACTGATATGCCGCCTTGCCGGGGATGTCAGAGCCTGACGTCATCTTCCATCCGGAAGGCAGCCTTGTTGTCATGATCGGCCAAGGACCGGATCACATGTTGTCCTCTTCCCGTTTCCTCTGCCATGCCCTGCTGGCGACCGCCCTGCTGGGAGGGGCGGCACAGGCCCAGACCGCAAACTTCGGTCAGCCTTACGCATCCGGCACGACCCTTCCCACACAGCCGGGCCAGAGCACTACGCAGCCCCAGACGAATGGCGGTGAGCATTTCCGTGCCCGCGGCCATCGCAAGCCGCCTCCGGGATATTCCGACACGCCGTCCAACGATTTTGAGCACGGTCCCGATCCGGATCATGAAGCCGGTGTGGAGCGCGACTCCGTAACTGGTGCGAACCTGTCGAAGTTCGGCTCGTCCTATCAGGGCAGCAACAACACGCAGTCCGGCCAGCTCGGCGATGCCACCGGGAACGGCTATGTCGCCCCGCGTGGAAACGGCTGGTAAGACGCAACCAAACCCCCGGCAACCAGTTCTGGTTCTCGTATGAACTCCTGCGAGGATCAGAACCATGCCGTATATCACCGCTACTGATGGAACGAGCCTTCACGTCAAGGACATGGGGGCTGGCAAGCCTGTCGTCCTGATCCACGGATGGCCCCTCACCGGGGACATGTGGGAAAAGCAGACGCTGGCGCTGGTCGAGGCGGGTTACCGCGTCATCACCTATGACCGTCGCGGCTTCGGTCAGTCCGGCCATCCAATCAACTGCTACGACTACGATACGCTGGCCGATGATCTGGCCGTCATTCTCGAACAGCTCGACCTGTGGGATGCGACGCTCGTTGGTTTCTCCATGGGTGGAGGCGAGGTTGCCCGTTATCTGAGCCGCCATGGCCGTTCCCGTATCTCCAAGACGGTGCTGCTCTCTTCTGTCGTCCCCTTCCTGCTCAAGACGGCGGACAATCCCAAGGGCGTGGATATTTCCGTCTTCGACGGCATCAAGCAGAAAATCCGGCAGGACCGCTTCGGCTTCCTCAGGGATTTCATTCCCGACTTTTACGGCGTCAGCCTGATGCATCATCCGGTCAGCCAGGGCGTACTGGACTGGACGTTCCTGCTGGCGACCATGGCAAGCCCGATGGCAACGCTGGACTGCGTGGATGCATGGGGAACGACCGATTTCCGCCCGGATCTTCAGGCATTTACCGTCCCGACACTGGTCATCCACGGTACGGCCGATTCAGCCGTTCCGGCCGGGATCGCGGGTGAGAAAGCTGCGGCCGCCATTCCGGGCTCGACCTGGATTTCCTATGACGGCGCCCCGCACGGGCTTTTCATGACCCATGCCGAGCGGGTCAACAAGGATCTGCTGCGGTTTCTCGCAACGCCCTGAACAGCGTTAAAACGCGCCTTTGAGAAACGCCCTGCTGACCGGCATCTCGGTCCGCACGATCAGCAGGGAGCCGATGGCCAGAACCAGATCGTGACGGATCGACGGATCCTGTGACTGGCGCTCAAGGGCATAAAGTTCGTCGAGTGTGGGGTCGATCGTCGCGGTTGTATGGGTCAGGGGCAGTTTGCGACGCAGCAGGTTGCGGACCAGTCCGTCCACCGCAGTGACCGCCGTATCCGGCAGGCTCCCATGCTGCGCGAGCTTGCGCAGCATCAGCACGTTCCTCCCGACCGTCAGAACCGACAGCGTTCCGCGCAGCATGGCCTCTGCCCGGTCGCTGGAAAGCGAACCCGCAAAGCGGACCGCGCGCTCCATGCTCTGCGTGCCTTCATTGATCCAGACATACTCGTCCATCACCACGCCCGGTAGCGCGAGCCGTCGCAGGCTACGCTTGAGCTGATAGCGCAGAACCTCCCCTGCCCGGGCGGGCGTAAAGGGCAGGACGGCACGGAAAATCACGACACCGGCCCCCAGCCCCAGCAGCAGGGCGATGGTGGTGTTGTACCAGCCGATTTCATCGATACGGCCCTGATTGTCCATGCCCAGAAGGAACGGGAAGAACGTACCGTAGGACGCGGCCATGACGGCGGTGGACGGATTGCGGGAGGCAAGTCCCCCCAGCATCATGAAGAACCCGGCCACGAGGCAGAAGAACGGGTAATTCGCCGTGACCGGCATGACGATGAAGACCGGAATGACGCTCGCAACAGCCGCCCCGACAGCCCCGTAAAAGAAGGCCGCGCTCAGAAGGACGGTGTTCTCAAAGGTCGCAAACCGGGCGCAGACCACGGCGATGAAAGTCAGGAACACGCTACCCTGCGGCCAGGCCGTGACTTCCCAGACATACGCGCCAAACAGCAGCGCCACGGTGGTCCGTACGCCGTTACGCATCGAAGCGCGCCAGTCAGGGTTGCGGGTCAGGCGATGGCGTTCGGAAACCGGGGCACCATCCACGCTGGCACGGTAGGAGCGCAGCGTCTCGCACAGATCCGACAGCATCACTTCCACACCGGTCAGGATGATCCCCTCGTTCAGGGAATCATCATCGTCGCGTGGCAGGACCGTCTGCATGCGCCCACGACACTCGGCCAGAAGCGCCTCGGCCTGAACCAGCGCCCCGATGCCACGACGATCCGTCACCAGACGCTCTGGCAATCCATCCAGAGCCGCTGCCATGCTCTCCAGAAAAGGCCGCAGCGCTTCGGGCATATGCGTCACGGATGTCATGCGGGTCCGCAGACCGAGCCCGCGAGACAGCACACGCGCCACCAGACCCAGCGTGACATAGGCGTGCTCGACCTCGTTGCCCTCGCTTCGGATTTCGATGCGGCTGAATTCTATCTGATCGCTTGAAGCCTGAAGCGACCCCAGCAGGGCGGACAAATCGTCCGTGGCACCCGTTTTCTGGCGCAGCACAGCCGTCAGCGCCGGGATGGCGCGGGTCAGGATGCCCTGAAGGCGCTTGCGCAGTTCCTCACGCGCACGGCCCGCGACGTTGGGGAGCGCGATCATGCCCATGGCCGTCTCGCAGATCACGCCAAGGAAGATATAGGTGCCGCGCGCCATCGCGATATTGAAGACGTGATCCGGCTCTTTCACCGCGCCCAGCGCGATGATGGTGCAGGTATAGCCAGCCAGCACGAGCGCATAGCCACGGAAATTATGCGTCAGGGTGGCAAGCCCCGCGCAAAGCCCGACCCAGATGGCGAGCGCCGGCAGGAACAGCCAGGGATATTGCGGGAACGCCGCCATGAGCACGATGGCCATCACCATCCCGATCACGGTTCCAACAAGACGCCACCGGCCTTTGGAAATGCTCTCGCCGCGCGAGTTCTGCGCGACAATCCAGACGGTCATGGCGGCCCATTGCGGCTCACCAAGCTCCATCCACAGCGCGATCGCCAGCGCCAGAAGCGCTGCGATCGTGGTGCGAAGAGCAAACATGACGGAGGTGATGGACGGGGCAAACAGCCAGCCAAACTTCATGCCCGGTGCTGCCCTTCAGAAACTGTGTGACGGCCCGACTGCGGAGCCTCCGTGAGACCGTTACGCGCCGTCATGGTATTTTCAGCCTGCTTTTCGAGGAACGTGACGTGTGAGGCTCCGCATGGTCACGAACTCCTCCGCACTGGTGGGGTGCAGGCCGATCGTGCGGTCGAAATCCCGCTTCGTCAGCTTTGCCGTGATCGCAATGGCGAGACCCTGAATGATTTCCGGCGCATCGGGACCGATCATGTGGGCGCCAAGCACAATCTTGCTCTGCGCATCCACGACCAGCTTCATCAGGGTCTTGCCCTTGCGGCCCGACAGCGTCTGGCGCATCGGGGTAAAACTGGACGTGTAGATGTCCACGTCATGGCTCTGCACCGCTTCTTCTTCGCTCAGACCGACCGTGGCGAGCGGCTGGGAGAAGAACACGGCCTTGGGCGTCGTGGCGAAGGACCATTCGCGGCCCGGCTCGCCAAACAGGCGCTCGGCCAGAATATGGCCTTCGGCAATGGCCGTGGGTGTGAGGTTATAGGTGTCCGTCACGTCCCCGATGGCATAGATGCCGGGCACGTTGGTCGTCGCATCATCGGGCTTGGCCGGAATCCGGCCATCCCACGTCGCCACGCCAGCATTCTCCAGCTTCAACGGCGCCAGATTGGGGTGACGGCCCGTCGCCATGAACACGCAGTCCGTCTCGATGACGTCCCCGCCTTCAAGATGCAGACGGAAGGCTTCGCCAACTTTCTCAATCCGCTCCGGGGAACGGCCGGGATGGGCTTTGATACCGTTCAGCGGCAGCAGTTCGGACAGATGGGCGCGAAGTTCGTTGTCAAAGCCGCGCAGGGGATGAGGCTGGCGGAAGATCAGATCGACCTTCGAGCCGAGGCCTGCGAAAATGCCTGCAAATTCAACGCCGATATAGCCGCTGCCAATCACGGCAACGCGTTCTGGACGGTCCGCCAGATGGAACGCATCATCCGAGACGATCGCATGTTCCGCGCCGGGAATGTTCAGGCGCGTGGGCGTTGAGCCCGTGGCAATGACGATGTTCTTGGCCCGGACACGCTGGACGGACGCATCCGGCGCGAGTTCGGACGGCCCGATTTCGACGGTATGGGCGTCCACGAAACTGGCATCGCCCGTAAACAGCGTGACCCCGGCCTTTTCCAGCATCGAGACATAGATGCGGTTGAGGCGTTCGATCTCGCGGTCCTTGGCGCTGATCAGCGTGGACCAGTCATGCGCGACCGGTGCGACGTCCCATCCATAGGACGGGGCATCGGCGATCTCACGGCCATAATCGGCCGCGTAGACCATCAGCTTCTTGGGCACGCAGCCCAGATTGACGCAGGTTCCGCCCCAGTGACGGCGCTCCGCAATCGCGACGCGCGCTCCGTTCTGGGCGGCGATACGCGCACAGCGCACCCCGCCCGAACCGGCACCAATAACGAACAGATCAAAATCCTGCATCATTCCGGCCTTTCGTACCCTTTTGAGACCTCAGCGCTCGGCGAAGGCCTTCTCAACGACATACGAACCCTGATGGCTCATATTGCCTTCCTCGAAACCCATACGCTCCAGCAGGGCTTCGGTGTCGGCCAGCATTTCCGGCGAACCGCAGATCATGACGCGGTCATGCTCGGGGTCGAGCTTGTCGATACCCAAATCCTCGAAGATCTTGCCCGTCTCGATCAGCTTGGTGATGCGATCGGTCACGGCATAGTCTTCACGGGTCACGGCCGGGTAGTAGCGCAGCTTGCCGGCCACGAACTCACCGAGGAACTCGTGCTCCGGCAGTTCGTGACGGATGTGGTTCTCATAGGCCAGCTCGCCCGAGATCCGGACGGTATGGCTGAGGATCACGTTCTCATAGCGCTCGTAAGCCTCGGGATCCTTGATGAGGCTCATGAACGGCGCCAGACCTGTTCCCGTGGACAGGAAATACAGGTTGCGGCCCGGCTTGAGATTGTCGAGCAGCAGCGTGCCAACCGGCTTGCGGCCGATCAGGACCGTATCGCCCACCTTCACATGGCGCAGACGCGAGGTCAGCGGGCCGTCGGGAACAGCGATGGAGAGGAACTCCATGTTGTCTTCGTAATTGGCGGAGGCGATCGAATAGGCGCGCAGCAGCGGCTTGCCTTCGACCTCGATACCGATCATCGCGAACTGGCCATTCTCGAAACGCAGGCCCGGATCACGCGTCGTGGTGAAGCTGAAAAGGCGGTCCGTCCAGTGATGGACCGTCAGCACCTTCGCCGGATACAGATGGGCGTATTCCTTGCTGGGTTCAGCAAGACGGTACTGCTTCGGGTGGCCTTCAAACGGCACCAGGCCGGTCAGGGGCACGTCGATTGTTGGAGTCGGTGCGGCAAAAGTCGAGGTGGACATGTCTGGTTCTGTCTCCGGGGCGGAACGGATAACAGGTCACGGACCTGATAAGGGTCGGGTCTTTTAGCCCAATCATTGCCGCTCGGGAAACCCATGCGCGTTGAAGCGCATGCCGGAATGACGCACAAGACTCTTATGACAGACGACTCCATGCCGGACGCCACTCTTTCCGACACACTCTCTCCGGCCGAACGCGCCCTTCAGCGGGCCGAGGCCGAATTCGGAACCTCGCTCGACATTACGTCGCGCGAACGCCCTGCCCTGCTGCGTCAGGTTGCGCGCAGGCTTGAAGGACCTGAGGCGAGCCTGTCCCATGACGGGCTGATCGAGGCCCTGTGCGTCGTGCGTCGCAAAACATGGGCGTCCCAGCTCATGAATGTCTGCCGCCGGGCTGGCGAGGTGTGGATTGGCAAAGCCGACACGCAGGACGCGGCCGCCCGCACGCATGATCCGCGCGCCGACATGCCTGCCCTGCGCCGGACACTCGACGATGTCCTGATGACGCGCTGGCAGGAGATGGGCGATTCTCCGCGCGCCGTGCTGGAAGATGTCCGTGCCGATCTGGCCGATACCGGCGTGATCCTGTCGAGCGGCCAGCTTGAAAAATTGTCCCAGAGCATCGCAGCCGCATTTGGCAGCGTGGATCTCGGCTTCGAGGACGATCTGCGGATTGCCGAAGAACGGCGTGCCCGCGAACAGGCCGATATCCAGACCCGCGCCGAAGAACGCAGGGCGCGTGAGCTTGAACGGCTGCGCGAGTGGGAAGAAGGACTGGTCAGCTTCGATGAACTGCCAAACGTCCTGCACTGCTCGCGTCGTGAAGCCCTGCGCTGGATTGCCGAAAACCGGATTCCCGTTGCCCGCCGCGAAACCCGGCCAGACGGGATCGAACTGTTCTTCTTCGATCCAACGGAGCTCAAACGTCTCCGGACGTTCCTGCCGCAGTGGCGCAGTGGAACCAAAGACCGGCCGGAAGTTCTGGATCTGGGCAACAAGGCCGGTAATGCCGCCATTGCCCGCGTTGCCGCGCTGGACCGGTTTGCCGGGCATTTCCGCACGGCCCGGGCGCTGAAGCGTCGCATCACTCTGGTGACGGGGCCAACGAACTCCGGAAAATCCTACACGGCGCTCAATGCGCTGGCGAATGCCGAGAGCGGTCTGGCCCTCGCTCCCCTGCGCCTTCTGGCCCATGAGTTCCGCGAGTCCCTGCTCTCACGCGGTGTTCCGGCATCGTTGTCCACGGGTGAAGAGCGGATCGAAATGCCGGGCGCGCGTCATCTGGCGGCCACGGTCGAGATGTGCCCGTTCCACAACCCGGTAGACGTCGCGATCATCGACGAAGCCCAGATGCTCGCCGATCCGGACCGTGGTGCCGCCTGGACGGCCGCCATCATGGGTGTCCCCGCCCGCCATGTCTTTGTCCTCGGCGCGGCGGACTGCATTCCGCTGGTCAAGCGCATTGCCGAACTCTGCGACGATCCGGTGGACGAGATCCATCTCGAACGCAAAAGCCCGCTCAAGGCAGGCGAGACGCTGCATCTCGACGAGCTCAAGCCCAGCGATGCCGTCATTGCTTTCTCCCGCCGCGAAGTGCTGGATCTGCGTGCCGAACTCATGGCGCGTGGGCGTCGGGTCGCCGTAGTTTATGGTGCTTTGAGCCCGGAGGTCCGCCGTGCCGAAGCGGCCCGGTTCAATAACGGGGAAGCCGATATCCTGATTGCGACGGACGCGATCGGCATGGGGCTGAACCTGTCGATCCGGCGCGTGGTGTTCAGTGCGCTGCGCAAATTCGACGGACGTCAGACACGCGATCTGGTCTCGCAGGAAATCAAGCAGATCGGTGGCCGCGCGGGTCGTTATGGCAAACATGAAAGCGGACTGGTGTGCGTGCTCGCAGGCGCAGGCAGCCCGACCTTCGTCAAAAAAATGCTGAGCGCCCTTCCCGAAGAGATCAAGGAACTGCGCCCCCTCGTGCAGCCAGATTCGGACATCGTCCGAGCCGTGGCTGAAGAGATCGGCAGCGACAGCCTCTATGGTGTGCTGACGCGCATCAAACACGCCGTTCTGCGGGCGGATGATCCGAATTACCGTCTGGCCGACATGGAGCAGGCGCTGGAAATCGCCGCCGCTCTCGAAGGTGTGGAAAACCTCGACCTTTCGACACGCTGGACCTACGCGATGTGCCCGATCGACGAGCGGGACAACGGCATTCAGCGGCTTGTCCAGTGGGCGGCGGACCATGCTGCGGGACGGCCGGTGCCGCCACCGGGCACGGGACGCCTGCCGCATCCGGAGCAGGCCGGACGCGAAGAGCTGGAGCGGGCGGAAAAGCGGCACAAGCGGCTGGTGGCATGGCGCTGGCTCGCGCTGCGGTTTCCCGACGCCTATCCGGCGCGACAGGACGCGGAAATCAACACATCCATTCTCAATGACTGGATCGAACAGGTGCTGCGGACACAGAGCCGGATGCGCGAAAGCCAGAAGCAGCAGCGCGTCGGTGGCCGCCCCGGGCGCGGCCCCAATACGGACCGACCGAATGGCAGGGCAGGTTTTTCCGGCCCGAAAAAGCCGGGCGGCCGGACTTTCCCCGCGAAAGGAAACAAACGGCCGGGGGGGCCGCGCAAGCAGCCATCGTAAAATCAGGGATGGCCTGACATCTGTCAGGCCGTCACAGATCAGGCCGTTCTGGACTGACCGGATGGTTTTGAGTCGAGATCTTCGTTCAATGTGTTGCGCACCCGTCGCTCGATCCATTTCTGGGCCTGAATCTTGATGAGCGGATCAAGCTGACGGTACAGGGTGAGCATCGTGTTTTCGTCAGGCGTCAGGGTTGCCTGAATGGCCTTGTAGGCCATGCCCGTCAGCAGCACTTCCGGCTCTACGCCCAGAACTTCTGCCAGGCTGCCGAGATGCTTGCCGACATGGCCCGAGCGACCCGTTTCCCAGAACGCAACGGCCGAGCGTGAAATTCCGACTTTTTCTGCAAGCTGCTGCTGACTCAGACCCGCCATTTCCCGCAGAAGCCGAATGCGGCGGCCGAGTTCAAGCCCCGGGGAAAGCTGCGCCGCTGGAATGGCATCTGTGGTCAATACGGCCTCCGTCTCTCTGATCCATGCCCTGTATGCCGCCTCAGAGACCTGCGTCGGTACAGGGGACTGGTTTTCCACCCTGAAACCAACCCTGCCACTTCCCAGCGTCACGATTTCCCTGACCTCACCCGCCGCCTGTTCCGCGGCGGCGGATGCTGTCCATTTCTGTCCCAGCCCAAGCTGGATTGTCGTTTTCATTCCCAAGCCTCCGGCATGATAGCAGTGGCGCATCCCGCCATGCGACAGAACCCCCTGCCGGTCAGGGCTCTCCCGCTATGGCGGGAGGCGTCCTGTCTGGTCAATCTATTTAAGAGACGCCAATAGCTGGATCACATTAGTCCTATTTTTATTTTCAGGGAAAGGGGCATGATACCCCCCCTGCCCTTTGAAAAAGACATGCAGGAGCAAAAGTTTTTCTGAAATGCGGCTTCGGGGAAGAACCCGGTTACTGGGCGTCCTGCGGAACGAGAACCATCGTACCTGCGGAAGCGCTTCCATGCAGCACGAGATGACTTTCGCCGTCACGCGACCATGACGTCACGGTCGGCAGGAAAGCGCCGATCTGCTGTTCCTGCGTCATCAGAGACGGCAGGCAGGCCTTGCGGGTCATGGCCAGCGGCAGGAAATGCAGGCTCTGCGTCGTGAGCCTGAAATGCCCCATCAGGCGGTTGCAGCCATCTGTCCCGTAAACCGTACCATCCTGTTGCAGGGTCAGGCCCGGCGCTTCGGCGGTATTGTCGAAATGAAGACTGCCGACGCTCTGTATCCGCCATGCCCCGTACGGCGCCCGGATGGAGGTGCCCGCCACACGCCGAAGCAGAAGCTGGGGATGATCGAGGGAGGTACCGCCTTCCGGGGTTGCAAAAAGCCGGTGTCCCTCGACCGTAATTTCGGCGTTCAAGACATAATGACCACCCGGCGGGAGGGCCGGATAGGTCAGCGTATAGGGAATGGGCACGCCATGATGGATCTCTTCGCGCCGCTCCGCCATGACCAGCGGTGCACCACGGGTTGCCCCGGTATCCTCGATCCAGACGCTCAGGACAGCGCCCGGCGGCAGGGCCATACGCTCACGGTAAAGTGCCTGACCGTGCAGGGTCCGCATGCTGTCCGCCTGTGCGGGACAGGATGACAGGACGGACCCTGCGGCCAGCAGGGCCAACGCGAAACGACGGATCGTGATCATGCCTGAAAGTCCTTAGCCGATGCGGTTCAGCCCGCCCATGTAAGGACGCAGAACCTCTGGAATATCGATGCTGCCATCTTCGTTCTGATATGTCTCCATAACAGCGATCATCGTCCGGCCGACAGCAAGACCGGACCCGTTGAGCGTATTGACGAAGGCCGGTCCGTTTTCCGCACGATAGCGCGCATTCATGCGGCGTGCCTGAAAATCGCGCGTGTTCGAACAGGACGAAATTTCGCGCCACGCCTTCTGGCCCGGCAGCCACGCTTCCAGATCGAATGTCTTGGCCGCACCGAAGCCCGTATCGCCCGCACAGAGCAGCATCCGGCGGAAGGTGATGCCCAGCCGCTCCAGCACCGTTTCGGCGGCCTGCGTCATGCGCTCATGCTCGGCGTCGCTGTCCTCGGGCTTCACGACGGAGACCAGTTCGCATTTCGTGAACTGATGCTGACGCAGCATGCCGCGCACGTCACGCCCGGCGGAACCGGCTTCGGAGCGGAAGCACTGCGACAGCGCGGTCATGCGGATCGGCAGGGCATCGGCGGGCAGGATATCGCCCATGACAGAAGCCGTCAGCGGCACTTCGGCGGTCGGGATCAGCCAGCGGCCGTCTTCGGTGCGAAACGAGTCCTCGGCGAATTTGGGCAGCTTGTCCGTGCCATACATCGCGTCATCGTTGACCAGAAGCGGCACGCTGGTTTCGCCGTAGCCGAACTCGGATGTGTGGGTGTCGAGCATGAACTGGCCGAGTGCGCGTTCCAGACGGGCGAGCGCACCACGCAGGACGACAAAGCGGGTGCCGGACAGCTTGGCAGCGGTGGGGAAGTCCATCAGGCCGAGGGCTTCACCCAGCTCGAAATGCTGCTTCGTCTCGAAGGCAAATTCGCGCTTCTCGCCGCGGACGTGGACGACGATGTTCTCGTCCTCGTTCTTTCCGTCCGGCACTGACGCATCAAGGCGGTTCGGCAGGGATTTCAGCACGTCGTCGATGCGGGTCTGGATCGTGTTGGCGCGCTCTTCCAGACCGGCGATCTGGTCCCGCAGGGCCACGGCTTTCGCCTCGATTTCGGCAGTGTCGAGCTTCTGGCGTTTGAGCAGGCCGATTTCCTTGGCCAGCGCCTTGCGGGCACCCTGTGCTTCCTGAAGCGCGGCCAGCGAAGCACGGCGTTCTTCATCGTCACTGACAAGCTGCTGTCCCACGGGTGACAGGCCCCGACGTGCGAGAGCAGCGTCAAAAGCGGCCGGGTCGGCGCGCAGGGCTTTCAGGTCATGCATGGTTCAGGGCTCCGGCAGGTATCATCAGTCTTCATCAGCGGCCATGGGCTTCGGTTCGACGAACCGGGCCGTGAGAATGGATATCTCGTACAGTGCGACGAGGGGAATGGCGAGGCTCAGCATCGTAATCGCATCGGGCGGCGCGATGACGGCGGCGAGTGCGAATGAGGCGACAACGGCATAGCGACGGAAACGCTTCAGCTGCGCCACGCTCAGCAGGCCGACACGCACCAGCAGCGTCAGGACAACGGGAAGCTCGAAACAGACCCCAAAAGCCAGGATCATTTTCGTGACCAGCGTCAGATATTCCGAGACCTTGGCCTGAAGTTCGATCTGCATGCCGCCATCGGTGTTCTGCGGCGTCTGGAACGACAGAAAGAACTGCCATGCGTAAGGGAACACCACATAATAGGCGAGTGCCGCGCCAACCAGGAACATGATCGGCGTTGCGATCAGGAACGGGGCGAAGGCACGCTTTTCGCTGCGATACAGGCCGGGCGCGATGAAGATCCAGGCCTGAATGGCGATCATGGGAAAGGACAGGCAGGTCGCCCCGAAAACGGCCACGCGGATATAGGTGAAGAAGGCCTCATACAGCGCGGTATAGATCAGGTGCGGCTGTTCGCCGTTCTTGCGCATGATGTTGCCGAGCGGGGCCGCCAGAAAGCGGTAGATCTCGCCCGAAAAATGGTAGCAGATGGCGAAGGCGATCACGAAGGTCACGATCGACCAGATCAGCCGTTTGCGCAGTTCCACGAGATGTTCGAGGAGCGGCATCGGCGTATCGTTGATGCTGTCGGTGTCGGTCATTCGCCGTCCTTTCCGCTCGCAATGGTCACGCGCCGGCCGGCATGAAGGGCACGGACGGGCGGCAGGATGTCAGGCGCACGCCACCGCGCGCGTTCATGCAGGAGCCGTCTCGCCGTGCTGGGCGGAAGAATGGATGGGGCGGCCACGACATCATCGTTGAGGCCCGGCTCTTCTTCCACGGGCAGATCAACCGCCGGTTCGAACTGCGGCCGGGCATTATAGGGCACCGTTTCCAGATCGGTCAGGGGCGGCGGCGGAAGCGGGGGGGCGGCCGGGACTTTCGGCAGATCGGCGGCGGACGCCTTTGTGGTGCCGTCCAGTTCCAGACTGCGCCGGATGGAATTGTCGCCGTCGATGGCCTTCGTGACGCGATCACGCAGGTTGAAGCTCTTCAGTTCCCGGAACTGGTCCCGCGCTTCGGAAAGGTCGGCCTCGCGGACCATCTCATCCACATGGGACTGGAACTCCGATGCCATGCGCCGCATGGCCTTCAATCCGTTGGACAAAGTGCGGATGGCAACCGGCAGGTCCTTCGGGCGGATGAAGACCATCGCCACCATCACGAACAGCGCGATTTCCGAGAAACTGAAGTCAAACATGCGACATTCCTAGCCTGTCTGCTCCGTTCCGCCTACGGCAGAAGCATCGTCTTCTGCTTCCGTGGGCGCGCGGTCCAGAAGGAAGTCTTCCCTGCGGGGCAGCCCCCGCAGATCCGGAAGGCTGAAACTTTCCAGAAAAACGGCGGTGGTGCCCCATAATACGGGGCGGCCGGGAACATCCTTACGGCCTTTGGGGGCGATCAGACTGTCTTCCAGAAGGGCATCGAGAACCGCCTGTCCGAGCGAGACACCGCGGATGGCTTCGATTTCCGCACGGGTGCAGGGCTGGTGATAGGCGATGATGGCCAGCGTCTCCATCGCGCCACGACTGAGGCGACGGGGCTTTTCCACGATTTTCGTCAGGGCGGACGCAAATTCTGGGCGCGTGCGGAACTGCCAACCGCCAGCGACCAGCACCATTTCCACGGCATGATCGGCATAGCGGCTCCGGACGGCGGCGAGCGCGTCCTCGACCGGCACGGGAATGGACTGTGCGATCAGAAGCTCGGCGATCGCCGCAGGTTTGACGGGATCGGGGCTGGCGAAAACAAAGGCCTCCACAAGAAGACAGGCGCGGTCGAGCATTGCGGGATCTGTCATGAGGGCGACGCCGCCCGCCATTCGATTTCCCCGAACGCTTCGGGCTGGCGCAGCTCAAGCGCCCCGCCCTTCGCCATTTCCAGCCCTGCGAGCAGTGTGCCTGCCAGTGCCGCATTGCGCCCGTAAGGCCCCTCTTCGCCGTCCAGTTCGTTCGGGTCGGGGAGAAGGGACGTCAGGGTGTGCCAGCCGATAACATGATCGGTCCCGAGCAGGCGCTTAAGACGGGACAGCGCATCCTGCACGCTCCAGTACCGGCGGGCACGCGGCGCATAGACGCGCCTGCGCCCGGTTCTGCGACGGGCGGAAAGATAGGCTGTGATCAGCGCAGGCATGTCCACGCGCAGGCCCGATCGGTCAATTTCGGTATGGTCCTCGCCCTGCCCGCGCCGGAACACGTCCAGACCCAGACGGGGCTGTTCTGCCAGCCAGCGGGCGGCGGCGCGCATCCGCTCCAGTTCGATCAGGCGTTCCTGAAGCAGCTCGATAGCGTCTTCGGCGTCCGGATCTTCATTTTCGGCAGGCAGGAGCAGTTTGGATTTCAGCCAGGCGAGCCACGCCGCCATGACCAGCCAGTCCGCAGCCAGTTCCAGCCGCAGGCTTCGCGCTTCCGCACGCGCCTTGTCCACGACGGCCAGATACTGCTCCACCAGTTGCAGGATGGAGATTTTCGCCAGATCCACCTTCTGCTTTCGGGCCAGATCGAGGAGCAGGTCCAGCGGCCCCTCGAACCCGTCAAGCGTCAGATGGAGTGTCTCGCTCAAACGCCAGCTCTCAGAACTGGGCTGGCGTGCAGGCGACGGACTGCGCGTGCAGCTTCACGCAATAGGCCCGCGCGGATTTGAGATCTGCAAAACCGCCGATGCGCAGACGCACGAAAGTATGATCCCCTCGTGTGGTCTTTTCGAACAGCGGCGAATGACCTGCGAACAGGGCCGGAGCCTGATGGCGCAGGCTGTCCCATTCCTTGCGGGCCGCTGCTTCGCTGTCGAGCGCTCCAAGCTGGACTTCATGCGTCCCAACGGCTGTCTCCGTTTTCTCCGCAGCCGGAGCGGCGGCTTTAGGCGGCGCGACAGCATCGGGATTGGGCACAGGAGCGGGCAGCGGCTTCTCAGCCGGGCGTGCTGCGTGATGGACGGGCGCCTCTTCTTTTTTTGGCGCTTCTTTGACAGGTGCCGCCTTCGGAGCTTCCGAAGGGGTGGCGGTCGAGTCCTGCGGCTTTTCCGGAACGGTGGCAGGCAGCGCGGTCCCGGGAGACATCTGCCCCGTATCGGCAGGCGCGGCCGCCTCAGGCGGAATCGCCGGGGTCTGGGCTGCCGCCTTGTCGGGAGTTGCGCCAGCCGGTGCCGGGGTGGCGGCTTTCGATGCGTCGGATGCGGGCGTTTCCGGCGCAGGCGTTCCGGGGGGAACGCCGTACTGACGGGCCAGCGCCTTCGTGTCGGGCTGTTCCGGACCGGGGGCAAGATGGGCCTCGCCATTGCCGGTCATATCGGTTTCGCCGTCGTCACCGCCCATGATCTGCATCCCGCCCGGATCGGCCGGACGGTCCTTCACGGGGCCCGGGGGCGGACCGATGATGGGAATGCCGCCGTGATGGCCGCCGGTCAGGGACCAGCCGCCGACCGCCAGAAGCAGCACGACGCCGATACCGACCGCACCGCCAACCAGCTTGCGCGTGGCGGGATCACTTCCCAGCAGGGACGTCAGACGCCCGGCTCCGGATGCTCCACCGGCAGCAGCCGGGCGGCGACGCGGCGGGGGCTCGTCGTCATAGTCGTTGCTCAGCCGTTCACGATCAAAACGCGCCTGAGGACGCGCTCCGGGAGGCGCACCCGCAGGCTGCTTCGGGGCGCGGGCGTAGTCGCCGGGATCGGGGCGGTTGCGATCCTGATCGTTTTCCGGGCTCATCGCATTTCCTCTACCGGCACGACGCCGAGAATGGTGAGGGCACAGCGCAGCGTTCCCGCAATGGCCGAAACCAGCGCCAACTTGGCGAGGCTGGTTGCGCGGTCGTTCTCGTGCAGGAAGCGCAGGGTGGTGTCTTCGCGGCCCCGGTTCCACAGGGCGTGGAAATCGGAGGCCAAATCAATGCAATAGGTCGCGATCCGGTGCGGCTCGCGGGCCGTGGCGGCGGCTTCAACGCTGCGCGGGAACGCGGCCAAACGGCGCAGAACGGCCAGTTCCACATCCGAAGACAGGTTGGTCAGGTCAGCGCTGCACAGGGCTTCCGGTGTCACAGATTCTGCGCCGAACATCGTCTCGGCCGAACGCAGGACCGAGCGGCAGCGGGCATGGGCATACTGGACGTAGAACACCGGGTTGTCGCGCGTCTGGGCGACAACGGCGTCCAGATCGAATTCCATCTGCGCGTCGGCCTTGCGGGTCAGCATCGTGAAGCGCACGGCGTCACGGCCCACTTCGTCCAGCAGATCGCGCAGGGTCACGAACGTACCGGCGCGCTTGGACATCTTCACCGGCTCGCCGTTCTTCACGACGCGCACGATCTGGCACATCACGACTTCAAAGCCGGTCTTGCCATCCGTCAGGGCGGAAATGGCTGCCCGCATGCGCGAGACGTATCCACCGTGATCGGCACCGAGAACGTCAATCAGGACATCGGCATTTTCGGCCTTCTGGGCGTGGTAGCCGATGTCATTGGCAAAGTATGTGTTGGTGCCATCGGACTTGCGAAGCGCGCGGTCCTGATCGTCGCCGAATTCGGTGGAGCGGAAAAGCGTCTGCGGGCGCGCTTCCCAGTCTTCCGGCATCTTGCCCTTGGGCGGCTCCAGCACGCCTTCATAGAGCAGACCCTTGCTGTCGAGCTTGGCGATCGCGGCATCGACACGGCCACTGGCCAGCGTTTCGGCTTCGCTGGCGAACACTTCATGCGAAATGCCCAACGCTTCCAGATCCTCGCGGATGGCGGCCATCATCTGCGTCAGGGCTTCACGGCGCACGGTTTCGAACCAGACGGACGGATCGGCCGGACCACCTTCGGCGTCGGCAAGCGCGCGGCCGTGCTTTTCCGCGATGCTATCGGCGACAGGGATCAGGTACTCGCCCTGATATTGCAGACCGTTCGGGGTCAGCGGGCTGAAATCGTCCGCGGAAATCTCCGTGCCAATGGCCTGAAGATAGCGCCAGTACGTGGCCCATGTCAGGGCGACAACCTGCGTTCCGGCGTCGTTGATATAGTATTCGCGCGTCACCGGGCTGCCTGCGGCTTCGAGCAGATTTGCCAGCGCGTCACCGACCACCGCACCACGGCAGTGACCGACATGCATCGGGCCGGTCGGGTTGGCGGAGACGTATTCCACGTTCACGCGCGTGCCCTGCCCCATCGTGGAGCGGCCGTAGCGTTCGCCAGCCTTCAGCACGGAGACGGCCACGCCCTGAAGGACTTCGGGCCTGAGCGTCAGGTTCACGAAGCCCGGACCTGCGGCTTCGGCCTTCGCAATTTCCGGCAGTTCGGAGAGCTTCGCGACCAGTTCAGCAGCAATGTCGGCAGGTTTGCGGCGCGCGGGCTTGGCGGCCAGCATGGCGGCGTTCGTGGCCATGTCACCATGAGACGGGTCCCGCGTGGGGGTCAGATCGACGCGCTGCACCACCTCTTCCGGCAGGCCGGGGACGACCGATCGCAGAGCGTCGCACACCTGAACCCGGGTGCGGGCAAAGAGACAGTCAGTCGTAAGGGTCGTGGTGTCAGCGGCCATTTCAGCTCGATTCCTGTAACGCGTCTTCAAATCAGAGGCTCTATCAGCCCAGCACGGAGAGGTCCGTCAACCGTCGATGTTCTTCCATCGCGAAACGATCGGTCATTCCGGCAATATAATCGGCCACCAGACGCCTGCGCTGCACGTCATCGGCAGCTTTCGCGTGCCCCCGCAGGGGATCGGGCAGAAGGCCGGGATCTTCGGACAGGATGTCGAAGATTTCCCGCACTGCGATCTTCGCCTTGCGGGCCATGCGGTTGACGCGCCAGTGCCGGTACATGTTGGCATAGAGAAACTTGCGGATGGCCTTGTTGGCTTCCCGCATTTCCGGGCTGAACGCCACCACGGGATAGCCGGCATTGCGGATATCGTCCGCCGATTGCGGGTTGAGTGCTTCGAGATTGCGGCGCGTCTGATCCGTCAGGTCGGTGGCGAGCTGGTTGATGACGACGCGGATGGTTTCATGCCGCACGCGCTGCGCCTGATCGGACGCCTCACGCCCGATCTGCCGCTCCATCTCACGGGACCGGCGCAGGGCTTCACCGACCAGCGGCAGGTCTTCGATATCCTCAAAAGACAGCAGCCCGGCGCGCAGGCCGTCATCGAGATCATGGCCGTGATAGGCGATATCGTCCGACATGGCCGCGACCTGCGCTTCGGCCGAGGCATGACTTTGCAGGTCCAGATGGTGTTTTGCGTCGTAGTCCACGAAATAGGGCGTCGGGCGTTTGACCGGGCCGTTATGCTTGGCTAACCCTTCCAGGGCCTCCCAGGTCAGGTTCAGGCCATCGAAGGCGTGGTAACGCGCTTCGAGCGCGGTCACGAGACGCAGGGACTGGGTGTTGTGATCGAAACCGCCCCAGTCCTTCATCGCGAGAGACAGTGCATCCTCACCGGCATGACCAAACGGCGTATGACCGAGGTCGTGGGCGAGCGACACGGTTTCCGTCAGGTCCTCGTTGAGGTCCAGACTGCGGGCAATGGAACGCGCGATCTGCGCGACTTCGAGCGAATGCGTCAGGCGCGTGCGGAAGAAATCGCCTTCATGGTTGATGAAGACCTGCGTCTTGTATTGCAGGGTGCGGAACCCGGCCGAGTGCAGCACGCGGTCACGGTCCCGCTGCCATGGAGAGCGGACCGGGCTTTCCACTTCGGGATAGAGCCTGCCCCGGGAGCCGGAGTCCTGTACCGCGTAGATTGCTACCATCAAGACATGTCCTGTGTGTGAGCCGCCTGTCCGTAAACTTCGCCCGCAGGCCTTCCGGCCGGTAGAGCGCCGTCTGCGGCTGGATTACACGCTCATTCTACGCCAGCCCCACGTCCGCGCAACCACGGAGCCTTTGCCCTTCGGGCCTCTCTGACCATATAATCAGGACCGCAGCCGTCTTGCTGGGCCGTACAGGGTCCAGCCGCCTTTTCAGATTTCGGGAACACACACCCATGTCCGACACCGTGCCTTTCAGCATTTCCGCCAGCGCCGCCGCCCGCATCAAGGACATCATCGCAGCCCAGCCCGAGCCGGAAGGGCTTGCGCTGCGCGTTGCGGTTCTGGCGGGAGGCTGCAACGGGTTTCAGTATCAGTTCCGGCTGGAGCGGGATCAGGCGACAGATGATGTCGTCATCGAGCGCGATGGTGCGAAGGTGTTCGTTGATACGACCAGCCTGGATCTGCTGGAGAATGCGGAACTGGAATTCGTGGACAAGCTGATGGGGGCGCATTTCACGGTCACGAACCCCAATGCGGCCTCGTCCTGTGGTTGTGGCACCAGCTTCTCACTGGCGTGATCCGATGAGCCCGACGCCGTTCACCTTCGCAAGCTGGAACATCAATTCCATCCGCGCCCGCGCCCATCATGTTCAGGACTGGCTGGAGCGCCATCCGGAATGTGATCTGCTGTGCCTTCAGGAAATCAAATGCGAGGACAGCCAGTTCCCGGCCGTGTTTGCGGAAGCCGGGCTGCATGTCGCGACTTCGGGGCAGAAAGCCTATAACGGCGTTGCCCTGATCGGGCGGCGGCCTTTCACCGTCACGCATCATGCGCTGCCGGGATTTGAGCATCCGTCCGCCCGCTATATCGAGACGGAACTCGACGGGATCACGATCGGCAATCTTTATCTGCCCAACGGCAATTCCGGCGGCGAAGATGGTTACGCGACCAAGCTCGCCTTCTTTGATGCGCTGGCAGCCCGGGCGCGGGTTCTGCTTGATGCGGAAAAGCCGTTCGCGTTCATCGGGGATTTCAATGTCTGCCCGACGGACGAGGATTTGGCCCCCGGTGCCCTCTCCCCCAATGATGCACTGGTCCGTCCCGAGACACGTGCGGCCTTCCGCAGGCTGGAATGGATGGGACTGACGGACGCCCTGCGTGCCCTGCATCCTGCCGGGCGGCATTACACGTTCTGGGACTATCAGGCGGCGGCGTTCCAGCGGAACTCCGGGCTACGGATCGATCATGCGCTGCTGTCCGCGCGTCTGACAGAGCGGCTGAAATCCTTCGTGATCGACCGGGACGAGCGGAGCAAAGAAAAAGCCTCCGATCACGTCCCGGTTCTTGTCACGGTCTGACAGCGAAAAGGAGCCGAAGACACATTTCGGCCCCTTCCCGTATCAGGCGTGACGCAGATTGGGTTTTCGCGTCAGATGGCCCGGCTGCCACTGATAGCCATTCCCGCTCCAGCGCCAGTGCCCCGGAACCCAGCGCATTCCGTTCCCATGTGCCGGGATGGGCTCGGGCAGGACATGCGGCGGCGGAGGCGGCTGACGATAGGGGCCGCTATAGGGCACGAACTGTGCATGGGCTGTTCCCGTCATTGGCGCAATCGCCATCGTACCTGCAAACAGGGCGGAAACAGCCAAGATCCCTGACAGATGTTTCAGCATCAATGCTCTCCTTCTCATGACGCCTTGTCACGGAAAGATGATGCCATTGCGCTGTTGACGCCGATGCGGCGCATCTGTGGCGGAATCCTGGCAACGCATGATTTTATGTTTCCTTCCTACTTGCAGAGGCCGCCTGACGCCTGTTTCATGACTGTAATGCGGGAGGCCTCAGGAACATGAGAAAGAAAAGACCCCGTCTTCCACGAATCTGCATGAGCCTGCTTGGCCTTCTTTCCGCAATATCCGCCCCTGCGGCCATGTGCACGGATGTCAGTGCCTGCATCGATACGGCCACAATTCTTCCCCTGCTGGGCGGACGAGGTGACTCACCGATTATCCCCGTCATCGTGGGGCCACGTGATGCCGCAATGTTCCTGACATTCGACAGTACCAGCAATATGGTCTGGAACACGCACGATGTCGGTTTCCCGCCCACGGGAGGGCTTGTGCGTTTTCAGAAAGACGATGGTACCGAACTCCATCCCTCGCAGACAAAACTCGAAAATTTTCAGATCGGTCAGTCAGGTCCCTCGAACATCGCGGCAGTCCTTCTAGACCGCGCACCGGAACAGAGTGTTGCAGGCCGCTCCATTATCGGCGTTCTGGGACGAGAGGCTTTTTCGCATGGGCAGGTACTTCTGGACGAGCCACATGGGAAACTTGCTTTTATCGAGATCAGTGATCGAAAAGCCTGCGCCAGTACGGAACAGGATCTGCTTGGAGGAAATGCACAGTCGGTTCCGCTTATGGACGGTGGCATAATCCCCTCCGCCATTCCTGTCACGATTGACCATAAAACACGCCTTGCAGGTCTGGACCCGGATCTGACAGATAATGCCGTCCCGGCTGACTGGATCGATCCCTCGCATTTGCCAGCCGAAACTTTAAAAACGGCGCCAGCGGTCCAGACACGATATCTGGACACCATGGTCTGGGGCAAACGCATCGCCCTGCCTGACTATGCCATTGGTGACGCACCAGGCCACACAATGATGGTGGTCGTGGAGCCGAAGATTCTGCGAGCCGTGCTGGGCGCGCCTTTTTTTGCCCATCGAATGGTGCTGTTTGACTATCCCAACCGGCGGGTCCTGTTTCAAAGTATCGACACTGAAACGCTGCCACCGGCAAAACATCTGCATTTCGATATAAGCACGGCCACCAATGTCAGTGTTCGCAACCGTATGGGGCAGTTGAAATAACGGTCACGGACACACCGAGACCGTTCAGTTCAGGAACGGCTTGCCTTCATGCGCCACGAGCAGGTCATGCAGATCAGTGGCGTGATCTTCCTCGTCGGCCAGGAAGCCTTCGAGCATGATGCGGGTTGTGGGATCGTTGTCGCCGAAATAGCGGATGAGTTCCTGATAATGCTCGATCACGACGCGCTCGGCGATCAGGTCCTGCTTCACCATTTCAACGAGATTACCGCCATTGCCGTATTCAGTGGCGGAGCGCGTAACCAGACCTTCGGGGTTAAAGTTCGGCACGCCACCAAGCTGGTCGATGCGGTTTGCGGCCGCCAGCATGTGCTTGCGCTCGGACGCTGCGTGTTCGTTGAACTCGGCCCCGACGCTCTCGCTGGTCAGGCCTTCGACGGAAATGGCGTGCATCGTGTAGCGCAGGACGCAGACCAGTTCGGTCGCTACAACGGCCTGAAGGATGTCGATCGCCGTCTTGACGTCGCCCTTGTAGGTGGCGGTCACGGCACCATCATCGAGGGACTTCTTCGCATTGGCGCGCAGCGTCTGCACGTCTGTCAGGAAGGCGTTTTTCTTGTCGTCAGCCATGGGAAAGTCTGCCTTGGATATTGGGATCTGTTTCTCCAACGATAGAAATGACGAAGTGTTGCAGGCGACATAAAAAAACCGGCATCTCCCGAATGGAAGATGCCGGTTCTGAAACAGCAAAAAAGGCTGCGTCAGGCTTACTTGCTGGCGGTCGGCTTGGGCTTCGGCAGGTCGAGCGCGAGATGCAGCTCTTTCAAACGGGCCGGTTCGATCGGGGCCGGGGCTTCCATCATCAGGTCCTCGCCACTCTGGTTGAGCGGGAAGAGAATGACTTCGCGGATGTTCGGCTCATCGGCCAGCAGCATCACGATACGGTCTACGCCCGGTGCTGCACCACCATGCGGCGGGGCACCATAACGGAAGGCGTTCAGCATGCCGCCGAAGCGCTCTTCCACGACCTCGGGGCCGTAGCCTGCGATCTGGAAGGCACGCAGCATGACTTCCGGCAGATGGTTCCGGATCGCACCCGAGGACAGCTCCACGCCATTGCAGACGATGTCGTACTGGTAGGCGTTGATCGTCAGCGGGTCCTGCGTGTTCAGCGCCTCGAGGCCGCCCTGCGGCATGGAGAACGGGTTGTGCGAGAAGTCGACCTTCCCGGTTTCCTCGTTCAGCTCAAACATGGGGAAGTCCACGACCCAGCAGAAGCGGAACGCGTTCTTCTCGATCAGGTCCAGCTCGGTTGCGACCTTGGTGCGGACGACGCCAGAGAACTTGGCGACCTCATCACCCTTGCCTGCTGCGAAGAACACGGCGTCACCAGCCTTCAGGCCGCAGGCTTCGCGGATGCTCTCGACGCGCTCGGCTTCAAGGTTCTTGGCAATCGGGCCCTTGCCGCCTTCGGCTTCGAAAATGATGTAGCCCAGACCGCCGGCTCCGCTTTCACGCGCCCAGGTGTTGAGCTTGTCGAAGAAGCCGCGAGGACGATCACCCGCACCCGGAGCCGGGATCGCACGGATCTGTCCGCCCGAGGCTGCGATCTTGGCAAACAGGCCGAAGCCGGAATCGCGGAAGGCTTCCGTGACGTCCTTGATGATCAGCGGATTGCGCAGATCCGGCTTGTCGGAGCCGTAGTCACGCATGGCGTCGGCATACGGAATACGCGGGAATGCACCGTCCGTGATCTTCCAGCCTTCAGGCGTGAACTCGTTGAACACGCCGGCGAGAACCGGCTCAAGCACGGTGAAGACGTCTTCCTGCGTGACGAAGGACATCTCGAAATCGAGCTGATAGAACTCGCCCGGGCTGCGGTCAGCGCGCGAGGCTTCGTCACGGAAACAGGGCGCGATCTGAAAATAGCGGTCGAAACCGGCGACCATGGCAAGCTGCTTGAACTGCTGCGGCGCCTGCGGCAGGGCGTAGAACTTGCCCGGATGCAGACGGGCCGGGACGAGGAAGTCACGCGCGCCTTCGGGAGACGAGGCCGTCAGGATCGGGGTCTGGAACTCGGTGAAGCCCTGCGCGATCATGCGCTGACGCAGGCTCGTGATGACCTTGCTGCGGAGCAGGATGTTCTGGTGCATCTTGTCGCGGCGCAGGTCGATGTAGCGATACTTCAGGCGCAGGTCTTCGGGGTAGTTCTCGTTACCCGCGACCTGGAACGGCAGGACTTCGGCGCTGGAACGGATTTCCAGAGCCTCGGCCAGAACTTCCACATCACCGGTCGGCAGGTTCGGATTGCGCTGCGATCCATGACGCACCACGACCTTGCCGGTCACGGTAATGACGCTCTCGACGCGCAGACGCTCTGCCTTTTCCAGCAGGTCCGTGCCGGAGGGGATGACGATCTGCGTCACGCCGTAATGGTCGCGCAGATCGATGAACAGCAGGCCGCCATGATCGCGCTTGCTGTGCACCCAGCCGGAGAGACGGACGACCTGTCCGGCATTCTCCTCACGCAGGGCGCTACAGTCATGGGTGCGGTATGGATGCATGTCGGGCCTCTTCAACGTCCTGTGCGGATAAGTGCGCGCAGGAAGCCGGGACGGCCCTCTGATGTCAAGTTTTCTGCGACTTCACAGCCGCGTTCAGGCCTTTTCCTGCATGAAACCATCGAAATCGACCGCAGCCCGCGCCATGTCGGCTGCATGCCCGGCCCCGGCCAGTGCGACCGGCTTTCCATCCTTGAGATAGGTGGCGAGGAACTTGAAACCGCGGATATCGCCTTCCAGCGCCACGCTATCGAAGCTCTCGCCCCAGCCCAGGAGCTCGATTTTCTTGCCGAACTGCTGGGTCCAGAACCACGGCATCGGAACATTCGGGGTGTCATGCCCCATCATCGCAAGCGCTGCGATGCGCCCCTGCACTTCGGCGTGACGCCAGTGCTCGATTCGCCGGGGTGCGCCATCATGGAAGACAGCGGAGGCATCGCCAGCTGCATAGACACCGGGATAGGCCACGACCTCATCGCCCTGCGTCACCCGCATCTGGCCGTTCACGACAATTGCACCGTGTTCGTCACGCTCCAGCCCCGACACATAATCCGTAACCGGCGTCACCCCCACACCCAGAAGCACGAAAGCGGCGGGCAGACGGGTACCATCGTCGAGTTCTACGCCTGACGCCGCTCCATCCTTGCCGTCATCCGCATAGATCTCCGTGACCCGGGCGTCCGAAACGAATGCCACGCCGTTTTCTTCGTGCAGTTGCCGCAGGCGAATGCCGATTTCGCGGCCGAACTGCTTTTCCATCGGGATTTCACTGTCAGAGATGATCGTCACGCCCACGCCCCGCTGACGCAGGGATGACGCCGCCTCAAGACCGATGAACCCTGCCCCCACGATGGTGACCGCCAGGTTCGCGTCAAGAATGGCTGCGATCCGCTCCGCGTCTGCTTCGCGGTGCAGCGTATAGACGCCCTTCATGTCCACGCCGGGAATGTCCGGCTTTCTGGTCACGGCCCCCGTGGCGATCAGGACGTGATCGGCACTCAGTTCCGTTCCGTCCTGCAATTTGGCCGTGCGGGTCTGCGGATCGAACTGCGCCACATGCCCCCGGACCCGGGTGATGCCGCGTTCGGTATAGAATTCCTCTTCCCGCACGGGCGGCGCATGAGCCTTTTCGGATTCGCTGACGAGGACGGTCTTGCTCAGGGCCGTGCGGTCGTAAGGAAGGTCTTTTTCTTCACTCACCATCGTGATGGTGCCCGCAAACCCTTCCGCCCGGAGCGTCACCGCCGCGCTGACAGCCGCAGCCCCGGCACCAAGGAGCAGTACGCTCTCGTTTTCCTGCCGTTTTTCCGGAGCCTGCCGCAGCTTCGGCTTCAGCCCGACCAGTACCCTGCCATCCACGATCTGGACCGGATATTGCGGCAACGGATCAAGGGCCAGCGGTTCAACGAGGCTGCCATCCGTCGCGTCAAAAACAGCCTTGTGCCAGGGGCAGACCAGCACACTGCCTTTTTCCGTCCGGCAGAAGGCGCCCTGTTCCAGCGGGGCTTCCTTATGGGGGCACTTGCCCGCAAAGCCATGCACGCTGTCCCCGTCCCGGATGAGCACCACTGGCGTGCCATCCAGGGAAAATGGCGTGATCTTCCCGTCTTCGAGCGTATCGACAGCACAGAGATCGCGGAAATCGGCGTTCGGGACGGATTGAGACATTGGATATGGCCTCCCGGGCGGGAAAAGGGACAGTCATGAGAGCGAACGCAGCATAGGCCGCCGGGTTGGCAAACATCAAAAAACCCGCCCGGATATCGTGTCCGGACGGGCTTTTGAAAAACATCTGTCTGGCGAGGACAGGATCAGAACATGTCGTCGAATCCGCCGCCGCCGTCACCACCACCGAAGTCACCGCCGCCACCAGAATCGCCGCCGCCGAAATCGGAGTTGGAGAAATTGCCAGCATCTGTGCCCGAGCCGCCAAACGGATCGGAAGCCGAAGCATCGCCGCCGTAATTGTTGATGATGGTGTCGCCACCCGTGCCCCAGCCACCGGCTGCATCGCCGCCGCTGTGATGGTCGGAGAACAGGCCTTCAAGCGCGTTGGCGGCCATCATGCCACCCGCCACACCTGCGGCCGTCGTCAGGGCCGAACCGAGGAAGCCCGAACCGCCGCGCTGAAACATGCCCGGCTGATAGCCCGGCGGGTAAGCATACTGCTGCTGCGGCATGAAGTTCGGCGGCGGAGCAGCCTGTGAGCCCCAGCCCGGCGGCGGCGCGGACTGCTGCGGACGGTTGCCGCCGCTGAAGAGGCCACCAAACAGGCCCGGCTTGGACGCACCGGACTGCTGCACCTGTGCGAGCTGCTGCTGGGCCTGCTGGAGCTGGAACTCGAGCTGACGGATGCGGTTCTGCGCCTGTGCCAGAGCGGCTTCCTGCACCACGGCCATCTGGGTGACGCGGTAGCGGGCTTCCGGATATTTCTGGAAGTTGTCGGCGATGAAGCGGTCCGCTTCGGGATCAATGGGCGGCAGAGGGGCGGCCGGCGGCTGTCCAGGCCCCGTGACCTGCGGCCCTCCCCCGACACGGGCGACGAAACGGGCGATCAGATCGCGTTCTTCGTTGTTCATCGTCATCATCCTTCCAGATGAAGAAATTGCAGAGCGTCAATCATATGATGCACGCGCACGCAGTCTACAAGATCGGCCACAAGATCGCGAAATGACGCTCCCTTCCGGTTATGGGCCGGTGGCTGTAAGGTGACGCCCGATTTCTGCCAACCGGAGCCTATCGAATTGTCTGCGACCCGGCCGCTCTG